>CAYIQY010000010.1:0-23598 GCA_964365665.1 uncultured Candidatus Saccharibacteria bacterium | reverse complement strand
ACTCCGTGCTGCAAGTTCGTAGACAGTCTGGAGGATTTCTTTGAAACCATTTTTCTCATAGGCATTGATGTTCGGGTTCGGCGGAGTTTGGTCAGTCGGTTCTCCTGACACGAGCACGATTGCCTGCACAAGGTCTCGAAATGGCCGACCAAGGATATGAATCAATGTAATCGTGATAGTGTTCAGAATCGCAGCAGTGATGAAGGCAATGATAAAAAGCCCGACCAACCCAAGGTGAACGATACCAGTAAGTTCAAGGATGCCAAACGCTGCGAGCATAAATACACATTGAACCGCAGTAATGATGATATAGGTACGACTTCGATATTTCCCCCAATAATCACGCATCAGCGGCTTGTCGTCCTGAGTGCTGGAATCCGGGGCTATTGCCATGTTACTTTGCCTCCCTGGTTGGCAGGTACGGCACTAATCCAGGTTTGGCCACGGTTGAGCGGAATTTCTTTGCCGTCTGCGCTCGTAAAGCTAATTTGGCTGCCACGGTCTTTTTTGGTCCAGGTACCTTCGATGACAATGCCATTTTGGAATACCCTTGCTCGCCCACTCCCGGTTGTAGCGATTTGTTCGCGGTAACCATCTTCGAACACCTTGCTCATGACCGTATCCATGACAATGACGACACTCGGCGAGATCTGGCCTGCTTCGCGGTCGTTATGTGCGGCTCCACCCACTGAACGTAAATAGGTATTGCTGGCAGTATCATATCGATAGCTGCTGTTATATGCCGGACCACTCATAGTAACATTAATTGTTGTTGCATTTGGTGTTTTGGACGGCACGCTGTCAGCCCGCGGCCAGGAGGTAAATACAGAAGTCGTATAGCCCTTTTTGGCATTCAGTGCGTCTAATTTGGCAAAACTAGTATAAACATTGTGGGGAGCATAACGATCGGTCGCGCGCCAATAGCTGCCGCTGTTAAAGAATTGGTCGATGTCACGATATTTACCGTTTCGGACTTCGTTTAATGCGAATTTACTGCCACCAATATGGGCGACACTGGCTTGGAACGGCGCGATCCAATCGACATAGTAGAGGCGTACGCTGCGCACAGGCCCAATCAGCTGTGGCTTTGCCTGTTGGTAGATTGCCAAAAACCGCGTGATACCACCTTCCGCAATCGCTTCAAAAACAACGCCAGCAGGCTTTATACCCGATTGTGGGCGCGCATCGGGGCTGTTTTCGATCATGATGCCGGTGACAGCTTGTTGGGTTGACGCAACATCAGGCACCTTTTCACCAGTCAGTGGCGAATAATAGACCGGTAGTGGCGCTGGCGGCTTGATTTTTTTAACTGCTACGGGTGTGGCAACTGGTTTGGGCGATTGGTATAGCAAGATACCGGCAACCATCGCACTCGCCAGCAGAACGCCGGCACCGACTAATAGTACCGTCGTCGTGTGATGGTAATGCGTCCATGTTTTAATACGCCCTAATAATGATCTGTGCAGACTGTGCATAGCTTAAGCACTATTGTACCACTGGTAGGTAGCAGATAGTAGCTAGTAGATCGGAAGCCGCTCTATTAGGCTGTAGTAATTGCGTTTTGTAGGCGGTCGAGAGTTTTTTGTTTGCCGAGTACTGCTATTGTTTCGGGCAATGCTGGGCTGAATGGTGCCCAGGTGATGGCAAAGCGGATTAGGCTGAAAAGTGTGCCAGGTTTTTCACCAGTTTGTTCAAGTAAATTATTCAAGGTCTGCTGCAGGGTTTCGGGTGTAAAATCAGTTTGTTCCAGTGTGGCTGCAGATTTTTTGAGTAAATCAATATGTTGATCGCGGGATAGTTTGCCCAGTTGTTTGTTGTTATCGATCATTGACCAATCAGGCGCTGGTTCGGCAAAGAAGTAACTGGTTAGTAGCGGTAAATCAGCGAGCGTCTTCAGACGATCCTGCGCGAGTGTCAGCACTTGGCGTTTGTAATCCTCTTCTGCCCCAGCTGCTTCGGCAGGCCAAAAATCAGCGACACGTGTCCATAGATCATCTAGTGACAAAAGTCGAATGTGCTGACCGTTGAGCCACAGCAGGCGTTGTTCGTCAAAACGGGCTGGTGATTTTTGAACACGGTCTAAACTGAACTTGAGAGTCAGTTGGCTGAGCGTATAAACTTCTTGTTCTGAACCGTCATTCCATCCTAGTGTGGCAAGGAAGTTCGCCATTGCTTCAGGTAGATACCCTTCCCGGGCGTATGTCAGGATGTCTTTGGCTCCGTCACGCTTGCTGAGTTTCTTTTTGCCGTCAATGGCCATGACGAACGGTAGTGTCGCGAGGATCGGCCGTTCAATCTCAAGTGCTTCGTAGAGATTCAGATATTTTGGCGTACTACTGATAAATTCCTGGCTACGCAGTACGTGTGTAATACCCATGAGCATATCGTCGATGATGTGGGCAAAATTATAGGTTGGATAGCCGTCAGATTTTACCAGGATGAAATCATCAATCACTTCCGGTCCGGTTGATAGTTCTCCCATGACAGCATCTTGCCATGAATAATTTTTTGGTTCGGATTTAAATCGCAGCGGCTGCGAACCGTCCCAGGCTGGTGGGGTTTCTGGGCGATGATTACGATATAAGAACGGTTGTTTGTTCGCTTTGGCTTGCTCGCGGAAAGCCTGGACCTGCTCGGCTGTGTAGGGATCGGCATAAGCACGGCCGCTGGCAACTAATTTGTCAGCCCATTCTTTATAAATATCCAGACGCTCTGATTGCAAATACGGTCCGTGTTCGCCGCCGACATCAATCCCCTCTTGCCACTTGATACCGAGCCAATGGAGGCTTTCTTCGATTTGTTTGATGGCACCTTCGACTTCACGGGACTTGTCGGTATCTTCGATTCGTAAAATGAAGGTATCATTTGCTTGACGAGCGAGCAGCCAAGCAAAAAGTGCCGTACGGACACCACCGACATGCATATATCCAGTTGGACTTGGGGCGAAACGAGTTCGAACTGCCATTATTTTGTCCTTTCATAGTACGCCGCAAATGCAGCTGGTTTTTTGGTGACATCGTCGTATTCGGTATAGCTGTCTAACTTGTTCCACTTGCCCGTTCTTGGTTGCACGACAGACCCGCGATCTTCTCCGGCGATCCAGACTTTATCCAATCCGTCAAAGTTAGGAATGCCTTTTTCGTGATGGTCATACAGTGGTTTACTGGAGCCGATCTTTGCCAAACTGTCACTGTAAATAAAGAGCACTGGCGTATCCTTTGTTTCGTAGAGTGCAGCAGCGTAATAACTGTATGGTGAACGAATAACGATAGGAATGTCGTGGCTGTACTTTGTAACATCCGTGATGACATTGCCAAGTTTGTTTTGGCTGTCCGTGTCTAGGTTACGGTTGCCAAGTATGGTGGCATGAACAGCGCCGCTAAGGAAAATAACTATTGTCAGTGCGTAGAGCCCTGCACGTTTGAATTCATCATGCTTGCGAAAGCGCGCGTAGCTGACGATGATCGCAATCAAAAGACTGCTCGCGACCGAGGCGAATAAAACGTAACGGAAAACATACGATGATCGCAACGGCGGTAATGAACCCAGAGCTAGCAGGATAATTGGCAATGATGACATTGCGGCGATCAGGCGGAATGTCGATTGTTGCGGCTTGTCAATCTTTTTGTAAACCTGTCGTCCGGCGATGATCAATCCACCAATTAGCATAATGACACCAACGGCTAACCATGCCGTAGTACTGATTGCATTGCGGAACACGAGGCTCATCGTGACCGTCGATACCAGCGTGTCAATTGACAAAGGTTTGATCCAAAAGCCTGACACCTGGATTTCTCCGTAACGGTACACCAACGCTGGTAGCCATGGCAGATAAAGGATAAGTGCCCCGATGATTGCATAACGCCAGGACTTCATGACATCTTTCGTACGGCGGTGCTCATAGAGTAACCATACCAGATGGGATACCCAAATAAGTGCCATGAAATAATTTGTCCACATACCGGCTGCAACTAATATTGCGTAGACAACCCAGGGCCATTTGCGTTTGCTGGTGAGAGCGATCACTAATACATAGGTTGCCGCAAGCCCAATGGCAAGCGCCATCGTGTACATGCGCATCGACGCGCCGTAACGAATAAACAGTGGCGACAAAGCCATTAGGATGACTGCCAGCCATGCTGCACGCCTGCCAAAGCCACGTCGAACGATGAGGAATGCGAATACTATTGCGACCCATCCCAGCACGACGCTGAGTAATCGGAGGGCTGCGACGCTATCACCGACAATCAACTGCCAGACGTGAAGCAGCGCATAATAGAGTGGTGGATGAACATCGAGTGCGGTGTAGCCAGCCATCGACAGAAGGTCTACTTTTGCCAAAAAGGCACTGTAACCCTCGTCAAAATAAGCACTCGCTCCAACGATATTCGGTAGGACGGCAAGTGTAAATATAATGATTCCAAACAAAACGACTGCCCAGTCAACGAGCGGTAACCATCGTGATTCGCGGTGGCGAACGAAAGGATTCTTCATTTGGAGTTATTATAACAGATTACAAGAGGCTCAGGGAAACCCTATAAAAGACTTGTCGCGATGCGGCGAATTTGCTCGCTAGATAGGGGCGCGTCACCCTCGACGGTGTAGAGGATACCACCATTTACCCATGCGGCGTTGTTGTCGTAGGTATAGATAGTCAGGCCACGCTCGGTGTACGGAATATAACTGCTGCCAGCCTTGGGTGCGACGTAGTTGTCCAGTACGGCGTTACTGTCCCAACCACTTTTACTTTGGGTGACAGTAAAATCTTGAACCCCAGCGTTTGCTTTGAAGTTCATGCTGACGCGGCCATCGGCGTATGTCACCGGCCCGTTCAGACTGTAGCCGTCCGGTCGATAATTAGGATAATTGGCGTCGATTCCGGCCTGTGCGGCTGCGACACGAACCGACAAACTTGGCATATTGAGGTATGTGACATAGCCACCGATTAACATTACAGCCAGAGTCGCACTTAGTATTGATACCGCCCGTTGGCGAGGTTGGATGCGTCCACGTAGGAGTGGCTTCTTATGAGTATTGGCGACGGCAGTTTTAATGGCCTCAGCCTTGATTGCGGTTGCCGATAAGCTGGCACTGAGGGGTTGTGCCTTGGCAGCTGAGCGAGCATGGGCTTTGGCAACGTGAGGATGAGTAATCGGCCCGATGTCCATAGATTTGGGGCGGATTGCTTCGACAGGATGCGGAGCAAATTTGCGGACACTCGAATGCGTGCTGATAATGTCGATGTGTTTAACCGATTTGTGTCTGCCAATCGCTGTGCGTTGGACAGTTGGTGGTTTGGTTGTTTCACGGCGCAAAGTAGTCGAATGTTGAGGAGTGGCGTGCAAACTTGTGGCAGGCACCTTACGAACCGTAACGGGAGCCTTGCTATCCACACGAAGCCCGGTCACAGCATCGTATTGCTGTCCATCGATCGTTATTGTGGCTGGTCTGGTCATCCTATCCCCTTTATGGCTATCTGTGTTCATATCTTAGGCTCCAGTCGCCAATTTTGCAAGAGTCAGATATACTAAGTGCATATGCAACGCCACGTTTCAGAGCGCAAACAGCCACTAGTACGGACGGCTGTCTACACTTTTATGACCCTGACGGTGACGACGATCGTCGCCCTTTTGACATTAGTCGTATTGGGTTACTCGTTCAATCAGCAAGATGGCCGTCTCGAACAGGGTGGTTTGTTGCAATTCAATAGCATTCCTAGTGGTGCTACGGTGACATTGGACGAGATGACTCTCGGATCGCGTACGGGTACTAAATCTACGGTCAGTGTCGGTAATCACAGTGTTAGTTTTGACCTAGACGGCTATCGAACGTGGAAGAAGACAATTAACATTATGGCTGGTGAGATCGGCTGGCTCAGTTATGCGCGGATGATTCCGACGACTGTCACGCCCCAAACCGTCCGTACCTTCCCGGCCCTGAATAGTTCGCTCGCCTCACCGAAGCATAACTATATATTGCTGCATGAAAGTGCCGACCAGCCAACGTTCGTACAGGCAAATATCCAAAACGCCAAGGTGCAATACACGACTCTTTCATTGCCTGTTGCTAGCTTTACGGCACCCGCAGCCGGCAAGACCCAAACCTTCACTATCGATAGTTGGAGCCAAGACGAACAGGCAGCCTTGATTCGTCACACATATGATGACAGCAAGACCGAATGGCTGTTGCTCAACCGCGGATCCCCTGAAAGATCTATCAATATCAATGCGACCTTTGCTGTTGCTCCTATCAAACTGCAATTTGCGGGTACCGGTAACCGATTATTGTTTGTGCAGACTGACGATATTGTACGGCGTATTAATTTGGACGAACAAACACTGTCGCGTCCACTTGCGTCGCGCGTTGCCGACTTTACAGACTACGACGACAAAACAATTACATATGCTACGACGCCGGACGACAAATCCCAGCGAAGTATTGGATACGCCGCTGTTGATATAGCTGATCCTCAGACGATTGCCACCTACCCCGCCGATGGTCAGCCGCTTTACGGTACGATGGCAACTTATTTCAGTCAGCGGTACGTCGCCATAGTTCACGGTCAGACCTTAACTATTCAATCAGGTACGCTACCGACCAAAAACAACAAAGGTACGCTGAAAAAAATTACAACCGCCACACTACCTGCGGGTTCCACAAGCCTTGAGATGAGCCTCAATAGCCGGTTTGCCATTATCCAACTTCCTGATGGCTACGCGACCTACGATATCGAACTGAACAAATATGACAAGACAACATGGGCATACCAATCGGCAGTCCCTCGTGGTTTGAACTGGCTGGATAATTATATTTTATGGTCGGATTATGGTGGTCAACTGCGCATCTATGATTTCGACGGAGCCAATCAGCAGACAATTATGCCAGTCTCTGAAGGCTTCACAGCCACCATTAGCCCGAATGATAAATTCATTTATGGCGTGAACAAAACTGACAAAGGTTTTGAATTGCGACGAGCACAATTAGTTCAGTAAGTAACTAGCGGGCGCCGAATAATCTTTCGAGGGCGGTTGGGCCGTTGCCCGTGATGGTTGTGTTCGTATTGCTGGCCGACGGAGTGTTCGCGGCAACTGCCTTGGACGGATCAGGTGAGACTTGCTCGGCTGTTACTAACAGTCGGTTGGTGGCGGTGCCCAGTGGTGTACAGGTAATCAGTGTCAGGACTGGTTTGTCAGTCGCATAGATTAGTTTGTCGACTTGGGTTGGTTTGACAACCTCTTTTTTAGTAACGGTGTAGGTGTAACGGGTTGAATTATAGTTGACGTAAATCGTATCGCCTGTTTGCATTTTGTCTAGTTGTGCAAAGATGAATTTGTAGTCACCAGGGTCGAATAGGTCGTTACTGGAGTGGCCAGATATAACCGTGTTGCCTACCTGCCCCGGTACGCTGTTGGCGCCAGGAATAGCAAAGTGTGCCAAGCCTTTTTCCATCGCTGCCAACTGGGATTTTTGATCGTAGCCAACTCCGTAGGCAACCGGTACGTTGACATTTATTTTAGGGATAATCAATTTGGGATCGGGCGCGACCTGAACGTTGGCGGTTGGATCGACGACGATGTTTTGCGGATCAATTGCGCCTGGGCTGACATAGGCTTGGACATTGGCGAACAGAACCTCGTTGTATTGCAAAAACGCCACGATCAGCACCATAGCAAACGCGCTGGCTATTGGGATAAAGTGGCGGCTTTTGCGAGCCTTTTTGGCTGATGTTTTGGCATTGGTGACGATTTTTTGACGAAGATCAACGATTGCTTCATCGCGCTGTTCTTGGGGCGTTTGTTTCGACTTGGCTTGTTTGTCTAATTCTTGATGCAGATGACCGACATAGTAGCGTTCGTAATATTTTTGGTAATAATCCTGCCACTGATCGTGGTATTGCTGCCAGTGGTTTGCCTGGTTGCTTTGCGTCATCGATTGCGCATGCGGTCGTGCTTGCTGAGGTTGAGCACTAGGTGCGGGAGTCGTCGCTGCCGGCTGATTATTGTCATAGATTGCATCCAATTGATCGCGAACTACATTGACTGCAGCATCGCGTTCGGGCTGGTTTGGATTTGGAGCATTATTTTCAGGGGGCATAGCTGGCTTCCTCTTTAGATTTAGTATACAATATACAGCGCACAACCGATACCTTTGGCACGCAACGTGTCAAAGTGATAGTGTGTAGAGTGAGTAATCGAGTATTAGTATATTTTGCGCGGTGGTGGCTGCGTGAAACGCAAATAATCGTAGACACGCGTGTCTAAGTGATTAATTGCGTACGACACAAATGATCACGTCACAGTTATAGTAAGCCGCGGTGGTGGAATTGGTAGACACGCCAGACTCAAAATCTTGTGTCCTTCGGGACGTACCGGTTCAAGTCCGGTCCGCGGTACCAGAACTTATTTTATGAAACTAAACTTGCCGTCACCGCTTCGAGCGGTTTTGTCGGATTCCATAACCAATACGCGGCTGCTTGTGAGGCAACAGTTCCCTTCCATATAGCCATTGGATTTTGCCATAGCGTTGTCGTGACATTGCCGCCGTTTGCAACGACCAAATGATCTTGATGAAAGGTTGCGATGCTCACGGGGTATGTAATCGTGAATTTATGGAGGGTTTCGACAAGTTGCTGCAGCTGCATACTAAATGTCAACATCTTGGGATAATACAGCCTGCTAAAAGCCTTTTGCAGCTGTGCAAACGACACCACCAGTAGCGTGTCTGGCCGTCCAACCACTAGTTCTAGCGTGTTTTGCAGCAGATCGAACGCATCGCGCGTGATAGTCAGCTGACCGCCGTATTCTCGGATAAAATCTTCGTAAACAATCGCTGTTTCGCTATTGCGGCCAGCGTCGCCGATCATTAACACCGCGTTTGCCCATTGCCCCATCACATGCATTTCAGTTTTGGCATCGCGTGCTAATCCACCCGATGGGTTGCTGGCAGCGTAGACGACATCGGTAATCACTGGCGGAACCATCTTTTTTAACATATCCGGTAGCAGTACGCGCACCTCCCCGATCCCGGCATCGAGCGCTACCGAGTACGCCTCTCCAACGGCGGCAAAGCCAAGTTTGTTTCCACCAACAATTCCTAATTTGCCTGCATGTCCCTTTTGTTCAGGCTTGTTCCATTCGACGTCAGGGAATAGTGGCTTTGTAGGAGTTTGTTGTCGCCAATAAGGAAAAGCTTCCACTAGAAGTGTTCCTCGACGGAGTCCGCATCAACTTGTTCTATGGCGACGAATTCTTTATCTTTTGTAAAATCAACGATGAATCCCATTGGTAAAATCGCTTGACGTGCCAATATTTGTGGTATCCACTTTCTATCGCCCGGCCACATGGCATCAAAGGGTAATTGATCTTGCGGAAACCATTGGGGTCTCATCTCATCTGTTTCTGTGGGTTCTCCCTCAAATTCATTCGTCGTATATGCGCGGCTAACAACACCAATCTCGCCCCCGAAACGAAAGACAAGATTAGCAGCGTGTCTGAGCGTACTTTTTTTAATCTCAATACGAGCTTCCTCGTCAACCTCTCGCACGGCGCATTCTGGATACGATTCGCCTGGCTTAATCTTGCCGCCAAAACCATTCAACCATCCTTCACCGAAGCCTGTTTTCTTCATGCCTAAGAGAATCCGGTCGTCTTCTAAAGGAAATACGATAGTCGTCTTTTTATATTCGCTCATTATCTTCTATTTCTGCATCTCTTAACATTTCAAGTCCAGCGGTATACATATCGTTTATATGAGCATCAAAGCCATCAGTTAGTGATGTATCTGGCTTCGCTCTCTGTCTCCAATTGTCGCCGGCCTTTACGATATCAAGCAATGCACCAGCGGTTTTTCGGAGCGCTTCTTCCCCGTCGTGATTAACGATCTTTACTATATCTATCGCATCTCCATCAATTTTTTGCCCCGACTTTAAAAACTCTATTGAACTGAGTGTTTCATCAATCCTGCCATAGACTCCCTCGTCAGTAATAGGCTCTTTGAACTGTCCTCTCCAATCATCGACGGGTCGCGCGACATAGACGACCTGTACCTTCAAGCCAGAGCGGATAAACATAGGAATACTGTCTGGCAACGTCGGGAGTACGTTGTGTTTTGCCAGAAGCCCGTCTTCGTAAGTTGAATAGATTTGGCCCGTATTTTTGATTAGCGACCAGTTGATCGGTATCCCATGTTCAATATCGTCAATTAATTCATCATGAGGGATATCCGTGATATAGCTGTCGGGATCGGTGTCTTTTCTTTCCCTTGTTGTATGCGTGCCAACTTCTTTTACGACCATTCTCTTGGTTGCACTCATTCGCTCCATTTTTTGAGCAATTGTTGACTTGCCCGACCCGATGCCTGCAACGAGAAGCATGATTGATTTCTCACCCAGATGATGCCCGAGGTGGGTATATTGAGGCCGATTTGTTTCAAGTATATCCAGTCGTTCCTGTAATTCCGCCGATAGTCCCATACTGTCAGTATAACAAAAATGAAAACGCCACCCAGTACAACCGAGCGACGATTTCATCGCTGGGACCGGGTGGCATGCCACCAGCCAGATTGCTCAGCTTGCTTCGTCGAGGTAGCGCGGTCGTTCGGGTAGTCCGGCCTTGAGCGCTTTGTCGACGTCGTGGTCGTATTGACGCGTTACTTCCGCTATCGCGGCGAAGAGGAACGCGAACCCAACCACGAAAAACACGATTGTAGCGACAGAAAGGCCCGTTTCAAAGCGAATGAGCGTCACAATGCTGAACACGAAAAAGACCAGCGCGATGAACAGGGGTGCAAGCACCATGAGGACTTGCACGCATGTCACATACGTGTCCCTTCGCATCATGAGACGTAACATCAGGTTCCTTCCGATAGATACTGACTGATTGGTTCTCCAGCGCTTGGCTAGAGCAATGGCTGCCACAATTTTAAAATAATGGCTACTGAATGTCAATGCTGACGGGACAATGGTCGGACCCCATTTGGTCGGCATGGATGGCTGCGCCAACAAGGTGATTTGCCAGAGATTCAGACACAACGACGTAATCGATCCGCCATCCGACGTTTCGTGCCCTGGCGTTGGACCAGGCGGTCCACCAGGTGTAGTTATCGCCCTTGGTATTGAACAGGCGGAACGAATCGAGGAATCCGGCAGTTACGATGGCGTCAAATCCTGCCCGCTCTTCGTCAGTAAAGCCATGTGATTTGTGGTTGTCATCAGGTCGAGCCAGGTCGATTTCGGTATGTGCGACGTTCAAGTCCCCCATAAAAATCACTGGTTTGGTCTGTTCCAATTCCTGCATATAGGCCAAAAATGCCTTGTCCCACTGCTCTGTTCGCAGTCCCAAACGCTCTAATTTCCCCTTGCTATTCGGTGTGTATACGCTGACGACCCAAAAATCGTCGAATTCTGCTGCAATCACTCGTCCTTCGGCGTTAGTGTCACCGTATTGGTCATCCAATTTGTATTTGGACACGAGGTTTGCTGGAATATTGTTGACCACTTTCAGCGCCGGGATTTTGCTAAAGATAGCCGTGCCGCTGTACCCTGCCTTGCTGGCACTATTCCAGTATTGGTAATAGCCATCCAGTGTTAATTCAACCTGCTCTTCGCGGGCTTTTGTTTCCTGTAATCCCAAGATATCCGGTTGATGCGTATCAATAAATTTGGCGAATTCACCTTTGTTGATGACTGCGCGGATGCCGTTGACGTTCCAGGAATATATCTTCATTAATAAAAGTATACCACCTTGGAATATTAAAGCGCCCCCCGCGCTACCCCTATTGAGGGGGTGGCGACGAGGGGGAAGTTGCGTCCTGGTCGGTAGATTGTTCTCCGATTTTTGGCGTTGTCACGGCGAAGACTGCCACGATGGCCAGCATGGCGCAGAAGACGAGCCAGACACCGATTGTGGTGGCGGATGGCTCGTCGACGACACCGATTGTGGGAATCATCATGAATAGCGCGAAGCCGATAATTACCTGTTTCTTGGTCACTTAGGTCTCTTTCGTTCGTGTCAAAGATCAACTTACATTTTTATTATACTGCTTATACCAATAAATGTCAATACTAAGCTGATTTGATCGCTCGATTAGCTTCGCGTTCTTGGTCGCGTCGTTTCAGTGTTTCGCGTTTGTCATAGTTTTTCTTACCCTTACCAAGAGCAATGACGAGTTTGATAAAGCGGCCTTGGGTCAACAGGCGTGTCGGGACGATTGTCATACCATCCTTTTTACGGATAGTCAGCGCATCAATTTGCTTGCGATGAGCCAGCAATTTGCGTGGTTCGGTATCGATTGTTCGTGCACCGACCACCCCTTTTTGATTCAATTTCAGGCTAAAGCTCGCATTATTGAGCCATAATTCGTTGTTTCGAATAGTCACGAATGACCCCTTTAATTGGACATGACCGTCACGTGCGGCACGTACCTCTGGCCCTGTCAGGCTCAGACCAACCGTCAATTCATCTTCCAACGCATAATCAAACCGCGCTCGGCGGTTGACGATGGCTCGTGGTTTTTTGACAGGCTTTTTTGCGGACATAATGTTTCTATTATACGCGAGCCTGATGATATACTGGTCGGGATGTATAAAAGAGTATTGCTGAAATTATCTGGCGAGCAGTTGCAAGGCAAATATGATGGTGGCTTTGATGCCGAACGCGCTGCTTGGATTGCGGGTGAAATCAAGAAAATCAAAGACGCTGAGGTCGTTGTCATGATCGGCGGAGGTAACTATGCTCGTGGCGCCCAGTTGACCGGCGGCGGCGTGCAGCGCGTCACGGCCGACAATATCGGTATGATGGCGACGATGATGAACGCCGTTGCGCTTGCTGACGTATTTAACACGCACGACCTGCCTGCCCGGGCGCTGACGAATATCAAAGCCGATCAGGTTGCTGACCAGTTCACCCATCGCCGAGCACTGTCCCATCTGGACAAAGGCCGCGTCGTGATCGTCGCTGGCGGTATTGGCCGCCCCTATCTCACTACCGATACGGCCGCTGTCAGCCTGGCGCTTGAATTAGAGTGCGATGTGATTATGAAAGCCACCAAAGTTGACGGCGTCTACGACAAAGATCCGCATATGAACCCTGATGCTAAAAAATTCGATCATTTAACCCTTCAGCAAGCCGTTGAGAGCCCGGATGTCAAAGTGATGGACAAAGCCGCCATCGCTCTCGCCCACGACCATGAGCAGTCAATCGTCGTTTTTGAGCTGCTAACAGAGGGAAATATCGCCCGCGCCGTTGCTGGCGAATCTATCGGTACGACTATCAGCTCGTAGACATCAACTCTGTTGACTATTGTGCTTTTTATTTATTTATGCTATAATTATTCTGTTTGACCCCCCTATTCCGATACTCGAAGGAGTACAACAATGTCCGCAGGGAGAATTGCCAACGCCCTTTCCAATTTCCGTCTCATTGCATCGGTGGTGAGTTCGTTGTTCGTCGTCTTCGTCAGCCCCGGCTGGTGGTGGTTCGGCGTCATCGTGCTCATTGCCCTCGCCTCACTCACCGATCCGATTGACGGCCGGATTGCCCGCAAAGGCACTCCTGCGCCGAATGGTAAGCAGAAGAATGAAGTCGCCACCGGCGCTCTCAGCATCCTGCTGCCAGGTTCGATCTTGGTTCACCAGCTTGTCGGCCGCTTCTGGCTGCACTGGCCCGAGTCGACAACCTCAAATCTCGTGGTCTGGGCAGTGGCCTGCGTCGTCTTCGTTGTCGGCACGTTGTTCGTGTTCAACCGGGCGCGATCAGTGCTGGTACCCAAGAAAGCCGAGCTGTTCGAGGTCTGGCAGGCATGGTTCACCGCGTTGATCTTGGTGGCCTGTGCCGCCGAGCTGTTCCTGCTGTCATGGAAGGTCGAGTTCGAACAGAAGCCGCCGTTCGGTGTCTTTGTGCTCTTCATCGCGGCTGCGCTCGCCCTCGTGGCGCTCGCTGCTCGTCTGAGCGGTGAGCGTTTTCTGGAGCGGCGCGCAGAACGCGAAGCTGGGCTCTACAAGGGCACCAAGCAGAACCTGTACGGACGCGGCTAAACCATCGAGACGGGAGCAATTACAGGGTCGTTCCGGACGCACATTGTGCGTTCCGGAACGACCCTGCTTCCTTTTTAGAGCTTTTTTATCGCATCCAAAAGTGCTGTGGCGGATTTGTCCCAACTGAACTTATCGATATGTTTTTGACCAGCCGCGACTAATTGTTCGCGGCGTTTTTTGTCGTCGAGGGAAGCGATACGGGCAGCAAATGTTTGCGGGTCTTCGGGATCGGCATACAGTGCGCCGTCACCAGCTACTTCATGGAAGATTTCCATATCCGTCACAACGGCGGGCACGCCGATTTTTATTGCCTCGATAAGCGGCAGCCCGAAGCCTTCGGCTTTTGACGCGCTGACCATAATGGCGTTGTTGGCCAATAGTTTGACATATTCTTCGTCGCTGACACCACCATGAAACACGACTTTGGCGTTTTCGGGAATTAATTTCATCAACTGGACTTTGCGCTTGGGTGAAATCCGACTCAGTAGATGCAGCGTCCGACCAGGCAAAAACTCCATCGCCTGGATCAATGTCTCGGCGTTTTTGTACGGGATGAATGCACCCATGTAGATCAGGTTTTTGGGTGGTTTTTCGCTCTGCACGACCGACTTGTCTAAATATTTGGATAGATCCTGGGCGGCGTTTGATACCACGACGACGGGACGTTTGGTCAAATGTGCCGCCAGGATTTCCTTTTTGCTGGTTTCACTGACTGTCGCGACGATGTCAGCCCCACTGAGGGTGATGCGCTGCGGAATATATGACGAATGGTAGAGCCACCAACCGAGGCGCAAGAGTGGTGAATATTGCGGCGGCGGCGTGCGATGCTTGTAATAAGTCAGATCCTGAAGGTTCAGGACTAGTTTGAACCTTCGTCCCAACGATCCTATCGTTTGGAGTGGCGACATGACAACGTCGGGGTGGTAGCTATTCAGCACTAAACTACTCAGCGGTTCTTTGGCCGATGTGACCGGATGGATAATGACATATTCGGCGTTTTTAGGCAGCAATTTTAGCTGAGCAGGATCGGAGATGATAAATGTAATCGGTGCTTGCCGCGCTAGCGCATTGCCGAGTTCGGTTGTATAACGGCTGATACCGTCGTGAAAATCGGTACGGATATAGCGAGCGTCAAAAAATAATTTCATGCTTTGGCAGAACGTTTGCGGCTGCGGTACCAAATAATTGCGAGGTAGATAAAATACAGTGTCACCGCGACGATATTGGAGATAATAAAGTTTTTAACACCTAGATCGATTCCAGGAAATAGTTTTTGAAAATTGAGGATCCGGAACAGATTCCCTTCGTTATAATCGCGAACGACCATCAATATATAAGAGATGATCAGGTGCATCGACCCGAAGGTGATAATTGTGTAACCAAGCGCGCGGATCATTTGTTTTATTGTGGGCATTAGGAATAGTATATCAAATATTTTGTTCTTAAATGACTAAGAACTAAGTGAGTGTTCTTTTTTCGTAGAACCAAACGACATTCTTTTTTGAATCGCCAAAAAAGAAGCAAAAAAGCTCGTGGCGGCTTCGCCACGCGGTAAAACCAACCAGCCTCAAGCAATCGGAAACTGCGGAACTCGCGCCTGACTCGTCCGTCAGGGCTCAAACAGTCCTCGTTTCACGACTGCTTTCACCTGTCTGGTTATCCGGGGTCTGCAGATGCCACAAGGGAAACTGTTTGTTCAGCTAGCTGAACATTATCATTCGCGACTTTGTCGCGCTTCGGCGTGGCTCTTGCAGGATCCCGGATGCGAGGCGACTTGAGAATCGGAATGATGAGCGAGGACCTGTCGATTTTGAATAACTAAAGAAATGAAAATCGACCTCCCGAAGGGAGTTCCGCAGCACCCGATTCGAGAGCGCTGAGCATTACGGCGATCCGAAACTGCCACAAGCCTTTTGCTTCTTTACGTCGATACGAAAAGAAGGCGCTTTGCGTCCTTTGGCGCCACAAAGGACATTTGCTTGGTCTTTTTGCAAAAAGGACATGAGGCTTGTGCCGCTTATGTCATGATATAATTATGGAAAGTTTATGCGCGTTTTAATTGCAAACGACCAACACTGGCCGATGAAGAGCGGCGTGGCCACTGCCGCCCGAACATTGGCGCAGGGCCTGGCGGCGCGTGGGCACGACGTCTTGGTTGTAGCCCCGTCACAGACTGGTCGCGGCTATAATGAAACTGATGAAAATTACGAAATTATGCGGATCCGATCGTTCGGACTACCCTTTCGCAAGAACCTGCGCGTATCGGTCACCTACGACCGTGAAATGCGACGGATTTTGGACGAATTCAAACCTGACGTTGTCCACGTCCAGACCCAGCTGACTGTTGGTCTGGGGATGCTACGGGCAGCCGTCCATCACCGTATTCCGGTTGTGGCGACCAACCATGTGATGCCGGACAACATGATCAAAAACATCAAGTTACTCTCGCCCGTCTCTCGCCCGCTGAGTTATTTTATGAGTGAATACGGCACCATGCTGTACCGCGGAGCCAAGCGTATTGTCATGCCGACGGAATCAGCAATCAAATTGTTTAATACGACTCGCATTGAGGCGCCAGCAGTCGCAATCAGCAACGGAATCAATTTGGATCGGTTCCGTCCCCTTAAACCAAGTGATGAGATTTTTGAAAAGTTTCGGATTCCACGCGACAAACCGTTGATTAGTTATATTGGTCGTCTGGACGAGGAAAAACATATTCATATCCTCGTACAGGCACTTGAATTATTGCATTGGTCGGGACATGACTTTCACGCGGTGATCGTCGGTGCTGGCAACGCATCGGACGGACTGCATGATCTTGTCGAAACCTTGCGCCTTGACGACAGAGTGACATTTACAGGATTGGTATCTGACGATGATTTACAGCAACTGCACCGCGTCGGTGATATATACGCCATGCCGTCACCGACCGAATTGCAGTGCCTGGCGATGTTAGAGGCGATGGCGAGTGGCAAGCCGGTTGTCGCGGTTGATGCTGGTGCACTCGGCGAATTGTGCCTGACAGATGAAAATGGCTACCTGATCCCTGTTGATGACGTCGAAGCGATGGCGCAAGCGTTATTAAAACTCCTTGACCATCCAAAGCGACGCACAGCCTACGGCAAACGCAGTCTGGAGCTTGCCAAAAAGCACGATGTCAAAGTCGTGATACCGTTATTCGAAGATCTGTACAAAGAAGTTATTGCAAAAAATTCTTGATACCTTGCGCGAGCCGTTCCGGCATTTCGTAGTGCGATAAATGCCCGACATTTGGGATAATCATTAGTTTGGCGCCAAGTAACTTAGCAACTTTCTTTTGCCGTTTCAGTGGGGTGACGGAATCTTTGTTGCCGTTAATAATCAATAAATCGAACCGCTGGAGTGCGACGCGGTAACGACTGATACCGGTTCGATTGATCTGACGGTATAGGCGCCGGTACCAACCGATACTACTGATGTGGTCGAGGTTGTCAAAGTGGTGATTGTGAATTGCTGCTTGTAGCTCTTTGTCCGAGGTTGTCATGATCACTGTCGTACTAAGACGTGTCAGGCGGCGGCTAGTCGCTAGTTTGGCTCCGACATGAGGCAATCGGTGACTAATTGCATAATAGAGTTGGCTAAGCATTGCCCCGCCCCTTCTGGCATCGGCGATGCCGACAGGTGCTGGCACGGGACTAACGAGGATTAATTTCTGCGCAGCGATATCTGGCCGCCGTCTCACGGCTTCAGCGACGACCAGCGACCCCATCGAATGTCCCAACAGGTGTGGCGGTTCGGGTAGCTGCAGCGCGTCAATAAATTCAGCGAGCAGTTCGCCGAGACCTACTAAATTCAACTTTTCATCTGGAAGGGGGCTGATACCAAATCCCGGCAGATCAGGGATAATCAGGTGAAAATCGGTCAAAAGCGGGACGAGGTATTGGAATCCTTCGTGTGATCCGGTAAAACCATGAACCAGGATGAGAACTGGCTTTTCGTCATCGTGATGAGTCCAATAAGCGATTTCATCGCCGGATGGTAGTGTGAGCAAGTGTCTTGTCATCGTAATTTAGTATACCAAAGAGAACACCCCCGACCGTTATTCCTGCAAGCAGGCGGTCGAGGGTGATGGGCGGAGCCGATGTGGCTACCAGCCTGTGTTGACTTTCTGTCTCTTGCGGTAGGCCTGGATCTTGTTGGAGACCCAAATCCTCGCGCGGACGTACCAGCCGGTGGCGTTCAGCGCCACTTTGACGCCGATTAAGATGACCGTGGGTACCCCGATCGCGATGATGGCCATCCAAAAAAAGAACATACCTCTTCCTTTCGTCGATGAATGAGGATGTGTTAATTATAGCACAACTTAAGCAGTTTGTCCAGTACTAAGACGTAGCAGGAGCGAGGTTGTGGGTTTTGATTGCTTCGAGTAGTTTTGGTCGGTCGAACCCAAGGATCAGATCACCGCCAATATCAGTGACAGGCACGCCCTGATAGTTACCGTCACTTTTGCTCATCAGTTCTTCGTAGGCTTCCTTGTCTTCCTCGATGTCCTTTTTGACGTAAGGAATACCTAAGTGGTCGAGCCACTGAGCCTCGGTGTGGCAAAATGCGCACCACGTGGTGCTGTAGATTATGATTTGTGGACTAGCGGCTTCGCTCATATCTGTTACCCTTCTTAATTACTATACTAAGTATACTAAAAACCCTCACTTCATACAATAGCATTATTATATACCCAAATATTTTTTACTCAACCCAATCTTTTAGTATTAAAAAACTGAGTTGAGTGCCGGAGTTACGTATCCGGCGCCCATCACGGAGATGGACGGTCATTTGACCACTCGAGGATACTGCTACGTTTCGCTACTGGTGCGTGACCATTTCAGGATCCCATCATTCAGAGCGAACTGAATCTTGTCCAGGAAAGCATTCAGAGATTCAGACTCATAGCCTGCCTGGTAGATTCCTTGCTCGGCATCGTACCGACTGTTTAGCACGGCAGCATAAGCGCCAAATGCCAGATTGAGGATAAACAGGTTCACTGGCGGCCCGTTGATGAATCCTCCTACTCGCGCGATTGGCCCATCGTTCGTGTGATACTGCTCGTAGGCCATGAAAATGGAGTTGTCGGGTCTCGCTTGGCTCGCGTCCCAATCTGGAAAAGGAAAGCCTAACTTGCTGCACATGCGGTACATCTGCAGCACAAAATCTTCAGGAGATTCAGCGGATTCAGTCCCGTACGGTGTCCATTCGTAACTGTAGACGTACAAGTGGATGCCCGTTTTCTGGATGAACGTGTTGACACGATCTTTGTCTCCCGGGAGCATCGCATCTGTACCAACCTGTTCCATCAGTCCTTCATGGCACCAAGAGCTTTTATACTCTTGATTGGACTTGATTACCGCCACACTTAGATAGCCAGCGATCAGCGTGGCCATTGCTAGGCAAAGCGCGCTAGCCCATTTCCTGTCCATGGTGTTCTTCTCTCTGTGAGTGGTTTTTCAAATGACAAAACACGAGTACCATTGCACCCGTGTCTCTAAACATCATTATAGCATTTATATTGTAAAAAAGCAAATACTATTGGAACTTAGAGTGGTTTTGTCGTGTGAGATACCAGCCACCATCAGTACCTTGATAGACGGTTAATTCGAGCCCGATGTTTTGAAGCATCTGTCGTTCGGCTGCTTCCTCGGCATGGCGTTTGGTCGGGTAGCGTGTTTTACCGGCTTCGCTATTTACGAATTGGAATGGTATATGTTTGGCTGATTTATTCTTGCGTGGCACGATAATTTATTATAACTTTAATCTCTTGTTCTTGTCTGACCAAGAACCAAGTCACTTCTTTTTGAATCGACAAAAAGAAGCAAAAAACTCGCGGCAGTTTCGAAACGCCATGGTATCCAGAGCTTTCGGATCGGTCGCTGCGGAATGCCCTTTGGGCAGTCATTTTTCATTTCTTTAGTTATTTAAAAATGACACGTCCTCGCGAATGATTCCGATCCGAAAGCTCTAGATACCTGGGTTTCTGCAAGAGCCGCAATATAGCAGCAATCCTCACGCAGCAGAGCTGTGAATAATAAATAATCAATTAAAAGTGTGACATCTGCAACTGCCCGAGACTGGCGGAGTAACAAGAACGGAATAGTTCGCGAGGACCTGTCCATTACGTTTAACTAGAAAATGGTAATGGACTTCCCGAAGGGAATTCCGCAGCGACCGTTCTTGGCGCTTCGTTAGTCTCGGCGCAGTGAAGCCGTCACGAGGTTTTTGCTTCTTTTTATCGGTAAAAAAGAAGTGACTTGGTTCTTGGTCATTCAAGAACACCCGCCTTGTAAAGGCATTCTCTCTCTGTTATAATACATAGGTAATGAGCGCTGCTTCAGCAAAAAACAGCGGAGAGACGCCAACACCGCCGGATAAATCGACGGTCATTTTATTGTTCGGCATTGCTGCTGACACGACCTGGAGGATGTTTGTACCGATCATCGGCGCGGTACTATTAGGGGTTTGGGCAGACAATGCGTTCAATAGTAAGCCTATCGGAACGATCATTGGGATTGTGATCGGTGTCGCTATCGCTGCCATGCTCGTCCGCCAGCAACTGCAACAATCAGGAAAGAAATCATGATGAATAATTTTGCCGCACTCGATCTCCATATCAGCATCGCATCTGAGGCGTTGTTTCATATCGGCAGTTTTCCGGTGACCAATGCTTTGGTGACTGGTGCTGTCGGCGTGGCAATTACTCTCGCTATTCTCTTTTATGTAGCCGGCAAAGTCCGCCGCGGTCAATACAACCGTTTTGTAGGATTAGTCCAATGGGTGTTTGAAGGATTACTATCGCAGATTGACGGTGTGATTCCGGACAAGAAATTGGCGCGCAAGATCACGCCGCTGGCGGTTACAATCTTTTTCGTCGTTCTGATCAATTATTGGCTGAGCGTGATTCCCGGGTTGGAATCAATCAAGTGGGATGGTGTGCCGATACTGCGCAGTCTGACAGCCGACCTCAACTTTACCCTGGGACTGGCCGTGATTACTGTCATAACGGTGCAGGTTTACGCAATCCGCTATTTGGGCGTCCTGGGTAACGGCGGCCGCTATTTCCGCAATCCGCTCAAGGATTTTGTCGGAGCATTCGAGGGTATTTTGGAACTGATCGGCGAACTGTCACGCGGTACTGCCCTGGCGCTTCGTTTGTTCGGTAACGCTTTTGCCGGCGAAGTGTTGCTTATCGTCATTGCTGCATTAACCAGCTACGCCGCAAGTGTTACATTGCCGTTTTTCATGGCGTTCGAGCTGTTCATCGGCTTTATTCAGGCCTACGTGTTCTTTATTCTGACGCTGATTTTTACCAGCCTGGCGGTGTCGCACGAACACGGCGACGAACCCAACATCACTTCCCCCGACCATTCCCCTGCCCCGACCCATACGGCGACGCAACAGGAATGATATAATTAAGGTAATAACAAAGGAGATATATTAAACATGGAACAACTAGCTTTCGGACTAGCATACGCCCTACCTGCACTTGGAGCAGCTATCGGTATCGGTATTATCGGTAACGGCGCATTGAACGCCCTCGGCCGCAACCCAGAAAAACTAAGCGAAATCCGCACCCTGATGATCACCGCGATTGTCTTTGCTGACTCATTGGCTATCATCGGTATCATCGTCGCAATCATCGCGAAGTTCCTGTAGGTCAGACCAATGAATACATTAGCGCAATTTGCAAGTACGGAAACCGGTGGCGGTGATATTTTTACCACGCTCGGTATTAATTGGCAACTGCTGATTCTGCAGATTATTGCGTTTTTGATATTAGTCTGGGCGCTCGGTAAATTCGTCTATCCTTGGCTGATGAAATCAGTTGATGAACGACAGGAAAAGATCGAAGAAAGCGTCAAAGCCGCACAGGCAGCCGAGCAAAAAGCCGAATCTGCGCAAGAAGACATTGCCAAATTACTGAAGGAAGCTCGGGCTGAGGCCAAAGATATTGTCGCAACCGCCAAGGACGAAGCAGCTGCTATGGTAACTGCGAGTGAAACCAAAGCCAAACAGCATGCGGAGAAAATCGTTGCTGATGCTCATGACCAGTTGCAAAAAGACATTATCGCCGCACGCAAACAGCTGCATAATGACACGATTGAACTCGTCGCTCTTGCAACCGAAAAAGTCGTTGGCAAATCAGTGTCGGACACCGTTGATCGCAAAGTCATCGCCTCGGCCGTACAGGAGGCGAAATAGTGGTAGTGAAAATCAGCCGACGAAAAATCGCAGCCTATGTGGCTGACGAACTGATCAATGGCCGCAATGCGGTGCGTGAACTCGCGGCTTATTTGATCGAAAGCGGCCGTATTCGCGAAGCCGAACTCATTGTTCGGGATGTCGAGGGAGCACTCGCCGACCGCGGAGTGGTTGTGGCCGATGTTGCGAGTAGCCGCAGTCTGGTTGCCGATACGCAGGCCGAGATTACTCGTTACTTACAGCATACGACCGGCGCCAAAGACGTCCACCTGCGCCAATCAGTCGACCCCGATTTACTGGGTGGCATCCGTATCGACACACCAGGCCAGCGATTTGATACGACATTACGACACCGATTAAACCAACTAACAGCAAGCAAGATATAAGGAATTATTATGGCAGAACTATCAGTCACCGACCTCAGTAAATCACTCCGCGACGCGATCACGGCGCTGGATCTATCCGGCAAACAAGAAACCGTCGGCATCGTTACCCGCGTTGGTGACGGCGTTGCATGGGTCTATGGCCTTCGCTCGGCTGGATATAGCGAAGTGCTTCTCATTGAAACACCTGACGGAGTTGTCGAAGCATTTGCATTGAACTTGAACGAAGACGAAATCGGCGCTGTGCTGTTAGGCGGCGAAGAGTCTGTGGTTGCTGGCAGTAAAGTAACGCTCAAAGGTACCGTGCTTGATGTACCTGTTGGTCCTGAACTGTTAGGTCGTGTCGTTGATCCACTCGGTAACCCGCTTGATGGTGGCGCACCGATCAAATCAAAGCAGCGTGGGTTGGTTGAACGCGAAGCTGTTGGTGTCTTGGGGCGTAAACACGTTCACGAACCGATGATGACCGGTATTATGTCGATCGATGCAATGTTCCCGATCGGTCGCGGCCAGCGCGAGCTGATCATTGGCGATCGCCAGACTGGTAAAACAGCTATTGCGATCGACACGATGATCAACCAAGGCCGCCAAAAAACCGGCGTGGTTAACGTCTACGTCGCAATCGGTCAGAAACTGTCCAAGATTGCCCGTCTGGTTGACCGTCTGAAAGAAGAAGGCGTTATGGATCAGACGATTATCGTTGCGACCGGTCCATCCGACCCGGCTTCCCTGCTCTACCTTGCACCATACGCCGGAACTGCCATGGGCGAATATTTCCGCGATAACAAACAACACGCTTTGATGATTTACGATGATTTGACCAAACATGCGGTTGCCTATCGTCAAATGTCACTGTTGCTCCGCCGTCCACCAGGACGCGAAGCCTTTCCTGGCGATGTCTTTTACCTCCATTCTCGTCTGCTCGAGCGTGCTGCCAAGATGAGCAAAGAAAAC
>CAYIQY010000009.1:0-24234 GCA_964365665.1 uncultured Candidatus Saccharibacteria bacterium | reverse complement strand
GCCATCTTTTGAGGGATTGAAAAGACACTCCCCCAGTTATTCGGTGGCTGCCGATTACCATGCTCGTCAACTTTTCCCGAATGCCAAATATACCAATCATCGTAGCCTTCTTCTCTGGAGCGCGATTTTTGAAACCATTCATGTTGATCGGATGTATGATTCGGAACAAAATCTAACATTAGGCGTATTCCAAGCTCGTGTGATCGTGTTAGTAGCTCGTCTACATCCTCAATCGTGCCGAGACTGGGATTAATGTCGGTATGATTAGTAATGTCATACCCGCCATCTACCATCGGGGAATTATATGGCGGCGATATCCAAATCGCATCTACCCCGAGATCTTTCAGGTACGGCAGCTTTTCAGTGACGCCCTGAATTGACCCATTCCCTTGCTGTGGTTCACGTTCTTTATCCTCATTAAACGTCCAGGGATAAACTTGATAAACAACAGCTTCGCGCCAAGATGATTTTTGGCTTGTCATAGATTCGCCTCGGTCACGGTAGTCATAAGCGACTTCATAGACCTATTATATGCTATAATTGGACATATAATGAAAGTTGCCATGATGGTACGGGCCTTCTTAGAAACTCCCGTCCCAGGGAACATTGCTTATTCACCCGCGATTGTCGCAAAAAATATCGCAGAGGGTTTAGAGAAACGTGGTCATACGGTTACATTTTTTGGCCCAGAAGGAACAAAGCTTGATGTATCCGCTATTGAAACATCCTCACTCCATTCAGTTGCAAAAAGCCAGGTAGATCTCGATGATTTTGTCGGGACATCTGAATTATTTGAGAACTACCGACCCGGTCTTTACGATGCCATCGCCGTAAAACATATGCTCCAGCGTGCTGCGGATGGTGAATTTGATTGCGTGTTATTTCATCACTTCGAATCTGTACTTCCTATTGCCAGTCTGTTCCCGACAGTACCGGTCATCCATGTTCTTCATGATTTTATTAATCAACACCGTAGGGAAGCGATTGAACTACATAGTTCTCTAAATCAGCATTTCATCTCAATTTCCAATAGCCAGCGCCGTGATGCTCCCGATTTAAATTATGCGGCGACGGTTTACAATGGCATCGAGACAGAACTGTTTACTCCCATTAAGGAGCCTGAGGACTATTTAATGATTTCCGGACGTGTGACACCCGATAAAGGCGTCAAAGAGGCTGTACAAATTGCCATGCAAACTAATCGTCGACTTCTTATATCAGGATCTCTTTCGAAAGTTGACTATTGGTACTTTGAGGAGCACATAAAGCCCTTCCTGAATAATAAAATTCTCTTTCTTGGGATGCTTGACCGTGCCCAACTTGTCAAATACTATCAAAACGCCGCAGGGCTCTTGATGCCGATTCAGTGGCAGGAACCCTTTGGTCTTGCAATGGCAGAAGCGGGAGCATGCGGGACGCCTGTTATTGCCTTTGACCGCGGATCCGTGCGAGAGGTAGTTAAGGATGGCAAAACAGGATTTATTGTTAATAACAGTGCCGAAATGATTCTTGCTATCGAAAAACTCCCTCAAATACGACGAAAAGACTGCCGAGATCATGTTATGAAGAACTTTTCAGTAGATAAAATGGTATCTCAATACGAAGCTGTACTTACAGAAATCGTCACTCAGCATTCAAGTAAATCTCCTCGATCACCATTTGAATCAGGCAAAAAACTCGGACAAAAAGTCCGCAAGATTTCGCGGAAACTACTTAACCCTTAGATTCGTCCTCATTGAGTAATGCAGCGAGTACGCCATTTGTCCACCCGAATCCGTCCTGCAACTCGTATTCCCCGCCGCCGCCAGGTTCATTAGGCGTAACGACATTGTACTTTTCGACCATTTTTGCCTGATCGTTATAAACATGGAGGCAGGTCTCGACCCATGCCTTTTTGATCCGGTCGGCTAGGTTATGATATCCATATTCACGAAGCCCCTGAATTGCCACCCATTGAAGTGGCGCCCAGCCGTTTGGCGAGTCCCACTGCTGACCACTATCGATAAGTGTCGTGATGAGACCGCCTTTTTTCAGAAAATCGCGTTCCAACCGATCAGCGACTGCTTTCGCCTGTTCCGTCGTGGCGATTTTGGCATAGAGCGGAAAAACACCAGCAAGCGTTATGTGGCCAGTTCGTTTATGAGCCTGGAAGTCATAATCCATGAAGAACTGTTCTTTCTCGTCCCACATATAGTTGCCTATTGCTGCCTTGCGCTGTTCTGCAAAGCGCCGAAATTTCCGGGCTAATAACGGCTGAAACATCAGCTGATACGTCTCGGCAATCGTTGATTCTAGCTGATAGAGTAAACAATTGAGATCAACCGGGACAATATCGGTCGTATGGATTGAGTTAATTTCGTTTGGATCACGAAACCAGCGACTACTAAAATCCCAACCACTTTCGGCGCCAGCTCGAAGATTGATGAAAAGCCGATCAGCATCATCTCCATCCACGCCGCCGGCTGTTTCAGTATCTTCGCGCAGCGATTCAGGGCGGGGGGTTGTCTTGTCATCATAATAGCGACCCAGCATCGTACCGTCACGCAACCGCACAACGCGACGCAGGGCTGCTGCGTTATCTTCGCGACTCAGTGTCCGGCGACCCTTGATCCAAAATTGGTATTCACTCAGCATATATGGCAGATATTCCAGGAGTGTCAACGTACGGTTTTGATGTTTGGCGAGCAGACGCACCATATGCGAAAAAAATGGCGGTTGGCTACGTGAGAGAAAATACGTTCGATTGGCTGTCGGGATAAAGCCGAACTTACGGATCATATATGTTGCATTTTTGATCATACTTTCGACCATATCCCAGCGTTTGTCCGCCGCTAGCCCCAACATGATAAAATAACTATCCCAATAGAATTGTTCCGAAAATCGACCACCTGGCACGATATACGGGTATGGTACGGCGATCAGCGAACCCCGATCTCGGCGATTTTTACGTTCCAATACCGGCCACAATTCGGCGATATGCTCTCGGGCTGACCGGCCGGCATCGCTGTGATACGTCACCGCGTCGTGTTGAAAGGCATAAAAATGCCGATTGACGAATTCATGGAGATCAAAATTGGGGTCATCTTTTTCTACCAAGTATTCTTTTTTGATTTGACGCATACGACCACGCGGAATCAGATCAGTAAATGTTTTTCCGTCCTCATATACCTGATGTTTTTGTACGGCCGCAAACAAATCGCCCAATGCCTCATCGGGGCTGGCTTTGGTCAGCATCAGTGCACCGGCGGTATTAACCAAAGCCGATTTGATAGCATCGTCTCGGGGCAAACTCAGTGATATTTTAGGTATTTTTCTTGCCATAATTATTTTTTATTATAGAGGTTATGGTTGTATGATACAATCTATTTTTTATAAATACTTGACATTGTGTAAAATATATGATAATATCTAATTAGTCTTATTCAAGACAAACACAAATTAACAAAGGATACATCGTGAATGGCATAAAACCCGCCCTACCCGGCGGGTTTTAATTTGACGATATGAGTATTAACTTTTTGCAGCGCGTTTGCGTTGGTTGGGATCAAGAAAACGTTTGCGAAGACGCAAAGATTTCGGTGTAACTTCAAGTAGCTCATCGTCTTCGATAAAGTCGATTGACTGTTCAAGGCTGAGATCAGTAAACGGTGTCAGCTGAATCGTCCCGTCACTGGATGAGGTACGCATGTTTGTAAGCTGTTTGCCACGGCAGACATTGACATCCAAATCACCGCTACGATTATAGACACCGACAATCATCCCCTGATAGACAATTGTACCTGGGCCGACATACATCTCACCACGTGCTGACGCAAGATCGAGCGCATAGGCAGTCGTTGCGCCCGCTTCAGTAGCGATAAGTGCGCCGTTACGAAGTTGTTGAAGCTTTGGCCCAACCGGCTGATAACCATGCGGTAAGCTATTCATAATAATCGTACCTTTTGTGGCCGTCAACAGCATGTTGCGAAGGCCGATAAGCGCGCGCGTTGGCAAGATGTACGTCGTACGAGTCGTACCGCTACTTGTTTGCTCTTGTTTTGTGAGAGCTGCACGACGTGCGCCAAGTTCTTGGCTGACTGCACCCAAAAATTCTGGCGGTACTTCGATCAGAAGTTCTTCGACAGGCTCTTTGATTTCGCCATCTTCTTCAATCGTCACGACTTGTGGGCGGCCAACTTCAAATTCAAAACCTTCACGTCGAAGCGTCTCGATCAAAACGGACAAATGTAGCTCACCGCGGCCACTGACCGTAAAGCCGATACCATCGTCTTCGACCCGGAGTGATACATTCGTTTCAAGCTCTTGCTTCAAACGGTCGCCAATTTGGCGTGATGTGTTAAATTCAGCTTCTTTACCCTTCATTGGGCTGGTATTTGGTCCGAGATACATGCTAATCGTTGGTGCTTCAACATCAATCACCGGTAATGCTTCAGGATTTTCTTTGTCGGCTATTGTCTCACCGATATGGGCATCAGCGATACCTGTCAGTGCGACAATGTCGCCGGCACTCGCACCATCAACTTCTTCACGGTTCAATCCGCGGTAGCCAAATACCTTGTCGATTCGGCCACTTACCTGATCACCATCACGTTTGATAAGTGTCACTGCCATGCCCTTTTTGACATTGCCCCGAGTCACACGACCGATAGCATATTTTCCAAGGAATGAATCATACTGCAAAGCAGTAACAAGCAACTGCAGCGTACCATTAACTTCAACCTTCGGTGCTGGGATATCGTTAATGATTGCGTCAAAAATTGGCGTCAGATCAGTGTGTTCTGACGGGTTTTCTGGAAGTTCTTTCCAAGCTTTGCCTTCGCGACCAATTGCAAAGTAAGTTGGGTAATGCAATTGACTGTCATCAACTGCTAGTTCCAAGAACAAGTCAGCGATTTCGTCTTCGACTTCTATGACACGGCGCGATGGTTTGTCGATCTTGTTAATGACAACGACTGGTTTCAAGCCAAGTTCGAGTGCCTTTGATAGCACAAACTTCGTTTGTGGCATCGGGCCTTCCTGGGCGTCGACGATCAGGAGAACGCCGTCGGCCATATTCAATGTTCGTTCAACTTCACCTGAAAAGTCAGCATGACCTGGCGTATCAATAATATTAACCTTGTAATCACCATGATAAATAGATGTTTGTTTCGCGGTAATCGTAATCCCGCGCTCGTGCTCTTGGTCACCACTGTCCATGATCAGTGACTGAGTCATTTCGGCTTGATTATCGCGAAACGTATTTGATTGTTTCAATAGGCCATCAACTATCGTCGTCTTGCCATGGTCGACGTGGGCGATAATTGCAACATTGCGAATAAATTTTGGGTCTTTCATAAAAATATGCCCTATACCAGGGCTTCCTTTATAAGCATTATAACAGATGTAATCACTTTAAGCAATCGCTATGTTATAATTTATCGAGATGCGCGCGTGCTGTAATTGGTAGCCAGGCATGCTTGAGGTGCATGTGTCCGCAAGGACGTGGAGGTTCAAGTCCTCTCGCGCGCACCAATTAAAAAATCGATCCTTGGATCGTTTTTTTAATTGGTCGGATAGTTGCTTGAACATTACGGAGTTTTGTAAACCGTTCCCTGATCTGCAGTCCAATAACGCACATTGGCGTAATGCTCGTCGCTACCGATGACGGTCTCGCTCGGATCAATTGAACGTGACGTATTACTGCGAACATAGATAAAGTTGGATTGATACAACCCTATTGCAGGTACATCAGCCAGCCATTGTTTAGCGAACGCTGTGTATTTGACCGCTCGTAAATTCGGGTCTGAACGCGTGCGCGCGCTCGCGAGTGCATCATCACTGGTTTGGTTACCATAATTTGAAAAGTTGAGCAACCCACGTGAGTGCCAATAAGCGAACACGTCGGGATCACCACCAATCACGAGTTCATCCAGCAATACATCATAATCACGCTGCTGAAGCACCAGTTGTGTAAAGTTTTGGCTGGCATCACCCGTATCAAACACTTGATTGTCTACTTGAATACCCAGTTGGCGCCATTGCTCAGCGAGGGATTGCAATGCAGCTTCATAGTCGCTATTTTTGCGAGTCACAATACGCAGATGTAATTTGTCAGCGCCTTTGGTTCGCACACCGTCCTTCATCACCCAACCACTACTATCCAGCAACTGCGCAGCAGCAGACTTGTTGGGCAGAGGCTCGGGGATCGTTTCACTACCAGCAACTTGTCCTTTGACAAATGGAAGATAGAGTGGCTGTGGCTGATTATACAACTGTTTACGAATCGTTGCGGTATTCGTACCTAGTTGCAATGCTCTCCGAACATTCGGATCCTTCAACGTCGGCTGCGTCAGGTTAAATAGCGCGTAGACACCACTATTAACAGGCCGGGTCACTATGTCGTAACGTTTGGTATCAACAGTACGGGCAACGTCACTCGAAACGTCACTCGCAGCGCTCACTTCACCGGTTCGTAGTGCTCGGCCTATACTATCGTTCGTATCATAACCATGAAGTTGAAGATGATCGATACGCGGCCGACCTTCGTAATAATCACTGCTTGCATCCAAATGAACAATCTTGCGGCCTGTCGACTGGCTGATTACTTGAAGTAGTCGCAAACTAAACGGACCGCTGCCAACCGGCGCGGTACTGAACGCACTCTCTCGTAGTGACGCGGGATCAGTTGCCTTTAATAAATGTTGCGGTACTATTGAAAAAGTTAGCGCTTGCGGGAAAGCGGCATATGATGCAGGCAACGTAAAACGCACAGTGTACTTATCGATTTGACGTGCGTCAACGCCCTGCCAGCTAGCGTTCATTACCGAACGCACAGCCGGGCTTTTCATGACGCTAACAGTGTAGACGATGTCGCTTGCAGTTACAGGTTGCCCGTCGTGCCAACGTGCATCATGGCGCAGTTTGACCGTGAAGACTTTGTCGTTATCATTCGTCATACTTGTGGCAATATCGCCACGCAAATGACCGGTTGTATCATTTCTATATAACGACGAAAACAATAACTGGCTTGCTGACAGTTCTGCCGGAGTCGCTGCGTACAGTGGGTTCAGTGTCTCGATGGGACCTTTGACGGCCTCAGCATATGTTCCGCCACTTATCGCAGCTGAGGTGATATAACTACGTTGAAACCACATCATTTGAAGACCGACAAGGGCAATTAATATACCAACACCACCTAGCCATACGATAATATGCAACCGTATGTCCCGGATTTTATCCCAGCGATTAACCAAAAACCGTCGTGCATGTCGTACGGTCGCACCTTCAGCTCGCCTCGCCTGTTTTTTGATACCTCTCGAGCGCCTCTTTAGCTCAAACCGCTTCCATCCACTTTTGCCATCCATATAGAGTTGCCGCCAATGCGGATTATGAAGGCAGTAACAGCCCTGCCAAAATTGATAGTATGAATATCACCGCCAAAACAACGGTTGCCTCAAACAGGTTTTTATCCAAGCCGCGTCGTGTTGTATACAATTCGCCCGAACTACCAAACCCAGCACCTAAAGAAGCGCCGCGTTGCTGCAACAAAATACTTGCCGTCATCAAAAGACCGGAAACAATTGTTGCAATCTGTAAAAATCCATCTATTGTCATATATTCTCCTTGCGTCGTACGCCCATTTCGAGTGCACTACTTACTATATAGTTTATCAGACTTAGGATCATTCCGGTAAGGATTGAGTTCACGAATGTCATTTGTAGGCCTGGCGCCAACTGAAGTGATATATAGACCATCACACCATTGACGATGAGCAAGAACAGACCAAGGGTAAGCAAAATTGCCGGTAACGACAATATAATAACAATTGGCCGCACGACAGTATTAATGATTGAGAAAATCAAACCAGCTAGTAAAAAGACTCCGATACTTGCATTCACTTGTTCGTCACTAAAGCCCGTCCCAAGTAATCGTACGGCAATCCATAGGCCAAACGAATTGAGTAGCCAGCGGAGAAGAAATATGGCAAATTGTCGTTGCATTACTACCGCTAGTATACCATAAGGCTATAGGTCAGTTGATAGCTTTGCACTAAGATTTTTATGGCCTTTATCTGTGATGAGAATATCATCTTCAATCCTGACACCAAACTTTTCTTTTTGTAAATAAATTCCGGGCTCTACAGTAAGAACCATACCCGGCAAAAACACCGCTGGACGGCCAAGTGCTTCATGTACATCAATTCCAAGACCATGGCTGACAGCATGCGGAAACAATTGTCGGTAGAGCGTATCATCGCCCGAACCGACGATTAGTTTTAATTCTATTAGTTGATGTTTCATAATATCGTCGACTTTATGATGATATTCAACAACTGAAAGTCCCGGTTTCAGTAGCTTGATGATTTCAGCTTGCGCTGACTGGACTGCCGCATGGATTTGTTCAAGTCGCTTCGTTGGTTGCCCGACAGCAAGTGTCCTTGTGATGTCTGCCGCATACCCATTGACACGAGCACCGATATCGAGCATCAGTGGAGCGCCCTTTTTTAAGCGACTATTGTTGGAAAAATAATGCACCGTTGCCGTGTTTGATCCAGATGACACAATAGGATAAAATGCATGTCCACTTGCACCTGTATAGCGAAATGTGCGGCTAATATCAGCTTCGATTTGGTATTCGTATGTGTATTTTGGCAGGGTTTCTCTCACGGATTTTATTGCATTACCCGTTAAATTTATCGCGGCCTGCATCCATTCAATCTCACAGGTTTGTTTGATCGCACGGAGCTTTGCGATCTCTAATCGAAAATCCCGTACCGTTTTAAAAATACGCGATAACGTATCTTTTAATTCTCGAGTTGCTGGATTCAACGAAAAGCCAAAGTGTTCACTATTATCAGGAAGATCGACCGTATGAACTAAAGGATGCGCTCTTGCTGCAGTACGAAGCATCGACAGCGCCTCATCCTTCGAAATAATATCATTTATACCGCTGATCTTCCTTGCTGTATCCTGAAGCAAACTTTCTTCAAATATACGATGTTGGGCATCAATACCCGGTTCAACCAACCACGTCTTTTGCCGCTTGGCATCAATGATCACCCACCAGTTTGGAAATTCAATGCCTGTCAAATACCAAAACGTCGCTTCTTGCGCAAATGGAACCTGCTCATCGTTCGTCAGTTGCATACCTGTATAACCAGACACGGCCAATAACCCACCCTGGAGTTTTTCCATTACCCGCTCACGATTGTCTGTAAAAAAAGTGGAATCGAGTGATTTCATATTCTTTAGCGTATCACAAATACGGCTGGATTTTGACAGCTTTATCCTTGCCAATCGCATCGACCAGCTGCTTGGCCGACGCCGTCTTGACAGCCCGTAGACTTCCAAAAGTTCGAATCAGTTTTTTGCGCGTTGCCGGTCCAATACCGGGAATATCTTCCAAATCACTAGCCGTTTGTTTCTGGCGCTTTAATACCGTGTGATAGCTGATCGCAAATCGATGCGACTCGTCGCGAATACGCTGGAACAACTTCACGACATCAGAATTTACGTTCGTTATCGGAGCGCCACGAAGATTGCGCGAGTGCGACGATGCATTCAGCTGACCGGGATGGAGGTTCACAACATAATATTCACCCGTCCGTTCAACGTAGCTACCCTCTTGCGGGTCTGATATTAATTTTTCAAGCACTGATACATTGATATTAGACCGCGACGCATGGACAATAATTTCTTCTTCACGTTTGGCGATACTAATGATCGGAACATGCACCTCACGTTCTTCCATCGCTTTGATTGCTGCATCAAGCTGACCTTTGCCACCGTCGATAAGCAAAAGATCGGGCATGCCCCACGCCTGAACATTCTTCGGGCTAAAACGACGAACAATTGTTTCGTTCATATTAGCCGTGTCGTTGTTCTGTTCGATTTTCGTCTTGAACTTGCGATACTCGGATCGGTTACTCACTCCATTCGTAAACACTACCATGCTCGCGACGACATTGACGCCACCCATATGACTGATGTCATATCCTTCGATGCGGACGGGAATTTTCGGCAGACCCAGTAACGTTACGAGATCGCTCAGCGCACGGTCTTTGCTGATATCTAAAAATTCACGATCCCCGAACATGATGCGCCGTTGCAATTCGCGGAGATCGTTCACCCGGTTGCGAAGACGGGCTGCATTTTCAAAATCATGTAGTTTGGCTGCTTGGTGCATTTCCTTTTCTAGTTCACGAGCCAATGCTTTGCGACCACCCTGAAAATAGCGAATCAACTTGCGCAAAGTCGCCTTATATTCATCGCTTGTCGTGCCCGGCAGCGGACTGAGGCCGATATGCGAATCAAGATCTGGCCGTTCGGTCACCTTGGGTGGTTTGGTATAGTGCGGAAAGATTTTACGGAGATACCGAAGTGCCTTTTTGACCGCATAGCCGTTGTAATACGGCCCGAAATACTCGGCGCCATCATCAGCGGGATTACGTGTAAAGCACACATACGGCCACTCGGATTTCATGTCGATACGGATATATAGTTGCGACTTGTCGTCACGCAGCAATATATTGAAGCGCGGCATATAGCGCTTGACCATTTCTGATTCCAAAAACAGCGCATCAATCTCGGATTCGGTTTCGATCCAGTCAGTATCGTCAATCTCGGCAACAAGAGCCAGCGTTTTGACATCCATATCCCGCTTTGATTGGAAATATTGCCGTACCCGATTTCGCAGTACCGCCGCTTTGCCGACATAAATGATCTCACCGTTCGCACTCTTGTGAAAATACACTCCAGGGCTAGACGGTAATTCTTTTAGTTTGGCTTCGAGCTGTTTGTTCATCTTTTATATTATAGGGCTATGCGGTAGCGACACCAAACACGTACCCAATACCGTACGTCACGGCGGCTGCGAATATGACGATCAGTAATTGGCGCATTGCTCCATAAAAAACACTCTTGCCGCTTGAGCGTGCAGTATAGCCCCCGACAAACAAACTGCCAAGACCCGTCAATGCAATCGCCAGGGCAATCCCTTCGGTAGAGTGAAGCCCGATAATCCACGGGAATAGTGGAGGAATAGATCCTAGGGCGAATAGCGCGAAAGATGAGAATGCGGCAACCCAGGGAGAGCCCAATTCGTCTTCATTAATACCAATCACTTGCGATGAGTACATCGACATGAATTCATCGTCGGTCGCTGCGACATCTGCGGCGGCATGTTCGGCTGTTTTCGTGTCAATTCCATGAGCTTCAAAATTCTTTGTCAGATTTTCTTCCAAAAGCACCTTGTCACTTTTAACGATAGACTTGAGATCAGACAAAACATTTTCAAATAGTTCAACTTGCGCCTTAACCGAAATCCACTCGCCCGCCGCCATTGAAATCGCACCGGCTAACATTCCCGCAAAACCTGCGGTCAACACCGCTTTGGCGTCTGCACCAGCAGCTGCGACACCAATGACAATACAAAGAATGCTGACGAGCCCGTCATTAACACCGAGTACCGCAGCGCGAGCTCCACCTCGCTGTACTTGAGCGGCACGTTTTGATAGTCGATCACTGGCAGATTGGTGGATTGAAGGTTTTACCATAACTATACCAATTATAGCATTATGCCCAGTAACGACCGAAAAGTGACATAATTATTACCCTTCTAGGCGGTCTCAAGCTCATCAGCTACACCAATTTGCTCGGATTCGTCCTCTTTTAACTCACTCCATCGGTCTTCATAATGCCTTTTGCGCCACTGAGCAAACCAAGCGCCCGTATCTTCATCTTTTCCTAAAAAAATAGCGGCTTCTGGCCGCATATCTACCGGGTGTGTGTCATGTTGTGATTCTATCGTTTCACTCATGTTTGAATCATCGTAACATGCTATGGCATAAGCGTCAACGACTAGAGAAATTCTACCACTTTCCATGGATGCACGCTGACATTTGACATCTTCAAGTGGATGGGAATAATTACGTAGTTATGCTGGTCAGGGATATCTTTGAACGGCAGTGAAAACGGTAGCTTGCTAAAGTGCTTTTCACTATATCTTTCGTCAAATTCTTCCGGTGATAATTCCCGGATATCGCCCTCTAATTGAACAGTCCAGCGTTTGTCGGCATCAGTAATCGTCATTGCAACCTTACTATCGCGCGCAATGTTTTTAGCTTTTCGTGTCCGTATGCTCGTCCCGATCACAAATTCTAATTCTTCATTGTTCGAGAAGGCGACGGTTGCAGAATTAGGATAACCACCCTCGCCATTTGTTGAAATCGTGCAGACAATCTGGCTATCAAGAAAATCAAACAGATCTTTCTTTGTCAGTTCTTGGTCACTCACGCCTTGGCTCCAATTTTCGGCCGACAGGCCTCGGTGTGATACAGAAGATCTGGGTTTTGTTTGCAAGTTTCGCAGATCAACACCAAATCATTACATTCTGCCCGGGCGCAGTTTTCATAATTGCTCGTTGCGCCTTTACAATGGCTACATTCGCCAATGGTTTTAGTATGATCCGAAAAATCGATTGTCATCCGATCGTCAAACACGCGCAGACTGCCTTCCCATAACCCGTCGTCACCATAGGCTTCACCGTACTTCACAATCCCGCCATCAATTTGGTAGACATCTTCGAACCCACGGTTTTTCATCAGACTGGACAAGATTTCGCAGCGAATACCGCCCGTACAGTAGGTAACTACCTTTTTATCTTTGAGATCATCATATTTACCACTGTCGAGTTCCCGGGTAAAATCACGGCTTGTATTCGTATCAGGCACAACAGCGTTTTTGAATTTGCCTATTGCGGCCTCATGCGCATTGCGGCCATCGAAAAACACGACATCATCACCGAATTCTTCAACCAGTTCATGTACTTGTTTGGGCTTCAGGTGTTTGCCACCACCAACAACGCCCCGATCATCAACAACTAATTCATCAGCAGCATGAAAACCAACGATTTCGTCCCGGACTTTGACAGCCAGCCGAGGAAAGTCTTCGCGTCCGCCGTCAGACCATTTGAACACAATATCTTTGAATCCTGCGAACTGTTTGGTTGCTTTGATATATTTTTTCAGAGTCTCCATTTCACCGCCAACTGTACCATTGAGTCCGTGCGGCGCAATCAAAATCCTGCCACGAAGATCCAAACCCTCGCAGAGCGTCTTTTGCCATAACATCACCGCCGCCGGGTCTTTGATCGGCGTGAATTTATAGTAGAGAAGTATTTTCTGCATTCTACCATTATATAATAGATGTATGACTACTGCATCCCACGAAAAACCAAAAGGCAGCCTCATCGAACGCGGCCTTAGGTGGGATATAGGTTTTAACCGCCGAATGGGTGTCGTCGCGACCGCCGCTGCGGGCGGGATAGCTATCCTTGGCGCACCGGTCGTTGCGGGATTCGCTGCAATGTATGCCGCCGGCAACTTTGTCGTCGCAGAAGGAGAACAGCGACTTCTCCAAACATTTAAAAAATCCTAAATCCGGCTAATGTCGTATACTATAAGCACGATGAAAGCAGATGAACCTAGCCTAGAATCCGTTGACGATTATATTTCTCAGTACCCGCAATCGGTTCAACAGCGCCTTAACTCACTCCGTTCACTCATCAAATCCCTCTTTCCGGAAGTAATCGAAAATATTAGTTACCGCATGCCCGCGTATCGAACAAAGCCTGGCAAGCGGCCATTCGTCTACATTGGGGTTGCACGGAAACACATTGGCATTTATGCGCTTCACGGATCACTTAGCCCGAAGCTTCAAAAAGAACTAGAACCCCATATTACCGGCAAGGGCACTCTGCAGTTCGTCAATGATCAACCACTTCCACTCGCGCTTATCAAAAAACTGCTACTCGAAAAACGCACCGAACTTGGTTTATAGTAATTTACTTTTAATAAAGCGCTTGCGGTCATCTGGTGTCTGTGTAATAATATAAAAACTATGATCCACTAGGATCCTCTATGCGCACAACGTTTGGACGGCCAAACCAATAGCGAAATATCTGTCAATTATCTATACTCACGAAAGGAGTAATTTTGAAACCAGCCGAATCATCATCTACGACAACTGCTAAGACACTTAAATTTTTATTTGGTCTATGGAAGATTGCGCCATTTAAAACGTCGCTACTTTTGCTTTTGCAGGCATTATTTGCAATCCTCACAACGGCAATTGCACCTCTTTTTGTCGCAACTTTACTTTCACACATCAGTAACGGTACGGCTACATTTGATAATAGTACTGGACTTTTGATTGGTTATTTATTAGTTTTGTTTTTCGGTGATGTCGTCGCAGTTAGAACATCAATTTTTCTATCATTTATTGCCGTGACGAAAATGCAGGCTGTGATCTACGACCGTATGTTATCAAACTTGATGGAAAAGGATATAACGTTCCATTCCAACCGAATGAGTGGTGGAATTGTATCCGATGCAACCAAAATGCACGGATCAATCGAGCGGTTTTGGGACACCATCGCCTATAGTGGCGTGCCTATCGTTACATCAATTATTTCAGTCTGTATCGCACTGGCTTTTATTCTATGGCAATACGCTCTCGTTTTGGCGTTATTATCTCTTGTAACTGTTTTTTTGATCGTCAAAGCACAAAACAAAATCGCTCCATATAGTAGAGAATCGTCGAAGCGTGGTAGTGCGGTCGTTGGTTATTTCGCCGACACAATTAGTAATATTTCTACCGTTAAATCATTTGCGGGAGAAAAATTTGAACGTCAAGCCTTTAGTGTATTCATCGAAAAATGGGTAAAGGCTAATCATAGGCAAATGCGAAGTGTCGTAACGATGACCGCATCATTTGGTAGCATGCTGACAGTAATGAATATCTTTGCTTTCATCGCGGCCGTCGTAGCAACTGAATACAAGATTGGTACTGTTGCGATAACCTACTTGGTGATTGTTTATACGCTCAACATCGTGGCTCAACTGTGGAGTGTCAGTGGACTAACACGAACATATATTCGTATTATTGGTGATGCAAGCCCAATGATTGAGATCCTCGCAACATCCGCCTCACTGAACGACCCGACGCGTCCCGAACCAGTTCAGATTCATAAAGGTGAGATTGAATTTAAGGACGTTACGTTTACGCATGATGAAAACACTGATATTTTGTTCGAGAGTTTTAATCTTGCCATCACACCTGGTACCAGAGTAGGTCTTGTTGGTCATTCAGGATCAGGCAAAACAAGCCTCACTCGACTACTGCTGAGGCTTAATGATATCGAAGACGGCGCAATTACAATTGACGGGCAAAATATTAGTCATATCACGCAGAATGATTTAAGACGTCACATCGCCTATGTTCCTCAGGAACCTTTGTTATTTCATAGATCACTTCGTGACAATATTGCCTACGGTAATTCCAAAGCAACTGACGATGAAATACATACGGCGGCCAAACAGGCATATGCGCTCGAGTTCATCGAGAAACTCCCCCAAGGTTTTGATACTTTGGTTGGCGAACGCGGTGTCAAATTATCCGGTGGGCAGCGTCAACGCATTGCAATCGCTCGAGCAATTTTGAAAGATGCACCAATTCTCCTCCTGGACGAAGCAACGTCAGCATTAGATTCTGAATCCGAAAAGTATATACAGCAAGCTTTAGAAAAATTGATGAAAGGCCGCACATCTATCGTCATTGCTCACCGTCTATCAACTATCGCCAAACTTGATCGGATCGTGGTACTAGAGAACGGCAAAATTATTGAGGACAGTACTCATGCCGAATTACTAAAACAAAACGGTACCTACGCCAAACTTTGGAACCACCAATCCGGTGGGTTTATAGAAGAATAGGCTTATACTTGCAATTGTCAACTAGTTATGGTATATAAAAAGTAAGCTTAATTTTGCGTTAGGATCGCAAAGCTGGTAGTCCCAGTGCATAGGTACGTTGAAATGGAGTGTTGTGATGGCCGGTATCGCAAAGGTTGCCGAGAAGATCAAGAAGTACATCGACGAGGCACCGAAAGAGTTGGTTGATCGCACTACGTTTGATGAGATCGTTCACGAGCTGATAGCCGCCGGCGTTGCCGGAGATGATCTCCGCGGAGGCATGAGGAATCGTGGAAGATTCCTTCACGCCTACGAGGACGTCTGCCGAGCAATCGACATCGTCTGCAAGCTGCCCGGCTACGTTCTGCACGTCGAGACTGGAGCTGCGATGCTCGGTTTCCGTGGCATCTACTGGTCAAGTGAACCGTTCAAGCTGTTCGGAGAGATCCCCGAACCCAGCTATCAGGAACGGTTCTTTGTCCACTGCCCCAAACGGCAGCAGGAGCTCGTACAGGTTTAACCAGCTTCGCACGCTCCACCTAACCCCATCCACCACCGGTGTGTCCCTGTTTTGGGACACACCGGTATTAATTTTGTCGGTCAATTTTGCATCAACTGCGATTATCGGATTTTCGTCGGTCACTTCGATTTAATCGGTACTTTTCTTTCGCCTCATAAAAATCGTGCACACGTGTCTCGCTGCCTATTCTTACAAACACCCTTCGACCATCTAATTCGGGTATATATGAAGGAAGATCGCGTAGTGTCGCAAAATCTGGTAGATGCAGCATAGCGGCTTTATCCTTGTATTCCACAGAGAGCTTTATACCAACACCATTATCACTTTGCACAAGTATCTTTTCGGGTGATGTGGCAGTAATCCTGCTACGCTCTTTGTTACTCAAAAAACTTCGTAGCTGATTGATGTCGACATGACGAAGTAATTCCTCAAGATCATCAGCTGTACCCGGCAGATCACGCTCCATCTCTTTTTGCAGCTCTTCAAGCAAATACTCTACACCAACTTCATATGTCGCACGATGCTCCAGTTTACGCAGGCCAGCAACTTCTTGCCGGAATTTTCTAGCCACTTCGGGCAACAACTCTTCATGCTTCAATTCCTGTTGGAAGAGTCCTTTAATAACAAAGTTACGAAGCCCTTCTGTGACCTTTTCGGCGGGCATTATCTTGTGATAACCAGTCGGACGATCGTCAAAATACACTTCGTGATGAGTCATAATTTTACCATTTGCCGCTACTTCATAGTCACACTCCTCGTATCGACTGCGTCCAGGTACTATCTCAGAAAGTTGTGACATATCGACTTCCATACCTCGTGTAATAAAATGCCTCCGTGTCAATTTACCACTGCGAGTTATCGTCTCTAGGTTCCATGGAACACCCGCCACTCGCGCGGCACGACGAACAGCACTTTCTGCAAGTAATTGACGAGTGATACGTCCGTCTCGTGGATCACGGTACTTTCCTTTACCTTTTCGAACGAATATTTCTTCAATACCAGTCGCCATGCTCTTCAGTAGCTGTTGACGTTCGTCCTCATCCGGCAAGCGATTGCCGTCAAGTTCATCAATACCTTCTCTCTTACATATCTCATTGGCATGTGCAATGATACGCTCGATTCTTTGCGGTAAAATCCCGTGCATATCTTGCTCTGCAGTGTGCATATCAAGCGCGCGCAAAAAAACATCAAGATCTCGCAACATGTCCGCGCGCCTTTCGTTCGACAGTCTATTGCCCGATGCCTCCTGACCAAGTGCAACAACACCGTTAAACTGCGCCACGCATGCCGCAATAATCATGTAACGGTGCACTTCTTCTGAATACTCTCGTGATGCGACAATCATTCGCTTCAGTTGTGAGTCGACAGGTAATTTTGCCATTTCATACGCAATATCCGTCAGCATGTTATCGATAGACAAGGCGCCGAGATGTCGGAGTCTTGTGAGACTTCGCTCTACTTCTTGATCACTCGGCAAATCTTTGTAGTCTAATTTTTTAGCGATTTTCTCGCTGACCTCACTCATATTTCCAAGTCGGAGGCCAGCCGTACCCAGATGAAGAATCAAGTCATCGGCACGTGACCGAGTGATTTCGGGGGTATCGTAAGTATCCGGATTAGGCGGGAGATCAGTTGGTGTCAGATGATACGGTGCGTGAATAGCGATACCACCCGGACGATCACGGCTGACTCGCCCCTCCGCTTGCGTCACTTCGGAAGCCGGCGGATGTTGCAATACAAGCGAATCAACACCACCCTTACCGAGTATTGTTGTCCTGCTTAAGTCAGGTATAACTACCACGTCGACACCAACAGTCAGCCCAGTACTGCCTATCTTGGTCGAAAGAATCAACTTAGGAACATCGTACGAACGAAGAAGAGCTCTATCTTGCAACGATTGAGATTGCTGTCCATGGAATGGCAGAATGATATGCGGTCGCTCTACCCTGCTGGAAATCCTGTCTGTTTCAAGTTTAATATCCTCAACACGAGGTAATAAGTACAGTGTGTCATATCCCTGGTTAAGCGACCACGCTGCTGCTTTGGTTGCGTCGTCCATATAGCGCTCATCAATTGAATACTTCCTGCCTTCCATGTGCAGTATTGGTGAGGGTGTCCCGTCGTATTGAGAGTGGTGTTTCGATAAGCTCTCTGTGTCGATTGTTGCACTCATAACAACTGACGGTACGCCAAGTGCTTTTGCGACTTCAAGTACCGTGTCACCCTCTTTTTCGCGGTCATGAAACTCGTCAACAATCAGCAAGCTGTTTACTAAATCTTCTTCTCGACGATGACTAATGGTACCCGATACGTAGCCATGAGTACCGACAATGATTCTGTTATCCGGATGAAGCACCGACTCGGATGATGTCGCAAAGCCAATAATTTGCTCGGCTCTTTCCTGTCCGTATACCTGCGCAGCTAGCATAACGAGTCGCTTCCGCGCCTCACGCGCTAGAACGATTCGAGGTTCGGCAAGATAGGTAACATCGAAATTCCCGGTTTCAAACGCCGCAAGAGGCACGTTCGATGTCTTGCCCGCACCCGTCTCGGCTTCAAAAAACACGACAGGGTATTTTCTGTCGTGTAAGTCACCAAAAATTCTTTCCTGTTCGGCACGATAGTGCGCAACCGGCAGGTCATGATCACCAAGTTGATAGCCACCGAGCTTCACGTCTTTCTCGTGCATTTTTCCATTTATAAAGACTCTTTGTTTTGGCCATTCAAAGTCCCCGGGAACGACGTCTTCATCAAAACCAAATCGTAATAATTCAGTCATTCCCACTCACCAACTCACTCCCTAGTAGTTTGGTGCTTTGTAGCATCTTGTCTACACAATACATCATTGATAGTAATTCTACTAGTGTTTAATAAAAATGCGCCCCGAAAGGCGCATTTTTTATAACAGGATGGTTTTATTCGCCGTGGTCTTCTTTGGCTTTTTTGCCGCCAGGGTTTTGGTCCTGGTCTTCACCACCCTGAGGTGTGTCGCTACCGTTTTCAGCTTCGACTTCAGCGACGTCTTCGGCGTCGCCACCGGCTGCGTCATTGGCTGCTTGCAATGCACTTGGTTCGTAGACATTGGCGACGACAAGATCCGTATCTTGTTCCAAGTCATCAAATTCGACACCGGTTGGCAGTTTGATATCGCCTAGTGTTAGTTTGTCTTCGACTGTTTCAAGACCTGCAACCGGTAATTCCAGTGCTTCAGGTAAATCAGCTGGTTTGGCTTTAATCTGGATATGTTCAATTGCCTGCAAAACAACAAGGCCACCACGTTCAGCCGGACTCTCACCCATACCTACAAGATGGATTGGTACTTCGGTCGTAATAACGTCGTTGACCTGGATAGTGTGGAATGCGACGTGACGCAATACATGTTTGACTGGATCAACATCAATACTCTTGATGATTGCCAGTTTTTTCTTGCCGTCGATCATTAGGTGAACTGGGCTGTGTTTGCCTGCCTGACGGCTGACTTTGGTTGTTTCAACGAGGCCTGATTGGGTACTAATCGGGTCGGATGATCCGCCGTAAACCACACTTGGTACAATGCCGTCCTGACGCAAACGCGCCACTTTTTTGCCGGCCACCGTCCGAGCGTCTAATTTTAGCGTAATCTCACTCACTATTTTCTCCTGTTATAATCACTCTCACCATTATACACTACACCGGCGCTGGCATGCTAAACTAGTAAAGATGATTCCTGGTATCGAACTCGTTGATTTTATTAAGTGGGCCGGTTTATTCGGCATTATTGCCGTTATCTTTGCCGAAAGCGGACTGCTGGTCGGCTTTTTCCTGCCCGGCGATACGTTACTTTTTACTGCCGGTTATTTAGCATACGCCGGCCTCCTGCCAGTCAATATCCACGTATTGGTGCTTTGTGTATTTGCCGCAGCCGTTCTCGGTGATACGGTCGGATATACGTTTGGGTACAGGGTTGGACGACGACTCTATCAGCGTAAGGAATCGCGATTATTTAAAAAATCTCATCTTGAAGCAGCTGAAAAATTTTACGAAAAGTATGGTGGCAAAACAATTATATTTGCACGTTTCCTGCCCGCTGTCCGCACATTCGCCCCGATTGTCGCCGGCACTAGCAATATGTCGTATCGCAAATTCTTGGCCTATAACGTTATCGGCGCATTTTTATGGGCAGTGCTCATAACCTACTTGGGTTACTACTTGGGGCAATGGTTCCATAGTATGGGTCTGGAGATTGATCAGGTACTGCTGCCATCTTTGGCAGTCATCCTCGTTATTGGTTGGACGCCAGCATTTATCCACTTGGCACAGAATCCCGAGCAGCGTAAAGCGCTTTGGCGCATGGCAAAACGTCAATTAAAACAACTCTATGGTATCGACGATCAAGACAATAAATCGCGCAAGTAATTGCCGGTAAACGATTTCCCTACTTTGGCAACTTGTTCTGGCGTTCCCTTGGCAATGACAAGTCCTCCACCATTACCACCTTCGGGTCCCATGTCGATGACGTAGTCGGCAGTTTTGATAACGTCCAGGTTGTGTTCGATAATAATCATCGTGTTGCCGCCTTCGACGAGCTTTTGCAAGATATCGAGCAGGCGATTGACATCGGCGCTATGTAGTCCTGTCGTCGGTTCGTCCAAAATATACATTGTCTTGCCAGTGCTACGGCGAGATAGTTCTGATGCCAACTTAATACGCTGTGCTTCGCCGCCGCTGAAGGTCGTTGCTGGCTGACCCAGACGAATATAGCCAAGTCCGACGTCGACCAATGTATCCAGTTTGCGAGCGATAGTCGGTACATTGGTAAAGAATTCAGCTGCCTGTTCAACGGTCATTTCCAGAACATCGCTAATCGTCTTGTCTTTGTATTTGATCTCTAGTGCTTCCCGGTTATAGCGTTTGCCGTGACAAATATCACAGGTGACGTAGACATCTGGCAAAAAATGCATTTCGATTTTGATGACGCCATCACCCTGACAGTTTTCACAGCGGCCGCCTTTGACATTAAAGCTGAACCGACCAGCTTTGTAGCCGCGTATGTTTGATTCCGGCGTACCAGCGAATAGTTCACGGATCGGCGTAAAGACACCCGTATACGTTGCTGGGTTACTGCGAGGTGTACGGCCGATGGCGGATTGATCGATCACGATTGCTTTATCAAGCAGATTGATACCTTCGATGTTTTCGTGTGCACCCGGAACTTCTTGGCTGCGATGCAACCGTGCCGACAGTTCCTTGGCCAAGATGTCATTCACCAGTGTCGATTTACCACTCCCGCTGACGCCGCTCACGACCGTGATGACACCCAGTGGAAAGCTGACATCAATATTCTGAAGATTATTTTCACTTGCGCCCTTGACCGTTATTTGGCGATCCCTCGAAACAGTACGGCGCTTTTTTGGCACGGCAATACTTTCAATACCAGAAAGATAGCGGCCCGTCACGCTATCCGTATTTTTTGCTACTTCCTCGGGCGTACCTGAAGCGACGACCTGCCCACCAGCAACACCAGCCCCCGGCCCAATATCAAGCAAATAGTCGGCCTGACGAATCGTATCTTCGTCGTGCTCGACAACCAGCACAGTGTTGCCAAGATCACGCAGTCGTTTGAGTGTACCAATCAAACGATCGTTATCGCGTTGATGCAGACCAATCGACGGTTCGTCGAGTACATATAATACTCCTTGTAGCCCGCTCCCGATTTGTGTCGCTAATCGAATACGCTGCGCTTCACCGCCTGACAGCGTGTTCGCGGCGCGTGATAGTTCCAAATAATTCAGGCCGACGTTACTCATAAAACTAAGCCTTGCAATAATTTCTTTCATAATTTGAGCTGCAATTACTTGCTCGGTTTCACTCAGCGTGAAGTTGTTCGTGAATAAATCCAGTGCTTCATCAACACCCAATCCGCAGATATCCATGATGTTGTGGTCGTGCACTGTAACGGCCAGGACGACTGGTTTGAGCCTTGCACCATGACACGCGTGACATTCACGTTCACGCATAAACCGTTCGATATCGCGGCGCATGAATTCACTGTCTGTTTCTTTGTGTCGCCGCTCAAGATTCGGAATCACACCTTCATATGTAGAGTCGTATTGACGCCCGCTACCTAGGTTGACTGTGTACGTTTCGTCACCTGTACCATAAAGAATCTTTTCCAGATGATCAGGGCTAAGATTCTTGACCGCAGTCTGCAAACTAAAGCCGTGCTGCCGAGCTACTTCGGCCAACCGTTTCATATACCATGCGTCGCTGCCGGCACGATTATAAGGGCGGATTGCACCTTCACTGATCGTAAGGTTTGGATTAAATACCAAATCAGGGTCAACTTCCAATCGGCTACCCAGGCCAGTACAAGCCGGGCAGGCGCCTTGTGGTGCATTAAAGCTAAACAACCGCGGTTCAAGCTCAGGGATTTCCTCATTGGGATGATCGACACAAGCATACCGCTGTGAAAAAATATCAACCTTGTCATCGTCCACCCGCAGGATCTCAACGATGCCACCGCCCAAATCTAGCGCCTGTTCGACGGACTGCGTGACACGGCTTGACAGCTCGGTACTAACAGCAATACGGTCAACGACAATCTCAATGCTGTGTTTGTAATTCTTTTGCAGGTCAGGAAATTCATCGAGCGCATAGACGACTCCGTCGACGCGAGCACGGGCGAAACCCAATCTTCGATACTGTTCGGGGATGTGAGCAAATTCACCTTTTTTGTCTTTGACGATCGGTGCCAAGATCATCAAGCGTTTACTGCTATCGTATTTCATGATCGTATCGATGATATCCTGCGGAGTCCGGCGTTGGACAGCCTGACCGTCAATTGGACAGTGCGGTACGCCAATACGTGCAAACAGAAGACGCATGTAATCATAAATTTCCGTGACCGTCGCAACAGTCGAACGCGGATTGCGGCTGGTTGATTTCTGATCGATGCTGATCGCCGGGCTGAGGCCTTCGATCTGGTCAACGTCAGGCTTGTCCATCGTACCCAGGAATTGGCGGGCATAACTGGACAAACTCTCCACATAGCGGCGCTGGCCTTCCGCGTAAATAGTATCGAACGCAAGCGAAGATTTACCTGATCCAGACAGGCCAGTAATCACTACCAATTTGTCGCGCGGAATCTCAACATTAATGTTCTTGAGATTGTGTTCGCGCGCACCTGTAACTCTAATAACCTCCGGCATAACCAAAATAGTATACAGGTTTTTGGCGACTTTTTCCAGTCCCTAGCTCTATTATGCTTATAGTTGCATATACTTGACCATAGTGCTATATTAGTTTAAATTAACTTTCGTATGAGGTGCTCGGCATGCGCAAAACAATCAATATTATTGCTCTCGTATTTTTCACCTGGTTAGTGCTGGATACATTAAATGTGCCAGGTGCCGTACTTAACTTCCTGCTCGTCGGCGAGTTGCCTGGAACGACCGTCAGTCTATCTCCGAGCTTGATGCTTGCAATTATGACTACTGCTATTGGTACGATCGTCTTTGAACTGATGGCACGCCGCATCGAGGTGGTATGGCGCATACGTCGATATATGATCAACCTGATTGATCGTCGCGAACGACTACCCCGCCGCCGTTTCGGCCGGATATAGATGTCGGCTATTGAAAAGGATGCTGTTTTCTGGGCGTTATAGCCGTACCGTTGTTATATATATTGCAAAACCTATATACTAGTGGATCCGGGCTACATTCTAAGGCGTTGATTGCTCGACATATTTCCAAGCTTTAGCGTCAGGTATTTTATTGTAACGCGCCTCAAAGTACGCTGGACTATCGGTTGACGCGCGACCGCCATCTTGCTGATAAAGAATAACCGTGTTCGTATTATCCGCCGAGCCAACGGTCGGTATACCAAACACGAGACCTTTGGGGACATGCTTGATAGCTGATATATAGGCTGTATAGAATGGCATGAGTGCATCAGCGGCTTCTTGGTAGTCGGCTACTTTGGCGCAGCCAACACTTGCTATATG
>CAYIQY010000008.1:3832-24599 GCA_964365665.1 uncultured Candidatus Saccharibacteria bacterium | reverse complement strand
TCACCAAGAAAATAGACTCATCTTTGGATGAGTCTATTTTCTTGAATGATGCTCACGCGGCGAATTGAACCCGGATTGGGAGCCGCGAAGCGGCGCAATCCGGAGTTCGACCACTGTCACAATCTCCGATTTGACAGGGGTTAGCCGATGTTCGCCGCTAGAATAGCGAGAACATCGAAGCGTCGTCCCGATGAGATTTTATTAAATAGTTCCAAAAACACTATTCTCAATAGCTCGTAGTGCGGCTGAGTGTATCGCAACCTTTTTCACTAAAAGATTGAGACATAAACATTACTACCATCAACACTACCCGTAACAGAGATTGCTACATTTGTATTTGCTGGGCAATTCGTAGAAATAAAATCATCTTCAATGACAGATTTCCCATTTATAGCAGCACTTACGGACGGAACCGTAGGATCGGCAGACAACGCCGTAAGCCTTATGCTTCCTGCAACGCTACTATTCACCTTAAGACAGGCAAATGTACCGCCAAGGACGGGCGATAATAGCGCGTCAATGTTATATGAATCTGCATTGACCAATGTGAACACGCTACTTGCTTCATCCCATTGAAGGTGTGCATACGCAACCATCCCTCTATCCCATTTCAGATTGGTCTGGTTAAAACCACAGTTAGCTGCCGAATCAATAATCCGCGCATTCCCATTGAAATTAGAGTAGCAGCTGTTAATCACTCCCTGTGCTGATGGAATTGCCGCAAAGACTGCAATCGTTGCGATACTACCAACTGCCACTGCCGCGACAATCGCAGCTACTGTTTTCTTGCCTATAGATTTGATTGATATTTTCACACCACCTCCTTGTTAAATTACACTTTTAATATACGCTTAGCGCACGCAAAAACAAGTCTATTTTTTGTCAAATTTTAGGTTGTAATAAAACGAAGTAAACCACAGGGGCAATTACCACCTGTAAACGTGGCCATGTCAACGCTTGCTGAATATATCGCCGCATCGATACAAGGAGTTCGAGAAGATTATAAAGAGAGAAAAGAGCCACTTGCTACAATCAAAAAGGGTTAAGTTTTGTAATTAATCCGGATTAATACCTAAAAGGATGAGCCTTTATTCCGACTCATCTTGACGTCTACGTGTCAGTTTCAATGTATAACGAACAGAGGTCAATGCCAACCGCAAGTGCTGTTGCATTGTTTGTCGCCCATGCGTTCCATGCCAACAATGTCGTCGATTGCGGTATAACTGCTGCGGCTCCAGTCATGGTTCTTGTAGCTACAGCGCCTGTTGTGATGTTTGACAATTGTAGGTGGTACGTATTCGCACTACCGTTAGGTGCAAAGATGGCTAATTCCCATGCGGTCGTCGAGTTGCCACCGGGTGCACCGACCGATGTTCCAACCGCTACAGCCGTTTGGGCTGATGAGCCTGCGCCCTGCCAATACCATTGAGTAGCGTCCGTAGATAACTGACAGATACCGACGTTATTTAGCAACGTGCTAACTTCGACGTTCGTAAATGCAGTCGTAGTTGCTGTCATACCATGAAAAGCACGCCTACCAGACACCGAGGCTGGGTCGCTCTCGACCCACCGCTCTACAACCATAAAACCAGAACCATCGGGTGATCCGGATCCACAAGAAAATTGAGCTACTGCTAAACGCGCACCCGCAAATGTACCCGCAGTGGCTGTTGAGGGATATCCTACCCTGCGCATGCGTGTTGCCAAAGATGTCGTCGCGACGTTACGAGCCGTTGCGGTACCCTGTGCAGTTAATGCCGTAATACCAAACACACCAGGAACAGTTGTTGCGTTCCCTGGGGGGTTCCAATATCCAACCTTATTACGGGCAAGTAGAGGCTGCAGACTTGTGGCGAGACCTGAAGGGCCAATCTGAGCAGTCATCATTCTACCAGCAATGTCCCTGGTAAATAGCGTTAGTGTGTCAGCAGGTGGAACGACAGGATCGGTCGTACCGCTGCTACCAATTTGGATACTTGAGCTTGCCACATCAAGCGCAAGAGTATTGGTTGATGTATCATATGTAAAAGCAGGGTCACTGGACAGTATCCCATCGTTATTGAACTGCACTTCTGTATTTGATCCGGCAGCTGTTTGATCGCCCTTAATAGCACCGGTTACAGAATAATATATCCATCCCTGACCATCCATATACTGCATCGATTCACCGGCAAGCAATGTAATAGTTGGTGTCAGATAGTATTCGGTACCCGATATGTCCTTTTTGATCGTGACGTTGTTTGATGTAGATGCGTGGCGATTCGCGATAGTAATTAGTTTGATTTGGCGCTGCGTTGAAGCAGCTGGAGCGCTGAGAACGGTCGTTGTTGTCGCTGTTACTATCTTTCCCTCTGATGTAGAAGGGGAAAATGTCGTTGTCGTTATATCGGCATACGAAATAGAATAGTCTACGTCCGCCGTTGAACTTGTTAGCAGTTCTAGGGTTTCTGTCGTTGCCTTAAGTAATATCATCTTAGCAACCTATATTCGCATCGAGCTAATTGCCATAATTTGTTGCTGGCTCAGTCCGCTACCACCACCTGTAGGAGCCTCCCATGTCGGCACGCCGCCAGTAACCGTCAGTACGTCACTAGTCGCCCCGATAGCGATGCGGGCGAATAGTCCTGATGAATTGCGAAAGTAGATGTCGCCAGTGGCGCCACCAGAGTCATCGTAAATAGCAATTTTCTTCCTCGTAGGGCCGGTCGTCGTGGTAAAGTAGGCCGCATCATTATAAAATTCGACCGCACCCGCCTCAGGCGTCGTCAGTAGTGTACCGGAAGTCAGCTTAATGGGGGCCGTACCGGCCGTTGCCGTACCTGCTTGAACCGTAATCTTTTGATGGCCACCATTGACAGCATTATCAGTGTCATCATTGTAATGTTCTTTCATCAGATACTGACGAATGATATCACCCCAAACGGCGTCGTCGCTGTTGACTATCGGCAAGCGTTGCGGGGTCGGCATATACTAATCCCCAAACTTTCTTGACCCGAAACCATGGCGGGTCGGCACCTTGGCAACTTCAACTGGTTTGGACTGGCCGGTCGACCGCAACAAAAAGGAAATGAAATTAGTAACACCGAGCAATGTAAGAATCCCGATTCCTGTGAATCGCAAAAACTCTGCCCGTGTCATCTGCTTTGAATACAAATGTTTTAGATCTATAACTCTCACGATATACCCGTTCCTGACAGTAGTATACATGAGCGTAACTAATAGGACAATGAGCTTAGGGTTTACGGTGCCTTTTGCCCAATTTAAAGACTGGTAGAACCTTTCGCACTACTGACCAAAGACCGAATCCGAAAATAACAATTACAACAGTAGCTCCCAAAAGTATCCTCCACGGAACCACCCAAAAGCTGACTTCCTGAACGATTGGTATATCTCTTTGACCGTCATTATAAACCGCTACTAATTTGGCGGTGTAGCGACCAATTCGAAAATCAGACAATTTGGACCAATCCCACGCTTGGTTCTGTTTTTGCTGGCCGTCATCAGCCCCTGTCACAGTTTGAGGGACAGGAAAACCTTTATCCCACGATGTATCAAGCGTCCGTACACTGCCAGGTAAAATGTAGCCGCGTTTATCATTAACAGGTAGGGTAGAGATGGGTTCAGCGTCGTCGCTACCTCTCTGGATAAAAATATTGCCATATGGTTGAACGATAGTATTGCCTGTGTTTTTGAACTGGATATTCAGTTTGGCTGGTAGATATTCATAGATAGCTTCCGAGGTAGTAAACTTTTCAACCTCTAGTTTACGTGTCGCCCCTGGACGATCGACATTGAGTAACGTAAAGATCGCAACTGAGCCCTTGATGAGACGACCGGACTCAACTGATTGAGGATTATTTGTCCTGCTAATAATCAGGGCAAACGAATAGCTAAAGCCGCTTTCCTTGGGCAGGGCTATATGTACTTTTTGAGTAAACCATTCACCGGGTTTGATACTAAACCTGGGCGAGGCAAAACTGACCCACTGCGCGGCCTCGGCAGGCGCCGTATCATCAAGTGAGACTTGCCCCGTGCCTCTATCAACCGTAAACTTGCGCGGCTCTATTCGTAGCTCTTCCGTACCTGTACCCGTGTTACGAACATTGAGTTCCAGGGTAGTCGTCTGACCAGGTTTGACCGTTGCAATAAGCGGCGACGGCGCCACCTGTAGCGAAAAATCACTAGCGGGCTGAGCTGCTCGTACGGTTGCGACGACAAGTCCTAGTAAGGCAAAGCCTATAACTACGAACCCTGTCAGCCAAGTAAATGACCTCTTATACCTCTTTACTAGCATCATTAATCATTAGTATACAGCACATGAAGTACGGCTTAGAATAAACCGGCACCAATAACGGTAATCGTGTCAGTGTAGTCGATCGCTGCAGCCACAGTTGGACTAATGGCAACATTGTTCTTAAGCGTTAATACTGCTGTATCAGCCGTACCGTTTGATGATGCGACAGTGCGGAGGGTCGTATCAAGACCACCACCTTGGCCGGCACCTGATCCGACAAATGGAGCGGTGATGCTGATCGTACCTGAACCACCCACTTGAGAGCTGGTTGCCCCAATGTTATAGCCCGTCGTACCTGATACGAGAGTGCTGTTCGTACCTGGAGTCGTCGAGGCGATCGTTGATGAAGCAGTAGCAGAGTTAAGTCCGGTATTAAGATCCTTCGCCCATAACATCCAACCATTTTTAGCATTCGTGCTGATCGTTGCCGTGCGTGGAGTTGCACTTGTAACAACCGAACTGGTACTGAGCGTACCCAGTGGATCAGTGTTACCACTCAGGGCAAACGAGAAAACGGCGGGAACAGTCGCTGTCACGACAATCGAATCATCAGTAATCGTTGCTGATGTATAAGGAGCCGAGTCAATAATTGTTGGCCCGCTGGCATACGTCGAAACAGTACCTGCGTTCGAGCTGGTAGCGCTCGACTTGGTTGTTACTGCCGCAGTGTTAGCCCAGTTAAAGCAGTATAGTGTGCCGACAACCAGGTCGGTACTCGGAAATGTTACCACTTGTCCAGCAACAGCCGTTGCGGTGCCGATACCAAGCCAGGCAGTGCCACCGGTTGGCCACGCAAGATTGGTTGTATTAACTGTGAAAGTACCTGCTACACCCAGTGTGTATCCAGTAGGAAAGGTGACATCGACAGTAGCTTCAGTACCTGCAGTAGCCGGTTTGGCGCAGACCGTACCAGTCGTCGCTGTACTTAGTTGCATACGATCAAAACGGACGAATGTTTGCGTCAGAGCAGCGGCATGTGCGGTATTTGCAACCAATGCCGATACAAAAACGCCAAGAGTGAATACTCCAGCGAGCAGTATGTGCATTTTTTTGAACTTGTTGTTTATGTATGTAGTGTTCATATTTCCTCATTAACCCTTATGATGCTTGTGTTTAGTCACAGTATAGCTTAGAGACACCTGTCATACAAGCATTAAATTTTGTTCTGTCAAATCAATTACCTTCGACGCCGCGCATTTGCGGTTTGTTTTGTCACTCGCACAGGGTACAACCGACGTTTTCGTCCATGTTCCCTGTGCCATAGAAAGGTGAGTGCGGCGATGACAACAAGGTATACCGCGACGAGCTGCAAGGGGACTATCGATAAACCTATACCTGTATCCGTACCACTTTGTCCTATACCGACAGACGACAGAGAACCTGTCTGATCAGCTAATGTCACTGCGGCTGTTTGGTGAAGCGAAGTGCGGCCTTTTGCGTCAGTCAGTCGAACCGTAATATCATACGAGGCTAGGATGATGTAATGATGGCGGAGCGCCTGTTCCTCCCGTCCCACACCAGTGAGCTTACTCAGATCGCCATCGCCCCAGGATACATCTACATTATATGGTGCATCACCGCCAGTAAAACGACCGTGCCACACCGCATCTCGGTTCGATTCAAAGGTCACGAAACTTTGATCGCTGACGATCACCAAGGGAGAGTCAGGCTCTGGGACTTCCTGCGCAATTGTCGCGTTACTTTGATCACTTGATACTTCTTCGACCCGTGTTAACTCCAAAATATCGCTACTAGCCCCAGTCTGTCCGGTCACCGTCGTAACGGTCGCTTGAATGCTATGCGCACCAAGGGACAGGGAAATAGGTATGGCGAACTGTTGTTGTTGATCGCATTGCTGCGACCCAACCAAAGATGAGTTATCGTACAGGGCGACAATAATAGCTGGCGAACTAGACGGGCAAGTTCCGCTAACAGTAACTTCTTGTGTCTTGATTATTGATTTTTGTAGCGGTGATGTGATAATTGGCGCACTAGTCGGCAGAGGAGCGGGGACAGTCGCTGTCACCTGGTACTCACTGGCACCGACCATCTGGCCGACAGCAATTATCATCGCAATGACAGGTAGTGACATCAGTAAAAATAACGCTCGGTATGACGTGTGTTTGTGATGTAATAATTTACCTGTGTGTTTGTGATGATGTAGCTTTAATAGCCGACGAACTGATTTCACATTCGTAGTATATAATAATGCACATGGTAAAGCTAACTGTTCGTGGAGTGCGTCTTCTGCCGGTGGCTATTATCTTTCTTTGTTGCCTGATACTCCAGCAATCTGTGAGTGCATCGCCATTCGGACAAGGATTGTTCGGAGCAGATGTGCCTTTTGGCTCTGGCACCAGTATGTCGATTACACTTGGAGGGGATGTTTCATTTAATCTCACGCCGAGTGGTCAGAATTTCACCGGCACAGGATCCCATATCGTAACCGTTACATCGACAGATGTCGTTGGTTACAAATTATATGCCTACAGCCCTAATGGAACGGATATGACAAACGGCAGTGAGACCATTCCGGCCAGTGGCAATGGCAGCGCAGCGCCGCTATCGGTCAATTCATGGGGCTACAATACCGACGCTTCTTCCAATTTCGTAGGTATGCTCACCACACCGTCACTCATAAAAGACGCTGACGGCCCATTCAAAAACGGCGATAATACCACTATTACCTATGGGGTACTGACGAACATCACCAAAGGTGCCGGTGCTTACGCAATATCACCAGTCTACACACTAGTGGCGGAAAGTCAGTAGCCTCTCCGGCTCCGAAATAGACGCGGTCTTGGTTCGCCTTTAGGCCATTTTTTGCGATACATCCATCTCCCAGCTACTATCAGCAAAATAAACGCCACGATAGACCACGGTGGAATGAAAACAATATAGGCCGTCTTGTTCGTGATAATTTGTGCAAAATCGACCTTATAGCCATAGGTGACCTGGTAGATGCCAGGCAGGAGGGGTGACGGAATGGACTCTGTCACTGTCCGAACCGCACCAGGCATTAATAAATGACCTGTTCCGGTCTCAGAGATCTGGCCAAAGACTCCACGTAACTGTGCGTAAAAGTAAGCAGAATAATGTATATTACCCGTGTTCTTTACATTGAATTTATACGGTATCGTGCTGCCAGTCACCAGCCAGGGGATTGAATCTTTTTGCAACACGCTCGTACGAACAAGCTGGCCATTAACTGTTAGGTACAACAATGTCGTTGCCTGGACTGTACTGCTCAAGGAACCCTTGGACAGATTAGCGCTGGCAAACAAAGTATAATAGCGGCCGCCAGGCGCGGTTTTTGGTGGGATAGTCAACTGATAAGGAATTTTCTTACTCTCATTCGGTTTTAGTTCCACTCGTGATAGGTTCAATTTGAGCCAATCATTGTCGGGCTGACGGAATTGATAATCATAGATGTAGTCACTCATCGAAAATTGTTTGACCGTCAGATCAACCGTCATCGTCGTATCAGTAAGATTAGCAACCGTAAATGCTTGAACCTGGCTTGAACCCGCTTCGACAGTTATATAATCCCGAGGTGGCGAGATGTACAAACCTCTGTTTTTCGTATCGGCAGCCGCCGTTCCATAGGGTAGCAACAGCATCACCAAGCTAATGACAACAGCGATCAAAACACGGTATTTTGGCATGTCCTCATCATACTATACTCGACTGACCAAAACCTCTCTTGCAACGGAGCAGATGATACTTCATAATAACGCTTAAGCCTGTCAGCTTAAAAGGGGAGGCCTTATATCAAACCACTGACATTAACACCGTTCTGGCATCGCCGTGTTTGCGAGGCAATTGCTTTAATTGCCGGGATTATCCTGGCGTTATTCGTATGGGCAAATATGGTGGATATCAGCAAAGGTGGCAGCGAGTTTGCGGTAAGTCCACTGGCAGCTGGTATCAGTGTTGCGAGCATTATCGTTGCGTTGCTGTCATATTTCCTAGCATCTGAAACGTATCGAAGTATTAGTGCCTATGCCGCGTATCTCTTCTTGATCTCGGCGATCAGCATCCTGATACTCCAGACAGGTGTAACGAATTCACCGTTCCTGGCGCTTTGGATGATAGCAATTATCTTTGGTGGTATTTTTGGTGCCAGAACCCTCGGTATTTTCCTGGTCTTAGTCAACGGATATCTGGCGTTATTATTGACAGAAGACGGCTTGACGCGCGATATAATTCTCGGAATTGTCCTCGCCGGCGAGCTGCCAATACTGATCAGTTATATCTTGTGGCATGGCAAATCGAACAGTGAAAAGACGAAAGAACGCGCCTACTACGACCTGGCGAACGAATTAAACCAAGTCGCTAATAAAGCCGAAGTTGTGATCAGCGCGATCAGCGACGGTGTCATTGCGGTGAATAACCAGGGTACGATCGAACTCATCAATCCTGCGGCACAGCGCATCGTGGGGTGGGGGCATCAAGACGCGTTAAACCTTGATTACAAATCCGTTTTACAACTCCTAACGAGCGACGGCCACGAGCTTGATAAATCAACTGATCCCGTATTCGACGTATTGTCGTCCAATCAGCCAAAACGTCGTAGCGACCTCCAACTCCAAACCAATTCCGGCAAAAAAATCGCCATCGAGGTCGTTGTGTCACCGATTGGTAGGTTAGGGGCGGGTGCGATTATTGTTTTCCGTGATATTACCAAAGAACAAGCCGAAGAAAAGGCGCAAGCCGAATTCATCAGTACTGCCAGCCACGAAATGCGTACACCAGTTGCGTCGATTGAAGGCTACCTTGGTCTCGCACTCAATCCAGCCACGGCCACAATTGATGCCAAAGCCCATGATTTTATTACCAAAGCCCATGAATCCGCCCAACACTTGGGACGGCTATTTCAAGACCTTTTGGATGTCACCAAGGCCGACGATGGCCGTCTGTCCAATAATCCCAAAGTTATTGATGTCGTCGTATTTACCAACGATATTATCGAAGGATTACGTCCCAGGGCTGATGAAAAGAAGTTACGCATCTTTTTCAAACCAACGACCGGTGAAGAGGGAGGTCTTCGCACTATCGAGCCGGTATTTTTTGTTGATCTCGATGCTGATCATCTGCGCGAGGTACTAGCAAACTTGATTGAAAACGCTATCAAATATACACCTGCCGGCGAAGTCGTCATCGACGTCCAGGGGGATGATAATCATGTTGTCATTAGCGTTACAGACAGCGGTATCGGTATTCCGAGTGAGGATATTCCGCACTTGTTCCAAAAGTTCTACCGCGTTGACAACAGCGACACCCGCGAAATCGGCGGCACCGGACTGGGACTGTATTTGTGCCGCCGCTTGATCGAAGCTATGGGCGGCCGGATATGGGTTGATAGTGAATACAAAAAAGGTTCGACGTTCTCGGTTGAATTACCGCGTATCTCACACGAAGAAGCAACCCGTCTGATCGAGGCGTCGGACGCGAAGAATATTCACCCCAGCGAAGCGAAGACATATATCGAGAGTGACGATAGCGGAAATCAAGCGACCCCCGAACAACGCTCGCAGGCACTTGCGACACCCATCGTCCTGAACCGTTCGGTACCAGTCAGTCAGACATCACCAGCCGCTGCACCCGTTACAACAAACGCCGATCCATTGATCGCTGCGAGCGACGCGCCACCCGCTGTTCCTGTGGCTCCTGCTGCACCGCGCCCGCCACAAACTTCTATGGTGCTGCCGCCAAGCATGCAGGACATCGAGTCAACACTTCAGAAGGCCGTACCGCAAGCGCCGCCACAAACACCTCCTGCCGCCAGTTCAACCGAGCGACCAATCGCGGTTCCAAAACGGCCTTAAAACATAAGGGGTATAGTATTTTTCAAACTGCTTTAGTAGAATAGAGGTAATATGACTAAAATTTTATTGGTAGAAGACGACAAGAGTTTACGTGAAATTTATGGCGTTCGGCTTTTGGCCGAAGGTTACGACATTGTATCAGCTGGCGACGGCGAAGAAGCCCTGGCAATGGCCATCAAAGAAAAACCAACATTAATTATCAGCGACGTAATGATGCCCAAGATTAGCGGCTTTGATATGCTCGACATCCTGCGCAGTACCACCGAAACCCGTGACATCAAAGTAATCATGATGACCGCGTTATCGAGTGATGACCAGCGTACTCGTGGCGAACAATTAGGCGCCGATCGTTATCTCGTCAAATCACAAGTCGGCATCGAAGATGTCGTCCGTACTGTCCACGAAGTCCTTGAAGATACATCTGGCGCAGCAACACCAGCCGCTGCCGCACCGCAAACACCTCCCGCAACTGTAGATGCAACACCTCCAGCGCCTGAACCAGCCGCCCCATCCGAGCCTGTCGTTGCAGACGACGATACAGACGCAGCTGTCCCAGCTCCTCCTACTGACGAACCAGATACCACTCCTTCTGCCACCCCGGTAGACGACGGCCCAGGGCCTTTGCCTATACAACCAACCGAGAGCGTGTTGCCTCAACCAACCGCTCCTTTTTCCTCCCCTCGTCCTACCAACCTCGGTGAACGCGTTATCCACCCCCTTGGTGAATCGGAATCGGAATCTGACTCAACGCCAGCGACATCGCCCGAAGTAAGCGATCAGATTGCCCAGGAACTGAAAACATCAAGCGAACCAGTTCCCACTGCGCAAGCCGACGAGACTAACGTAGCCGTAGATGCACCTGTTGAGCCATCCCCATCACCGGTCGCTGATACGTCAATGCCAGTACCTACATCTCCGGTGACAGGCCTTCCTACCGTGACGCCACCGTCTGAAGACGACAAACCAGTCGTCAGCCCTCCGAGCACCCCAATCTCATAACTGTTCGGTTATGCTATCATAGCTGCTGATGCAACCATCTGATAAATTAATCCGTTTAAACAAATACCTAGCGCTCCATGAGGGTGTATCTCGTCGTGAGGCCGATGATCTGATTGCGGCTGGCAAAGTGACGGTCAATGACGAGGTAGCTGTACTCGGGGCTCGTCTGCAGCCTGAAGATGTTGTGTTACTGGGCGGCAAACCTGTCGATAACACGACCACCCATCAATACATTATGCTCAATAAACCTATTAACTACGTCTGTTCGCGCAGACAGCAGGGTGATAGCCCGACAGTCTATGATCTTATCCCCGCAAAGTACCATTCGCTTAAACTCGTCGGCCGACTTGACCGCGATAGCAGCGGGCTGATCCTGCTGACCAACGATGGCGACTTTGCCCAGCAAATGACACACCCAAGTTTTGGCAAAACCAAACAATACGAGGTCAGTATCGACCGCGAGTTAACACCGCTCCACCAACAGATGATCAGCGATCATGGCATTGATTTAGAAGACGGCAAAAGCCAGTTAATGCTGGAACACCCGACCGACGACCGCCACGACTGGATTATCACGATGCATGAAGGACGCAATCGCCAAATTCGCCGTACATTCGGTGCACTTGGCTATACTGTTACACGCCTCAACCGCACAAACTTTGGTAATTATTCGCTTGATGACCTTGCGAAAGGCGAGTTCAAAGAAGTAGAAGCTATCTAAGCAGCTTCGTCTTCAGAAGTTTTTAGACGACGATCTTCGTGTACTTTTTTGGCGATATCGACTAGTAAGACAGGGGAATCATCGGTCAAGAATAACGGCATGTCCACCGATGCATCTGTCAGTTCATACCACTCTCTAAATTTCACACGCATGGCTTCTAGGTCTTTAACTGTTTTTTCATGTGTTCCTGGTTGATGTTCTGTCATATCTGCCGTCACTATAAAAGCCATTGTCATATCCGTCAAGCTACAGTGTTAATCTTTTTTGAATAAATCCTGCTGCATCTTTAATTTTTCGTCATCAACCATATTGCGAGTCGGTTGAAATCGGGTAAAGCCAAGTAGCCGTTCTTCATCAGTTGCGTCCAGTAGGTCCCGTACATCTTTTGGTATTCTTTGTTTGTCTTCGCCGACGTAATTCTCAATCCATCGGGCAACGATCAGCAATTCGTCAATTGCTTGCTGCGGATCGATGCTTTCGCTCGAATCAAGTCTTTTTTCAATATAAGTCATTACTTCTATTTTTCAATTTTTAATGTCTATTGTCAATACCCCTCACATCTGTTATACTTAATAAAGTTTATGGCAAGCCAACTTCCCACCGTTGCAATCATTGGCCAAGCGAACGTTGGTAAAAGTTCGCTTTTTAATCGTATGGTGCGATCACAGCAGGCAATCGTTGCGCGCGAGGCCGGAACAACTCGTGACAATGTCCTCGGTAGGGTAGAATATGCGCATCACCAATTCTGGCTTGTCGACACCGCTGGGCTCAAAGACGCTGCCGACGAATTTGAAGCCACTATTCAAGAACAAATTACAGAGGCGGCAGACGCTGCTGACGTCATTTTGGTCGTTGTCGACAGTACTCAGTACGCGAGTGATGAAGACCGTATCGTTGCCAAAAAGGCACTCAAAAGTAAAAAACCAGTTATCCTCGTCACCAACAAAGCCGACCTGAAAGGCGCGCTGCATAACGACGAATTCAAGCGCCTCGGTATCAAAACCATTATCCGTACCAGTGCCGAACACAACAGCGGCATTACTGATGTCCTGAATCAAATCGTCGCCAATATCCCAGCTACCAGCGAGCAGGAACCTGACGACGTGTTGCGGATCGCCCTTATCGGTCGTCCTAATGTTGGCAAATCATACTTATTTAACACTTTGGCAGGCAAGCAGCAAGCGATTGTTGCCAATATTGCCGGCACTACACGCGACGTCAACCATGTATCACTGCGCTATAACGGACGCGATATCGAACTGTTAGACACTGCCGGTATGCGCAAACCTGGCAAACAAGAGGTCGGGATCGAGAAATTCAGCGTCCTGCGTACTTTGCAGGCGATAGAACAAGCCGATGTCACTTTCCTATTGATGGATGTCAACGAACTGAACACGCAGCTGGATCAACGGCTAGCGGGCATTATCGACGATGCCGGCAAAGGCATGGCGATTGTCGTCAGTAAATGGGATTCTGTCGAAGGCAAAGATGCCTTTACGCGCGATTCATTGGCACCAAAAATCGCGAATGCTTTCAAATTTACTCCTTGGGCGCCGCTGATTTTCACTTCGTCGGTCACGGGTCAAAACGTCACGAAATTGTTCGATCTGGCGCTCGATATCGATGCTCGGCGCAAACAACCGACCAAGACCCGTGTACTAAACGACCTGTTACAGCAAGCAATTCAAAAGCACCCGCCAGCCGGGCTGAAGAATACGCACCCCAAACTCCGCTATATGGTACAGACTGACACGACACCACCATGGTTCGTGATTCATGGCAGCAACCTCAAATTCGTCCACTGGTCATACAAACGCTACCTTGAACGAGCCCTCCGCGAAACCTACAACTACGCCGGAACCCCCGTTAAATTTAGCTTTATCGACGAAAAACAAGTCAAAGCCAACAAAGAACGTATCGCCGCCGGTAAAGAGCCAGTCACCAAAGCTTCAAGGAAGTTAGCGACTCAAGAAGCAGAAGCGGCAAAACGTAGAGATACATAGAACCACATGTCTAACGTGGAACTAACAGCCATTTTCGGCAGGCACGAAACCAGCGAGGACGCTCAAATAGTCGTTGACCAGATCGAACCAAACTCCATTGTTTTTTACGAAGGTATCCTTGCACACCCGTTTTTTGCACGAAAAACGCTCTACAAAATTCTTGACCTTGCTGCCGGACGCTTACAGAATGGTAGCTACAGCGACAAACAACCAGAGCAGATCGCATCCAAAGCCTTTGGGAAATCCACGCCATATGGCACAACGCTATGGGATAAAGTCATTGCAAAAAATTGTGCTATCATTACTGCGGATTACGTCGAACTTGGACTCACAAGAAAAATTAAGGCCATGTATGATACTCCTGTAGCTATCGCTGATTTTATGAAAAATCCTGACATACAGGAAATCGAAAACGTAACCGAGGCAGAAATGCGCTTCGTCACTGAAAGAAGTAAAGAGGTGGAATTGCGCGAATTTTTTGCAGCAGAGCGCATTCTTGATATTCAAGCTGCACTGTCACACGGTGCATGGAGGAATATGGCGACGAATGAGCACGGTACTCCAAAAGCTTCTATCATCTACGGCACCGCTCATCATCGTTCACTGCCGAGAAGGTTAGATGAAAAAGGAATTCCGGTGCACAATATCGTATTACTCGAGGAACCCGATCCGATGTGCGATTCCGATTCCATGGATAAGCAGATACATTCAGGTAGCTATAAAGCAAATGCCCGAGCATATTATGCAAGAATTGCACTCAACCATTTAGTAAAGACCATCGAAGAATTCGACGATAATCAACCTAACTGATCATCAACAGCACGGCGCTTTTGCTCACCACGGGGTACGTCGCGGGGACTAGTACGATGAATGCCGCCACCACTGGTTTTGCGAGCCTCTAATTGTTCTCGCGTCATTTTGAACATCGACGCCAATGTTGGATTGATCTTGCGTCGCCGTGATGTGGTTTTCTTTTTTCGTGACACTATTTATTTCCTGCTACGATTGTTACCAACATTATAGCAAGGATTAGGAGTAACCGGCCTTAATTCGGTATAATAGCCAACAATGAAACTCATCTTAGCCCAAGGCAACCCAGGCCGTGAATACGAAAACACCCGTCACAACGTCGGGTTTTTGGCGTTGGACTTTTATGCCGGACAACATGATCTGGCTTTTCTGCCCAAAGCCAAATTCCACTCCGACATAACAGAGGTGACGATAGGTGACGAGAAAGTTCTGCTCGTCAAACCGACGACATTCTATAACGAGACAGGTCAAGCCGCGCGGGCACTGGCGGATTTTTACAAAATCGAGACCGAGGATATCTTGGTAATCCACGACGAATTAGCCCTACCGTTCGGTACGCTTCGTACCCGCGAAAAGGGCAGTGATGCTGGTAATAATGGTATCAAGTCACTCAACGCGCATCTGGGCGAGAACTACGCTCGAATTCGTATCGGCACCTGGAACGAGATCGCCGAAAAAGCAGATGCGTTTGACTTCGTTCTGTCAAAATTCAATAGCGACGAAAACAAGAAATTGAAAGGTGATATTTTTCCTAAAATCGCCGAACTTATTGACGAGTTTATCACCGGTACCCACGCCTCAACCAGCCACAAGCTCTAGTTAGACGCCGAGTAGCATAATTATGACTCCGACCAATACAATCCCAAACACGAGCGTCAGGGCCTGCAAGGTGCCAATGCGGCGTGGCTGTTCGTGAATATCAGGGATGATGTCGCTCGCTGCCACATAGATAAAGAATCCGGCGGTCATTGCCAGTAGTGGCGCGACAGGTAGATGTTCATCTGATCCGAGCAGATATACTGCCACAGCAGCTATGATTGTTGCAACAGCGGTCGCGACGTTAGCCAGCAATACTATCCTATCTTTCCAACCCCGTGACAATAGGAGAGCAAAGGTGCCTAACTCTTTCGGTATCTCATGGGCGCTCACAGCGAGTGTTGTAATGAAACCTAAGGCGGGGTTAACCAAAAAGGCTGCACCGATCGCCACGCCGTCAATCGCGTTATGCATCAGATCACCAAGGACGATGAGTCGACGCTGACTGGCGTTTTTGCCCTCGATATCATGTTCGTGATGGTGGTGGAACCAACTTGCACTACGTTCTAACAGGAAGAAGAAGGTAAAGCCCGCCAATGTCCATAAGAGTAGTTCGCGTGGGTCACCTAATTCAAACGCCTCCGGCAACAGATCGAAGAACGCCGCTGCAAGCAGTGCGCCAGCACCAAAGGGCATAGCGATCAAAATCGCCTGTTTGCGGCGTTTTTTCGTGGTAAATATCAATGCGCCGCCCAGTAGTGAAATTGAACTACCGGCAATAATTGCCAAAATCATCCAAATAAGTGTCATTTTGTCTTTCTTTGCTTAGGTTATTAATCTCAGAATACTCGCATGGATTTCTTATTGCAAATTTGTTGCAATAACATGCTATACTGCAACTATGACCTCAGTCCCGTCCGAATTAGAAGTGATCTTTGCCCGCAAGCAACTGCGCATGACGACACCGCGAAAGGCGGTGTTCGAAGCGCTACGTGCCAGTGAAATGCCGCAATCAATAGGGGATATCACCAAAAAGTGCCCCTCAGTCGATAGGGTGAGTATTTACCGCACTATCGAGCTGTTCGTCAGCCTTGATATCGCCGAAGCCGTACCCCTTGGCTGGAAACAGCGCTACGAACTGACAAGCCCCTTTAAATCACATCATCATCACTTGTATTGCACCAGTTGCGGTGCATTGGTTGATATCCACTCGAAAAAACTAGAACAGCTGGTCGCTAGCATCGCCCGCGACTATAATTTCGCCCCTGCAGAACATAAATTCGAAGTTAGCGGGCTCTGCGATGCTTGCAAATCTACTTTAAATCCCGGCGTTTCTCAATAATACTCGTCACAACAGCAGTCACAATAAATACGAGCCCTAGTGACCCCGTCAGCCATTCTGGTAGCTCCAGATGGTACAACTTGGCTAGCATCACCAAACCGAGCGCCAAAATCGCCCAATGGGCGCCGTGTTCAAGGTAGCGGTATTTAGCTAATGTACCCGCTCGCATCAGATAGACTGTCAGTGATCGAACCCACAGTGCCCCGACACCCAGACCTGCCACAATCAATAAGACGCTGGTCGTAATCGCAAACGCGCCAATAACGCCGTCAAAGCTAAACGAGGCGTCCAACACTTCTAAGTACATAAACGATGCGAACGCCGCCCAGCCAACTTGATGGCCAATATTGCTTTTCTTTTTCATTGACTTGTCAAAGAATACCGACATCGAGTGTAAGCCGAATTGGAGAACAATACCCAGTACACTTGACAATAGAACGGTATTTTTTAGATCCGGTTCGACGGTCGTATACAACAGCAACGCAATAATAGACATGATGATCAATTTGATAAAACGTACCTTGCCTGCTCGTGCTAGCACTCGTTCGATAGGGTGCAGCCAATGCACAACTTTGTCATGATCAAGAAAATAACTGATACCGATCATGAACAGGAACGTACCACCAAAAGCGTCGATAACCGGCCCGGCTTTATGCAATTCTTCACCGTAGTGTTCTGGTTGATTCAGCGCCAGGTCTATCACATCTTTAAATCCAAGCCCTGTCGCAAACTGTACGATTATAATCGGAAGCGCAAACCGCACGACAAACACAGCAATAAAAATACCAACTGTCAGGAATAATTTTTGCCACAACGGTGACATCCGTGCCAAGATCCGACTGTTAATCACTGCATTATCAAAGCTGAATGTTATCTCTAAGACCGCCAGCACAGCGAACAGCCATAGTGCGCCCAAACCCCCACTAATCGCCACGATGACAGCAATGAGAGCAGTCAGGATCGCAGATATACCAAAGATACGAAGTGGATGAGCAGAGTGCATTGATATTATTGTACCATTCATTCTCCCGCAACTTTTATCCTGAAATGTTTCAAAACGAAAGTTGGGGGAGACAGAGGAGAAATGAGTCCGCTGCTCCCGGCGTATTGCTACGCTTTGTTGGCGGGGCGGCCGTACGCGCGCACGAAGCCAACGGTGGCTTCGAGCAGGTCGGCGAATGCTCCCAGCAGGATTCCGAAGCCCGAGTGGGCTACGGTCAAAGACACTGGGATCGCGAAAAGAAAGAGAGAGTCTTCTATCGGATTCGCTTCCGTGCCGTCGAATTTATTGGTGATGACCACCCAGACAAAAAGCACGGCGCAAGCGAGCGCCAGTACTACGCATACGAACAACCGGACCCTGTTGAACAGTTCCGCTTTCGCTTTCATGACCTTATCGGTCATTTCTTTCTCCTCTGTCAGGGGCTCCATAGGAGCCATTGTGAATGTATGCCGCAAAGCTTTACAGAAATGCGACCTTAATTTTATTTTAGCATAAATTTTATAAAAAGTCAATATCTCCTCCCATCAATCAAATAGAAAGAAACCTTGGTTTTGTCCTATTCCGCCAAAGGCAATCAAAAAGCGCCAGGTAAGGGTGGGCATCACCTGGCGCCGTTCGACCCTTCAACCCACCCTGGAAGGGCATTAGCGTGACCCACCTCACAAAAATGGAGGTCCGCCGGTTAAAGGGGTTAGTATGCACGCAATGAGTTGTCAAATCCGAAGATTAATCCTGAAAAGTGGAGGGTAGTTACTTTAAAGAAACATTGCGCACAACCTAACTTATTAGTTAGAATAGGGGGTATAAGGTGCGAATGATGACCAAATTGGCCATCAACCATGCTTAATATTAGCACACATTTGACATAACGTCAATACATTTTGACACAAAATACATGAAAATCAACCAAATTTTACCCCATAACCATAAGTACACTCAGATCATCACTAATATTGCGGTTGTGCCTAAAAAGTTGCATTATATTGGCAAATTACCAGCACTACGACAACCGACGGTTGCAATCGTCGGAACACGCAAACCAAGCAGCTACGGCAGGGAAGTGACGACGCAGCTAGCGGGTGATCTTGCTCGAAGGGGCGTCGTCATTGTCAGCGGCATGGCACTCGGTGTTGATGGTCTCGCGCATCGTGCAGCGCTTGAAGCAGGCGGAACAACGATTGCAGTGCAGGGCAACGGACTGGCTGAGTTATATCCTCATACACATGATCAGTTAGGAAAAGACATCATTGATGGGGGTGGCGCAATCATTAGTGAGTACGAGCCCAACGTTCCTGCCCGTGATTTTCGGTTTCTTGAACGTAACCGAATAATCAGCGGGCTATCGGACGCCGTTTTGATTACCGAAGCAGCCTTACGGAGTGGATCGCTTAGCACTGCACATCATGCACTGGAACAGGGTCGGGAAGTGTTCGTCGTGCCTGGTAATATTACGAGTCCACTATCTGGCGGCTGTAATTCACTGTTGAAACAAGGCGCAACGCCTGTCATGAGCGCTGATGATATTTTGGAAGTTATTGCGCCAGGTTTGCTAAAACCCCAGGTACAACTAGCACTTGGCGACAACTCAGCGCAAACCACAATTATTCAATTACTCGTCAACGGTACCCGCGATGGTGATGAATTACAGCGCCAATCGGATATTGATCCCAGTCAATTTGCATCCGAACTCACTATGATGGAGATTAACGGTCTCGTCCGCAGCCTAGGCGGAAACCAGTGGACGCTCCGCTGACTTTCTTTGCAATCGTGCCCCATCGAGCCCGTAAGTTGCTACCGCCCATACAAGGTACAGGAGACCATCGATGTCGGCAACTTCATCGTGAGATAGATCGAACTGCCACGTTTCTAACTCATTTCGAGAAATTGACAATGCACTAATTGGCGCTTCAAAGACTGGTCCCCGATCATTTCCACGCCTTATATCTTGGGCTTGAAGAAGAGCGGCATCATCTCTTTCAATTGAAAATCCTGATCCATAATCATTTGGGATAGCGTTCAATTCCACTCTTTCATATTTAGCCTTATCCTGAGGTAAAACACCCATAAAAATAGTTTGGCCGCACGCAGGCGAGCCTAGTTTAAGTCTCGTTCTCGCTAACCGATCCAACCGAAGATCAATTGCATTCATGTCAGATATTGGGATGACTCGCTCGCTCATTAGCAACATAATACAATTTATATTATTTATTGTCAATCGATGTTTTTATATTAAGAATATGGGTAATTGACTTTTTAAAGCTTAAGTGTTATAATGCAAAGGTCAGATATCGACTAGATGAAGGAGCCGTACTATGTCGTCTGAATCCTGCATGGAGCACATTGCGCAGTCCACAACCTGCGCGAAGCTCTGGGAACAAGCCACCGGACAGAGACCAACAGCGTTCTACTCCCGGCAGTCCAAGCCCGTGCCACGACAGTCAGCCAGTGACACCTCGTACCACGAGGATTATCCCCGGATCATCGGCTGACATCGGCCACGCAGGAACACGCCTGCGATTGTCCCACACCGGGATGATCGCAGGCGGTTTCTAATTTGTGAGATATTTCACTGAATTTTCTATGTGTATATGATTTTTGTGCTTGCATTTATAGAGCAAGGTTGTATGCTAAATACGTACCATAACACAGTGGTACAAGGGGAGAATAGGATCTCAACTACATGCCAGGTAAGCTTTATGTACTGAATGACATCGAGTCGGCAATCTGCACCAGGCCAAACCTGCACCAGTTCATGAGCCGCGCCACCCAGGCGACCGGAGCCGTCGGCTTCAGCCTTCAGGAAGTGGATCCGCGCGCAGGCAAGGCTCGCATTAAGGTCGGCGGCAACGTCAGACCCGACAGGCTCAGGGAGTACCTGTCGCACCTCGGCGAGGATCTCGGCATCACCATTCCCGAGCTCAACGAGCTGCCACGGCACCACCTGCAGGTCGTTCCGACCAGCGGCTGATCCGCCCCGGGCTCGGACGAAAGTTTTCGTAGGGTAGCTCGGC
>CAYIQY010000008.1:3419-3822 GCA_964365665.1 uncultured Candidatus Saccharibacteria bacterium | reverse complement strand
AGACGCATTGTCTCCGATCCCGCCACAAATCAACTTGATACATAAATAGATACCGGCAAATCATGGCTGGTATTTTTCGTTCACTTGACATATCTGCTAATTTGCATACAATCAGCCATTGTGTTTAATTGAGGAAGTCGAAAGACATAAGTACTATGGCAAAAAATTTAGTAATCGTAGAAAGTCCGGCCAAAGCCAAAACCATCGAGAAGTACCTCGGTAGTGACTTTCATGTGCTTTCATCTATCGGCCATATCCGTAGTATCGTCAAAAAGACCAAAGACGGCACGCCACCGATTGACGTCAATAATGATTTCGTCACTCAATACGAAGTCGACCCTGAAAAACGAAAAGTAATTACCGAACTGAAAAAAGCGGCCAAAGAAGCCAGCGAAGTCTGGCT
>CAYIQY010000008.1:0-3409 GCA_964365665.1 uncultured Candidatus Saccharibacteria bacterium | reverse complement strand
AAGGGGAGGCGATTGCCTGGCATCTTTGTGAAGTCCTGAAACTTGATCCGAAAACAACCAAACGGATCGTGTTCCACGAAATTACAAAAAGCGCTATCGAAGAAGCAGTCAAAAAACCGCGAACAGTCGATATGAACCTCGTTCAGGCGCAACAAGCCCGCCAGATTCTCGACCGCATCGTCGGGTTCGAACTGAGCCCGGTCGTCTGGCAAAAAGTTCCTGGTGGCAAATCGGCCGGACGTGTCCAATCTCCAGCCGTGCGATTGCTAGTGGAGCGTGAACGCGAGATTCGCGACTTTGACGGATCATTCCAATTCAAGGTAACGGCAATCTTTATCCATGACGGTGCCGAAGTAAAGGCCGAACTGCCGCAGCGTTTTGACACTGAGCTAGAGGCCCAAAAGTTCCTTGAAAGCCTGCTGGGCGCTAACTTTACCGTTACGAATGTCCAGACAACGCCCGGTACACGCAATCCGGGTGCGCCGTTCACGACCAGCACATTGCAGCAGGACGCTAACTCACGGCTTGGTTTTGGATCCAAAGCGACGATGTCCAGCGCACAAAGCCTCTATACAGCCGGTAAAATCACCTATATGCGTACTGACAGCGTCAATCTGTCAGGACAAGCAATTGCAGCCGCCAAAGACTACATCACCAGCACTTTTGGCTCTGAGTACAGTGAAGTCCGTCAGTTCAAGACGAAATCATCGAGTGCCCAAGAAGCTCACGAAGCCATCCGTCCAACTGATATGAGTCTCGAACAGGGTAGCAGTAATGAATATGAGCAAAAACTTTACAATCTGATCCGCACACGCACACTTGCCAGCCAAATGAGCCCGGCGAAATTAGAGAAAACGACTGTTACGATCAAAATTAGCTCGTCCTCAAAAACATTCGAAGCCAAAGGCGAAGTCATCTTATTCGACGGATTCCTGAAGGTCTACGGTGGTAGTAAAAAAGAGGCCGATATCTTGCCGGCTATGAAAAATGGTGATGATTTGAAGTTAAACGAAGCAACCGCGAAACAAACCTTCGCCCGGCCTCCAGCCCGTTACACCGAAGGCGCACTCGTCAAAAAACTGGAAGAACTAGGAATCGGACGTCCATCGACCTATGCCACCATTATCGATACCGTCCAAAGCCGCGGCTACGTCGAACGTGGCGAAGGCGAGGGAAGTGAGCGCGAAGTAATCGTATTATCATTGAAAAATGATGCTGTCGAACGCGAGATCACTCAGGAAAAAACCGGTGCCGACAAGGGTAAATTAGTTCCAACACCCAGCGGCGAGCTGATCGCAGATTTCCTGAGCGACCACTTCGAACAAGTCGTAGACTACGACTTTACCGCCAACGTCGAACAAGAATTCGACCGTATCGCCGAGGCAAAGCTAGCGCGCAATGCTATGCTCAAGGCTTTCTATACACCGTTCCATAAACTGATCGAACAATCTGGCGGCATCGACCGCAGCAGCGTCGGCCAATCCCGCGAAATCGGCACCGACCCTAAAACCGGCAAGCCAATCACCGCTCGATTCGGGCGTTTTGGCCCAATGTTGCAACTTGGCACGGCCGAGGACGAGGATAAACCGCAATTCGCACCGATACCAAACGGTAAAAAGATCGACACGATCACACTCGAAGAAGCATTATATGCCTTTAAATTACCACGAACCGTCGGGCAAACTGCAGATGGCCAGGATATCAAAGCCAACATTGGTCGCTTTGGCCCCTATATCCAAATCGGCAAGCTATTCGTCAGTATCAAACCTCTTGATCCGCACGAGATCACGCTCGATCAAGCACTTGAATTATACGACGCCAAATTAAAGACTGAAGCAGAGAAGAACATTACCGACTTTGGTGATGGTATCAAGGTATTAAACGGTCGCTTTGGCCCCTATATCAGCGACGGCAAAAAGAACGCCAAAATCCCTAAAGACGCCGATCCGAAAAAGATCACACACGACGAAGCCAAAAAACTCCTCGCCGAAGCTCCAACCAGCAAAAAACGCTTCGTCCGCCGCAAGAAATAACTTTAAAAATTAAGAAATTTATTTGTTCTTTTGTGCCCAAGAACATTTAATTAGTTCCTTGACAAAACTATGTAATCAATTGTATAAAAATAGTACGCACCTACCAGTCAAGGGGAATAAATGTCTACCAATCGACCTGAAACAGCGCTCGAACTCAAAGACGTCACAATCGGCACGCTCCTTGTCGTCTACTCACCAACGGGGGACGATAAGCAAGAGATCGAGATCGTCGGTTTCGATGACATCATCGATAGGAAGGAAGTAGCAAGCCTCGTCCGCTACAAAGTCATCGGTGACGAAACGGAGACTATCCACACCAACGAACCGTCGAGCCTAGGGCTTGCCCAAAGTCACGACGGAGAGTGGTACAGATACGCAATTCCTTTCGACGGATAGATGACTTTCACCCGCCCAACACTTGGCCCGCCTCGAGACGATAACGTCTCGGCAACCGCCAAAAGGGCGGGTCATTTGTTTTATAATGAATGTATAAATTGGATCGTCCAGTTTATAAACAGAGGAGGAATCATGGCAATCAGTCACTTGAGTCGTGAAGATCGACGCGAGCGACCAGGGTGGGGAGTATCTCCCAAATCTAGGGAAGAGGACTCGACCGAGTCCGAAGACGAAGCCAGTAACGACTCTGCGCCCTGAGGCCAGCCAAGAGACAACGATGTCTCGGCGCCTCGGGGCAATTTTTACATAAGCATTTATAGCGTATGTCATATATTGCCACCTCTGTATAGAGGCAATAAAATAATGTTCAATATATAAAAGTCTCAAAACACTGTTTACTAACGGCGTCTATTTCATGCTATAATTGACTAAAGTAAATAATATGTTTGACATTATGAAAGTTTTGTTTTATAGTGGATAGCAAGAGTAGATATAAATCCCTAAAACCTGAGGTGAGGCAGAGAGGACAAACCATAATGAGCCAGGCTCCCGTAACAGATACAGACCAGACAACAGCAACACTGCTTGATATTGATGCGGCTGTCGAATCAATCCTTGGTGAAATCGACCAAGAGCGCGAACGCGAAATCGTCACGCGTCGTTTCGGTTTGTATGATCGTAAAGAGACCTTGGAACAGATTGGTGAATTACTTGGCATTACTCGCGAACGCGTCCGCCAACTGGAAAAAGCTATCCTGATCCGTCTGAAAATCGCTGGCGAAGAAGGTAAGATTCCTGCTATCCAAACCGTTGAAAAAGCTATCATCCGCGAACTCAGCGAAATGGGACGCTTAGCAACTGTCATTGATCTGACTGATGTACTCCTCGACGGCAAAGCCACACCACTCGCTCGTTCACGAGTCGCTTTTGCCGCAACATTGGCACCACGCCTGACGACACTGGACGAAAATGACAACTAC
>CAYIQY010000007.1:0-26158 GCA_964365665.1 uncultured Candidatus Saccharibacteria bacterium | reverse complement strand
CATGCCAAATAGCACAACGAATATCATTTGATGTATAGACCGTGTAGCTGGATGTTACCAAACTGTCCGTACGCATGATGTAGGCCGGGATACCCTTGCCTGCATCGGTCGTTACGTTGGCAAAGTGATTACTCGTGAAGAAATCAACCAGTACCTGATAATTACTTATCGTTGTCACTTCGTCGCTCAGTCGTCCTGCACCATCACCGGCAATCGGTACTGTGGCGAACTGCTTGCCCGGTAGTTGATAGGTTGGCAAGCTGTATGCGGCTAGGCCGTTAGGGGTGATGCCACCGTTGCCGTCACTCCTAACAATGTTCAACGCGGTGCCACCCATCGTACTTACCGCCGTACGTAGGAGATCCGCAGGCGAGTTAAACCGCGTCGGAGCCAATGATGGAGTGACTTGGTTTGCATTGTCAGCGGCCGGACGCGTCACAAAGAAGTAAATCGCACCAGCGCCAACAAGTACCAGTACGCCAAGGATGAGTAGGACCGCCCCCCATTGCTTCTTGCGCGTTTTTTGTTTCTCGGATACTGCCGCCGAAGCCATGTGAACCGCTGCGCCGCTGGTTCTGTTGGTTTCGCCTTGTTGCAACTTTGATTTTGTATCTTCGCTGCCCATTGCTATAGCCCTACCGCCGTTGGTAAAATACGGTTCGTCGTGTCGCCGGTGCCAAGTTGTCCCTTTTTATTTTCACCCCAACAACCCAGCGATTTCTCCGCTATGGCACAAGTAAAACCGCCTTGACTGACGCTAAGGGCCGTAATCGTTTTACTATCCAGAAAACTGCCGGCGCCAGTGAAGACACGCTGAGGCTCCTTCGGATCAGGACACTTAGTGATTTTCCCTACGCCGGACGGGTTCGCCTCTTGCCAGCAGGCATAATTACTGCCGGTCCATCCGTTCGTAAGCGCGCTTCTGCCATGGGTATCGCAGAGCGCACCCGTGGTAGTCGTTGCGCAGAACAAGCCGTTATAGGCATTGCCGCTTGCCAACATTACCGATCCGTAACCCGACTTAGTAGGCAAATAAGAATAGTAGTGAACCGTATACGTCATTGTTGCCCTAGACTTCCATTTGTTGACTCCCGGGCCGGATTGACCACCGGTGCTTCCGCCAGGCAAGCTTTTACATTCAAATTTCCTTGTCGTTACCGCGTAGCCTCCCCACCAATAGGCCTCATCGCTGACCGCCGTAGTAGCACCGCTCGCGCTGGGAAGACCGTTGGTAGTACCGGCAGTTATTCCCGTTGTATAAGCATCCTTGAACATCCGGTCTGTTTTCACCGCGACCGGTTGTGCTACATAGTAGTCTAATCTGACAGCTTGAGGTGAGAGTATCCTTTTTTCCAGCGCAGCGCATTGTCTTCGTTCCGCCGCATACCTATTCCCCCCGTCACTCGAAGAAGTTTCAGTTTTGCCATAGGTGTAATCCGCATGTTTGCCTCCATTCCCCACTTCGCCGAAGTTATTCGAACCCCAGCAGTACGACTTGCTCGCAGCGGTTGAGTCATTGTCATTGCTATTAATAGCTAAAACACACATGGTATAACTAGAAACCTTTGCCAGCCGGATGCCTTTTTTACCAGCAAGCGCGCCCGCCATATATACAGAGACCGGGCTACTACTGCTAGCCGTGCCGTTATTACCAAGCTGGCCATAGGCACCATAACCCCAGCACACGACTAAACCGTCGCTGGCCAACGCGCAGGTGAAGTTATCGCCAGCGGAGATATCGATGATTTCCTTTTGTTTCAATGCGCCGGAAATGTCTACCTTGACCGGTCCCGCCGAGTCCGTATTGGAGCGGTTGCCCAGCTGGCCATGGCTGTTGTCGCCCCAGCAGTAGACACTGGCTTCGGCGATGGCGCAGGCGTGGGTGGCGCCGACGCTGACTTTGTCAACATGCTTGCCTCGCATAGGGCTGACGCTCGCAGGCGTGACCTTGACGGATCCCGGAGTCCAAACAAGACAAATAATAAAAAGGAATGTGCAGACGCTGGGTTCGCTTACACTTACGGCGTCTATGGTATCCGAGACGGCAACCGGAGTTGAGCGTAACGCAGTAGCCGTACTGCCGGTACCCAGCTTGCCAGACTCGGTGCAGCCCCAACAGTAGGGCCATCTATCCACGACGGCGCAGGCGCTGTCGTGGCCAGTGGAGAGATTTTGGACGTGCTTGGTGGCGGGAGCTTGGGCATTAGAGGGAAGCGCCGGCCCGACGAGAGCAGCGAAGGAGGACAGAATGAGGACAAAAGCGAGAAACAGCGGGGCAAAACGATGATAGAGCCGCAAGGCTTTTAACGGTCTCCTTCTCTCTGTTTTTTTTGTTGTGAATATCACAATATTTGTTTATGCTCCAATGCAGGTATATCTTACCAATTATCTTAGCATAAAAATTATAATGTCGTATATGCTTGTTTCTAAATAGAACTAGTCGGGGGTCTCGGTGTCGCTGAGATCGCTGGGTGCGATATTTTCCAGCCATAATTGGAGTTCTTGCAATACGAATTGCTGCTGGTCACTGTGTTCTTTTTGGATCACACGCTCCATTGACTTCATAAATCCTGGTAATTGCGCCTGGATATGTGCAACGCGCCACTCTTCCCATTTTGCAGACTCGTCAGCACTCAGGCTGCGGGGAAAATTGCGAGCTTTGTAATGGAGCAATAGCGGCGCCAATCGATCATCCTGAAATACTGGGTTCATGTCAGCCAGCACTGCCTGATCAGCTGCCGCAATCGACTGAACGCGCATTCGGTCGGCGTCGTTCAAAAAGCCATCATATAACTGGGCTTCCACGTCTGGTGATTTTTTGTATTCCGGTTTGTTTTCGAACAAACTACGGAGGTTCTCGGCAAAGTGTGGTGCAGCCAGCAGTGCTTTCTTATGCTTTTCAATCGTTGCCGGATTATGGCCGATCCGCGTCCAACCATCTCCTTTTTCCAGTACGCCCAATGGTGCGACAGCAGGTGCGCGATTGTATTGCAGTTCCTTAACTGGCAGTGCCACAAAATCTTCGGCCTTTCGTTCATCCCACGTCGCGTACAGTTTTTTGGCTAATTGCTTGCTATCCATGTCGATGAACGGCGCTGGGTCATAGCGGAGATCATACACGACAACGTTGTTGTTTTTGCCGGCTGTCAGCGGGAAAGCAATCGTCGTTTTGTGATGATCCGCATCATATTTACCACTGGTATACACAAAGGGCTGTTTATCATCCAAATTAACCAGTTTTTGAACTTCTTTTTTATCACGAATTTTGAGCAAATACTCGTACAACTGCGGTTGCTTGTCGCGAATCAGTTGTGTTACCGCGATGAGGGCTTGTACGTCGCTAAGGGCATCGTGTGCACTCAGGTGATCAATCTTATTGGCTTTAGTCAGCAGTTCTAGCCTATTCGACGGTTTGCCGTCGGCCATCGGCCATTCGATCCCGTCGGGTCGCAGCGCCCGTGTCATCCGTACGACGTCCAACAGATCCCAGCGAGACCGCCCGTCACGCCATGCCCATTCGTACGGATCGCGAAAATTCCGCCAGAATAAATGCCGGACGAATTCATCATCAAAACGAATACTATTGAACCCAACGGCAATCGTGTCCTCAGTAAAAACATCGTTGATCAATATCTGTGCAAACTCAGCCTCCGTATAACCATCGGCTACCGTTTGTTGCGGCGTAATCCCCGTCACCATCAACGCTTCGGGACTCGGCAGCGTATCATCGTTCAGCCTGACGAGCAGATTGAACGGATCGCCAACCGGCTGTAATTCCATATCCGTTCGTTGGCCAGCAAATTGCATGACTCGGTCATCGCGCCCGGATAGCCCGCTCGTTTCGAGATCATAAAAAAAGAAAGTCTGAGCCATTCACCCTATAATAACAAAAAATCCCGCTTTAAAGCGAGTTCAAGTGATTTGACAGAGGGGGCTTTGCAGCCCGGATTTGTAACTTTTCCCCCATGCGAGGCACCAGGACTAGGAGCGACACAAGGTCCTCCAATGCCGTGTCCTGGTGCCCCGTGGGAGTCTCTTTGGTGCGCGCCGAGCGGACTAGCCGCAGGCGCCGCCGAACGCCATGTCGACGCCCGCCGCGAGACCCTTGGAGCCGAACGCGTCGGTGCCGTCGTTCACATTGGGGCATGTGAACTCGGGGAGCTCCGCGACATACGAGTCCACCGTGGTTCCCTGCGAGCCCTCGCGGTACTCGATCTCGGTGACCGAGCCGGTTCCGCCGGGGTTGACGGTGCCGCGATCGCTCGTCCGCCAGACGTTTTGCGTGGGAGTCTCCTCGTCGTCAGCCGCGCTGGCCCCGCCCGCAAAGGTGAGTGCCATGGCGCCGGCGGCGATAGACATGGTGGCGAACTTTCCGAACTTCTTACCGATTTCCTTCATTTCTGATCCTTTTCTGTGATGGTGATGAAGATTTTGAACCTGTAGAAGCTGTGATGCGTCGACGCATCACTACAGGTTTATAAGCATTAATTCATAGTGAATATAAACCTGTAGTGATTATTTGTTACATATCCGGACTGTCAATGTACCGATCAGGGGTTTTCACCTCACCTAATGGTAATTCCATTATAACACGCTATGGTTATTTGTCAATAGTATTTTCAAATATCTGTTCTTTATCTGACAAATTGCTTAAGCTACCTGGTTCAAGATAAAAAGAAAACCCCCTTGTCATACGACGAGGAGGCTCTAATAAATGAACTGTGTTGCCCTGCAGGGCAGAGAACGGTTGGTCGCGAGAGTAACACTTCCTCGGAAGTCAGCCAGGTGGCCACTTTGCTACTCTTATTCGCGCCCTGTTGTCTCTGCCCTGCAGGCAATGTGGCCGACCCATCGATACCCAGTGTGGGTAGAAGATCGACACTAAAAGTCCGGCGGGAGGACGGCGGTGTTCTTAAGGCCGCCCTCCCGTTTCCATCTGGTGTGCAACCGCATTAATGCGCGATAGAAGCGCTATTGGAGGCGTTATGCCGCAGACGAGTGAGAGTGACTCAGTGAGGAGTACTGCGATCGTACTTCCCTTGAGTTTCTACTGTCTGACATTCCCTTTAGCGGATACACGGCGATGGGATCCACGAGGCCCCTCACGGAGCTACGGTAATCGTTGTCGCATTACCAACCCTTTCGGCTACTGGCTTTTCGACACTGAATCTACGACTTTTTCGTCGCAGCGTACAAATGACAAAAGTTATCACTTCTACGCTGCAACGAATGCAATTCATTTATCAATGTGCTACCTGGTTGAGATATCCACCTCACTTCAGTAGTAGCAATTATTGTAGCATACTGTATGCTTTTTGTCAACTAATCTTGCTGTTCAAGAAGTGTAAATTCGGCACTACCGATGCGGATTTTACTGTCCCCTACTGCACCTTGGCGGGCAAGTTCGTGGCCGATACCAAGTTTTTTCATAATGTCACGCAGGCGGTTAACACCTTCGAAGTTATCGTAGTTAGTCCGACGAGCGAACTTTTCGATCTTGTCACCACGGACAACATAGACGTCACCGTCCTTTTCAACTGACCAAGCCTCCGCTAATGCACCGGTGCTGAGTGAGATGACTGGCAGCGCATCATCGGCTTCTTCAACTGGAGCTTCTGCAGCACGTGCAGCCTCGACTCGCCTGCGTAATGATCGAAGTACATCCGTGAGATGTTGATGGGCAGTCGAAGAAATAGCAAATATTTCAGCATCAGGCGCAATCTTTTTTAGTTCCGCAATTTGCATATCAATAATATCCTGATCCAAACCGTCCGTTTTTGTCAGCGCAATCACCTCTGGTCGGGCGACCAATTCTTCGGAATAGCGACGAAGTTCTTCGCGAATCGTCGCATAGTCGGCCGCGATGTCGTTACTATACGCATCGATCAGGTGCAGCAGAACGGCTGTCCTTTCAACGTGGCGCAGGAACTGATCACCAAGGCCCTTGCCCTCGGCCGCACCTTCGATCAGGCCGGGAATATCGGCGATTAACAGACTACCGTCGTCGATATCTGCCACACCAAGGTTTGGTGTCAAGGTCGTAAAGGCGTAATCAGCGATCTCGGGGCGGGCGTTCGTGACAACGCTGAGAAAGGTTGATTTGCCAGCATTTGGCAGTCCGACCAGCCCCACATCAGCCAGTAGTTTTAGCTCCAATTCGGCCTCGAACATTTCACCGTCTTCGCCCTTTTCGGCAATTCGCGGTGTTTGGCGAACAGATGATTTGAAATGTGCGTTGCCAAAACCACCGTCACCACCATGAGCGATCACCGCCTGCTGGCCATTCGCAGTCAGATCAGCGATCACGACACCCCCACGACGTACCAAAGCCCCCATCGGTACCTTGACGATGAAATCCTGGCCAGATTTGCCATGGCGCTTGGCTTTCGATCCGTTGCCGCCATTATCAGCCCGTAGGTTTGGCTGATAGCGAAAATCAAGCAAGGTGTTACTGTTCTCGCTCGCTTCAAAGATAACGTTGCCGCCATCACCGCCATCACCGCCATCCGGACCACCTTTGTCAACATAAATTTCATGACGAAAACTGACGGCACCATCGCCGCCCTTACCTGCTGCAATGATTACTTTGGCTGTATCAACAAACATAGAAGAACTTTCTTTCTGTTAGTATAGCAAAATCTCCTCTGGATTAACAGAGGAGATTTGACTTTCTCGGATTTTCTATTCTAGTGAATAAATTTGTAATACGGACTTGCGTACTGTCCAGGGGTTACTTTACGCCCCTTTGTCACTTTGCCCCAACCACCAGCGTAGTTCATCTCGCTCAACACAACTGTCCCGTCGGATAGCACTTGTTCAACGATGGCAACGTGACCAGCACCTCCACCGTTTTGCAGGACTGCTCCAACCTCAGGCGTATTATTGACAAGGAAGCCTGATGCGCGTGCATACAGTGCCCATGACGCAGCATTACCCCAGTTACCACCGATAGGTTTGCCCATCTGTGCACGGCGCTCATACGCATACCATGTGCAGTAACCATAAGCATAACCGTTACCCGTCGTAGAACGGAAGCTTGAGCTTACCGTATAAAGATCACCGCTTCCAACGTTATTACCCGTCGTTGCATACCCACGGACTGGCGCCCGATAACCAGGACGCTGGTTCTCTGGAAGCGTTCCACCAGGAATGACGATGCGGCTGCCGGGAACGACACCACTGATCTCGAGGTCATTGAAAGATACAATGCGATCTTTATTAGCCGCATACGTACTCGCAAGGCTATCAGGTGTATCACCAGCCTTGACGGTATAAACAACACCGTCAACCGGTGGAATAGTCAGGCTCTGGCCCGCAGACAAACTGTCACTGGTCAGATTATTTGCCCAACGAAGAGTATCCGCCGATAGGCTATTGGTCGAAGCAACTGACTGAACGGTATCACCCTGTCGGGCAATATAGGTCGTAATGTCACGGCTGCTAGCTGTTGGTTGGACGATCTGAGGCTTAACAATTGCTGAATCATTGGTCTGTGCCAATTCTGATTTGGCTGCAAGCGACACCGATAAGTTGGCAACATTGGTTGCAACTGACATATTGGTCTGTTCGGCCAAATTAGCAGCTACGTCTGTTGCTACTAGCTCGTCAACTGATGGGGCTTCCGGAGCTTCTGTTGACGCGATAGGGCCTAAGACAGCCGCTGCATTTGCAGTGGACGAAGAGCCTCCGGTAGACGGCTGAGGGGGTTGATAACCAACTGCGATAACAGAAATGATGACGACGAATACGCCGCCATATGCCGCAAAGACAGTCATTTTTGGCTTTCTGTTTGTTTTTCGGTGTTTTCCGCGATTGAGAACTTGCTGCCTCAAGCGGTCATTAGACGACGTGTCGTCTTCCGAAATTGATTGATTACTAATTATCATTCTCCTGCCGCCTGTATTACTACAAGGGCACTACCTTACTTTGTCTTTCTTCCCGGCGCCTCGCAAATTCGACGGGGGAACGGAGTACGTGATCGACCGTTTCATAATTAATTAATATTAGGTTTGAAAATGTTCATTTCGGTACTCGTGCGACATTTGTTGGTAGGCTCATTAATGATTCATTCCTCCACTCGCACATACTCTCTGGTTGGCAGTCTAACCCGTCGTCCAGCCGCATGTAGGTGATGAATTCACAATGTGCTATAAACTATAGTACGCGCTATTGCGAAATATGTCAATATATTTTTTGGTATTGAAATTTGTCAAGTTTCTCAGGTTACCTTCACCTCTGTTTATTGTCCACAGATGTATCGCTAATTGATCAAACATTTTTTCTGGCAATGATTGACGATATTTTGCTGATGTTCGGCATCCGTTTTGGCAAAATACGTCACATTATTGTCACCGCTGAGGAAGAACAGGTAGTCATTGGCGGCAGGATTCGCCACAGCTTTCATCGCATTCACCCCTGGAACAGCAATCGGTCCTGGCGGCAGACCGGTATGAATACGCGTGTTATACGGTGATTCAAGCGTCGGTGTGGGTGCAACCCCAAGTTTTTTGGCAGCGTATTGATAAGTTACATCGGATCCGAGAGTCATGCCTACTTTCATGCGGTTCAAAAATACTCGCGCTATTTGTCGTTGGTCGGCTGGAACTGATACTTCACGCTGAACGATTGATGACAATGTAATACCTTCGTAAAGACTCAAATCCTGTTTTTTAAACCCATTGACCAAATCATTTTCGGCGATAAAGGCTTCGAACTCATCAAATGTCCGATTGAGGATTGAGGCCGGGGTAGCAGAAGCATCAAATTCATATGTTTCACCAAAGATGTAGCCCTCTAAATCAGTACCGGCTGGTTTGCTGGCAAACAGTGATCGATCGTAAGTTGCACGCAGTGCTGCATCGACTTCTGCGGCACTATACCCGACCTCTATGATTTTCTGGCGATTATTCGCTAACGTATCACCAGGAAGGAACGTCAGCCGGAAAGTGTCTTGTTTGCCACTGGTCAGATGATCGACAATCGCAGGGGTCGACAGGCTCGGCTGGAGGCTGTAGGCACCGGCTTTGAGGATGTTTTCGGTATTCGTCAGTTTTGTATAGATAGAAAAAGCTAATTTACTACGGATAACACCAGCTGATTTCAATTGGTCGGCAATTGCATCAGGGGTCGCACCTGAGGCAATTGTCAGCCGAATATGCTTGGTCGTATCGGTTGATGCTGGTGCCAACTGTTGTTGATACCAGAGATAGCTACTGGCAGCCACGGCGGCTGCAGCCAGTACCACCGTCAGTAGGCCGATTAATAGCCATTTGCGCCAGCTACGACGCCTGGGTGGCTCATCAATGGGATCGAGCGCTCCAGCTACCTCAGCGTCCTCAGGTGTTATCGCAGGCGGTGTTTGTAGCAATAATGTCGGTTCGGGAGCCGGAAGTTCATGATCAGGGCGATAGTCGGGCTGCCGTTTGCCAGGTAGATGATGGACGCCGTCCAATGATGGCCGTGATTTTGGATCAGGAGGCATAATGAGTCTCCAGATAGTCCTGTAGGATAATCACTGCCGCGTGCGCATCGATATCCGCCTTTTCGTAGGGTTTGCCAGCAGTCTTGAGTCGGTCTTCGGCCATCACGCTGGTCAGGGACTCGTCCTGGAACACAACGGCCGCCATACCCTGCAACTGATCCGCAAGTGCTTCGGCGACTGCTGTTTGCGCTGTTGGATCACCTGACTGGTTGCGTGGATAGCCGACCACAATTGTTTCGACCGATCGTTCACTGACTAGTTTGCCAATCGCAGCTACTTCTTTCCCGTCAACTTCTACGGTCGTCAGCGGCACGGCAATCGGTACCGAAGAGTCAGCAGCTGCGACCCCAATCCGTTTCGTTCCAACGTCAAGTGCGAGTAAACTAGCCATTACTTGATCAGTTTGAATTCAATAGTTATCTTTTTGATGTCATCTGGCACGCCTGCCACCCAGAATGGCGACAGTTTGACATTCACGTCACTGATACCGTCGATAGCTTTCAGATCACCCATGACTTCACCGACACGCTTGCCCTTCACCTGCTGTTTGATCGCCTCGTCGTCAATCTTTGGACCGATCTGTGCAGTTGCATTAATTGATGCCGTGTCTGTTCGATCCCCGTCCTTAAAGTCTTCGAATTTAACGGAACTAGCACCATTGTCGTAGACACGCTGCTGGGTGTTGTTTGTTAACGTCTTTTTAAACGCAGCGGCAAGGTACGTATCCAATTCACTCTTTGCAATACCAGTCATCTTGTACGTCATCTCGCGCGTCAATTTCGCCTTGCCAGATGGGGCTTCCTGCCCAATTGCCGGCGCCGAAGACGGGTCACCACCACCGAGCGTAAAACTGCTGTCAATAACTTTGTCGTCTTTACCAAATTTTGCTACAAGTTTCTTTTTTTCTTCATCTTTGTTCTGATCTGCCAGGAGAGCTTTTGCTTTTTCGACATCTGCCTGCAGAACAATTTTGACATTTTTATCTGTCCCACCGCTTGCTGGGTTAGTAAATTGTGACGTTACACCTGTTGGTGCACCAGATAAACTACCAGTTGCACCGTTATATTTGGCTCCGGCCTCCGCGGCCGTTACCGTAACCGTTGCACTTGAAGGACATGCCGTAGGGAAACATGCCGGGAATGCTGTCGAAGCCCGGGGAATGATTGCGCCGGTATTCGTAGTGAAGCTGAGTCCACCATCAGTTGATAAGACCGTTCCTGCCGGAATAGAAATATCACTAGGAGCGAGCGCTGTCATCTTCACTTGGCCAGTTGCTTTATCGCCCTTATTCGCAGTTCCTGTCGCGTCAAAATCAATTGATTGACTTACTTTATTCTGCATTTCAACTGATTTAATGAGCGCCTGATCACTACTGGTCGTCAAATCGGTTCCTAGGGTGACAGGAGTGGTCAGTGCCTGGGGACTTGTTTTGGCGCTGACAACAACGGTCGCATGCGGCGCGATCGCGATCGCCCAGATCAAAAACAGGACGAGAAGAACCCCGCCGCCTGCAATCAAGACCGCTTTTTTACGAAAGCTGCCAAAATTCGGCACCTTAATGCCCGGTTTGCTGCGAGGTGATTTGGTTGCTGACTTTGCAGCAAGCGGCGCACTTTCACCATCAATATTCAATCCGTTAATACTCGAGGCCGGGACAGCGCCCTCCGCAGGTTCGTCCTTGATCCCTGCATGATCGCCAACCGGTAGCTGTTCGCCGTCAATGACATCATCATCGTCCGTCCCAAGAACAGGGATTGCGGCCAGTTCGGGTCGTGATTGCAATGTTTTGGCGACTGGAATTTTGGCACTTGCGGCCAGACCGCCAAGAGCGGTGTTGCTCGTGATAAGTACCAAATGTTTATTACTCGATTCGGCCGCACGTTCAAGCAGTCGCAAATTAACAGCACTCTGCAATACACCCGGCCGTTTGGGCGGAACTAATGCGACGATTTTTTCTTTGGCAGCTTTGACCTTGCCGATAATCGCGGTGATGTCGTCTTCGACATCGATATAAATAACGTCTTTTTGTTGCATGTCTATATTGCCTAAATTCTCAGCAGTCGATTGACTTTATCTTTGATCGTATCGCTGTCGCTACTGCCTACAATTGTATCATAGCCAACCCGGAGTAGACCCATGGCGGTGATGAGAGTGTGATCGGTGACCGATCCGGTTTCGTCGCGAATTCCGACAACATCGCTCGGCTGAATGAGATGGACAGTCGGACGTTTGGTAAAGGGTAAATCTTTGTACCAATCGCGAGTGGAAAGCGCTTCAACCAATTGATCCAGACTAGCGCCGCCGCCACAAAGCAAGATACGGCTCGGCAGATGGTCGACTGAATCAAATTCACTCAGAGCCAGTTCAACACCGGACAACCAAACATCGAGCGTCTTGTCGATTGCAGTTTCTGCCTGCTTTTTGACACTCGCTTTGATCTGTTCATGTCCTAAATGCAATTTCAGTTTTTCGGCATCCGTATAACTAAGATCCATATCGGTCATGATTGTGCGCGTAAAGCTACGGCCACCGATGCCAAACATACGCGTACCTTCGACACCACCGTCATTCACGACGGCAATATCGGTTGTTCCGCCACCGACATCGGCCAAAATCGCAGTAAAACTGCTGCTACTATCGGTACCGAGCACACTGCGGCTGACAGCAAACGGTTCGGCTGCGACGGCAACCAGTTCCAACGCCAAATCTTCGGCAACGTGTTCCAACGCACCAATATGCACCATCGGCGCAAATGCTGTATAGATCTGAACGGCAACATCGCGCCCCTGGAACCCAATAGGGTTGGACACCTTGTAGCCATCAATATGAATACTGACGAGCGCACTGTTAACCAGTTTAACTTCGACATCTTCGTTGCCAGTTTCCAGCGCAATCTGTTTCTGGGCTTTACCTTGCGCACGTTCTTGGACTTTTTCGATGATAAATTCCATTTCAGCAACATCAAGTGGGCGATCGGGTTGCGGTCGACGGTAACGAATGGTGTTCGTAATACCCTTGACCAGTTCTCCAGCTATCCCGATAACAGCCTTTTTAGCCTGCAGACCGGCTTGGTCTTCGGCTTCGGCCAATGCTTCTTCACAGTTGCGGACAACCCCAGCGATATCAGCAATTGCCCCGCTGTGCATGTCGCTGACATCTTGGCGAGCACGACCAACACCGACAACTTCAAGTGATTCACCACTCACCTTGGCAATTAACACTTTTACGAATTCGGTACCGATATCCAATCCGACAATATAGTCGTTATCGGGTTCGTGTTTACGTGCTGCGCGAAGTTTTTCGAAGACCATAGATGGTATCCATTATATACCAGAGATGCTTATGGTGCCAAAACATTGTATTTTTACATTAATTATGCTATAGTATTATTATGGATCGATCGTCTGAAGACAATCAAATCACATTCAACTACTCTATTAGGCCTTTTGAGATCGCCTTACCGAAATCCGAACGAGCCCGCCTAGCCCGTGATACACAACAGGGAATTGATCGTGCTATAGGCTCAAAGGAACTAAACTTCGTAGAATCAATCGAGACAGTAGACCCCGTGGAGCTCAATGCTAATCCAGAGTTGCCACCAAATTGGGAGTTTGGTGCACTAGTACGAATCGCTTTTGACAAAGCAATAGTCAGAATGCAGCGTAACTATATTGAAGGTGAGTACCAATTTGTTAGTGCAAGCGTCGTTTTGTACGGGGAAAGGATACCCATAAAATTCGCCACAACTCTCAACATACAGGCGAACGAAGCGACCGCTTCTGGTAGTATTGATCTTGATAATCCCGACTTCTGCCTTGAAACACCATCAGATGACGGCGAAGTTGCAGTCTTACCTCTTAGCTATAAAGATTTAGTAGCGGTATTAGACGGCCTGCTGGCGCAATCAAACGAAGTTGAATCAATCTCTAAATCTTATCACTCGATCGAAGAGAGTCTACTCGCAATCGCCGCAATGAGCACAGATCGCTCGACGAAGCGAGAGGCACGCTATAGATTCAATGACCCGCATGAACTTGGCCACGCAGTCGTAGGAATTGTACAAAGATATAATCATCAAAGTGGTATCGCCAATCCAACTGCGAATAATCACGTCATTACTGTCGAGAACACTTTACACCTCAATGACCTTGACGGTATATCAACAACAACGTATTTGCTAGATGCAAAGGGTAAGAATGCCAGTGCAAAGACTGGTGTCGCTTATGAACGAGTCTTCATTGATGATCAGCTTGTAGAGTCGTTTGAAAGATCCGCTCACAATTCAATCAAGAAGTGGCAAGACGTAATCGGGGAGAAACCGCAGGGCACTTCGCGTCGAAAAATGAGAAAGACACGATTTGGTAGCTATATTACAGCTGGTCTTAATCGAATCAATGATACAAGTAACGATGAAACCAATGAACTAACTACCGTAGAACTGCCTTAACACGGCGGATGCCAGCGCTGGATGCTTCTTCTTTTACTATTTTAAAGACCTTATTATCCTCTGCTAATTGACCAGTGTGGTCGACATGCGGGCCACCACAGATTTCAAAGCTGACGCGTTTTGGCTCATCGCCCATTTTGTAGACCTTGACCGTGTCGCCGTATTTGTCACCAAATGCGCCGATTGCACCCATTTCGAAGGCTTCGGCAGTTGGATATTCCTGGAATAATACTGGCAAATCCCATGAAATCCATTCATTAACGAGTTTTTCAACTTCATCCAGTTGTTCGCGAGTTACCTTTTCGTCGTTATTAAAGTCAAATCGCAGACGTTCTTCAGTAATATTACTGCCATGTTGTGTCACATGATCGCCAACGACTTTTTTCAGTGCGGCATACATCAAGTGAGTCGCCGTGTGGTATTTTTTGTGCTGCAATGTTTGCCCACCGAGGCCACCTTTGAAGGTACCTTTGGCTGCAGTTTGTGAACGAGCACGCTGTTCGGCCATTTTGTCATCAAATTGCTTTCTCCAATCATTATCCAAATTGGCACGCATCCATAGGGTTTCTACAGCAAGCTCAGCCGGAAAACCATACGTGTCATACATGACAAAAACAAATTCACCATCTGCTTTTGGCAATTCCGACTGGGTTTGTGGTGCTTGAGGATTCTGCATGTTGATAACCGCAGGATACTTTTTAATAATCTCCTGAACACCCTTACGAAGCGTCTGTCGGAAAGCTTTTTCTTCTTTAATAAGTATTGCAATAATTGTATCGCGGCTTTCAGCAACTTCAGGGAAATCGATATGATACAAATCTGCAATCACAGGAACAATTTGTTCCATGAAGTTTTGTTCGACGCCTAAATCAAATGCCTTTACCATTGCTCGGCGAATAAGACGGCGCATGACGTAACCTTGCTGTTTGTTTGATGGAACGCATCCGTCAACAGCCAAGAATGTAGCGGCGCGTAGATGATCAGCAATCACACGCATACTTTCAGTGTGACTATCGTATTTTTTGCCACTGATTTGTTCAAGCTTTTGGATAATAGGCCACATCAGGCTGATTTTGTAGACGTCAGGATCATTAATCGCTGCAGCAGCGATACGTTCTAGACCAGAACCATGGTCAATGTTTGGTTTTTCCAATTTTTCGAATTTGCCTTCGGCGACTTTGCGATACGCCATAAAAACATTGTTGCCGATTTCCATAAAGCGTCCGCAATCACAGTTCGGGTGACAGAACTCTCCGTATTCCGAATTGTGAGGAGTCCCAAAATCATAAAACATTTCGCTGTCAGGACCACAAGGATCACCAACTGGCGTCGTTTCGGGTCCGCCGTTGCGTGACCACCAGTTTTTGCTACCATCATAATAGAAAATACGATCGCCCTCAGCGATGCCTTTTTTATAGCCATCTTCCTCGCTACCGATTTCAGCCTCGCCGACGCTCAAGCCCTTAGCTTCAAATAATCGCTTCCAGACATTTGCTGCTTCTTGATCTTTGTCGATGCCGTATTCTGGCGCACCTATAAAGCAAGTGACATATAGTTTGCTCATGTCGAGACCAACAACTGTATCGAGGAATTCAAACATCCATTCAATTTGCTGCTCTTTGAAATAATCGCCAAAGCTCCAGTTGCCAAGCATTTCAAAAAAAGTCGTGTGTCGATTGTCGCCGATATCATCAATATCTTGCGCTCGCAAACTCGGCTGACTATCGGTGATTCTCTTACCCTCAGGATGCGGTTCACCTAACAGATACGGAATAATCGGCTGCATGCCACTGCCCGTGAAGAGCGTTGTTGGATCATCCGTCAGTACAAGGGGTGCGCGTTTGACAATCGCATGTCCGCGATCAGCAAAAAACTTCAGGTATTCGTTTCGGATTGTCTCGGCATTCATCCCTGTTATTGTACCAATTAAATAACGATTCCACCACCCAGGCAGATATCGTCTTTGTATATAACGATTGATTGACCAGCAGCGACCGCGCGTTGCGGTTCGCTAAGATACAGTTGGTTTCCGGACAAACGAGCAGTGACGAGCGGCGCACGATGACGGACACGAATTTGGTAGTCACCGTCGGCTGGCATGTTGTTAATCCAGTGTAAGCCACCAAGAGTAACTTCAGACTTCCACAGTTCACCGTCACTTAAATCGCGCGTGACATAGACTTCGTTTTTATCCATATCTTTGCCAACGACATAATATGGCAAACCGCCTCCGACGTCCAATCCATGACGTTGGCCAAGGGTGTAAAAGATCGCGCCGTCATGGTGGCCAACAACTTTACCAGATTGCTTATCAATAATTTCGCCTGACTTTTGCTCGACATATTGTGACAAGAATTCTCGGATACCAACCTGACCGACAAAACAAATACCCTGACTGTCTTTCTTGGCGGCGGTATACAGTCCTCGCTCTTTGGCCATCTCACGTACTTTTGGTTTTTCATACTCACCCAGTGGGAACAACGTTTTGCGCAAGGCCTCACCCGTCACGCGGTACAAAAAGTATGTCTGATCTTTATTGGTATCGACAGCCATTTTTAGCACACCATCCTGTACCCGCGCATAGTGACCGGTGGCAATCATATCAGCGCCTTGTTCCAATGCGGTATCAAGGAACAGTTTGAACTTGACCTCTTGATTGCACATAATGTCGGGATTAGGTGTCCGGCCGGCTTTGTATTCGTCGATCATGTAATCGACAACTTTGTTGCGATATTCCGTTTCAAAATCAAAGACGGTGAAATCAATTCCCAGTTGCACAGCGACGCGCTTGGCATCAGCCAGGTCATCTGCCCATGGACAGCGCATACCTGGCAAATCCTGTGTCCAGTTTTTCATATAGACACCCGTGACTTCATGGCCTTGCTCGACTAAAAGTGCGGCCGTAAGGGACGAGTCGACACCTCCGCTCATACCAACATAGACTTTGGTCATCGGCTGCCTCCGCCATAAAACACGATGATTTTGAAAAATTCACTAATAGCCAGCCACCAGCCACCTGGCGTTACCCACCACCAAGGCGACCACTGGCTATCAGTTGTGACCGGGTGATTGATTATCTTTATGGACGCACCGGCACGTTGACCAAACTCTAACCCCGCACGACGTTGATGATATGCCGAAGTGACCAAAATCACTGACTGAATACCGCGTTTTTGAAACAAGTTAGTAGTATTAGCAGCGTTTTGCTTGGTTGTCTCGCTGGTTTCATCAATCAAAATCACATCAGGCGCAATACCGGCATCTATCGCCTGATGCTTCATTGCTTCGGCATTCGAAGGACCTGATTTGTCGGCGGCCGCTCCCGAAAAGACCAATAATTTTGACCAGCCGTTTTTGTACAACTGAATAGCCTGGTTGGTGCGCGCGGCCGTATCACCGCCACTAATCGCAACGATCGCATCAACTGATTGGCAGTCAGGCTGACTGGACGGTTGCGGTTGACAATGACTTAAGCCATCGGGTGCCAAATACGTCCCTAGACCTCCGATAATCAATGCCGTAACAATGAGTCCAATCAGAAGGCTTCTCATGATCACTTATCCACCCTCTTCATCTCCACTTGTACTGTCGCAACGATTGCGTCGAGCGCCTGTTTGGTATTGTCTTCGTTTGATAATTTCCCGAGGCTCAGGCGCAAACTACCATCGGCCGTTTGGTCATCGAGACCGATAGCTGTCAGAACATGTGAACGCGTACCCTTGTTGGCCGCGCAAGCACTGCCGGTCGCAACTAATACACCGCGCGTCTCGAGTCCGAACACCAACCGTTCGGCATCAATTCCTGGCCATGAGATATGGAGATGACCCGCAAGACGGTGTTTTTTGTGACCGGATACGACCGCATCAGGAAAAACCTCAATCAGTCTTTGTTCGAGGCTGTCCCGAAGATTTCTGAGTCGTTCGGACTCACTTTTTCGATGCTTGTCAGCCAGTTCGATCGCTCGGGCAAAACCAATCGTCCCTGCAACGTTTTCAGTACCGCTTCGCAGACCCCGTTCTTGGCCGCCACCAACAATTTGTGGAACAACTGTCACATTACGACTCGTCCAGAGCAGCCCCATTTGCTTGGGGCCGTAAATTTTGGCCGCATTAATCGTCAACATATCAACGCCCAACCTCGCCGTGTTCACATCCAATTGTCCGACACCTTGCGATGCGTCACTATGCAAATAGATTGGTGTCGTATTGCCCGCAACCAACCTTTTTTCACGTTCTTGTTTGATAATTTCGGCAATATCGCGCAGTGGTTGAATGGTACCAAGTTCGTTATTCGCGAGCGCAACACTGACAAGGACGGTGTCCGGACGAATCGCTAATTGGATATCTGTCGGAAAAACCCGGCCGCGTTCGTCGCAATTCACCAGCGTATGATCATGTTGTTTTGCTGCCGCCAGCACTGCATGATGTTCAATCACCGGCACGACGACATGACCATTGGCACTACCAAAAGCCAGATTGATCGACTCGGTCGCTCCTGCTGTCATGATTAATTCATCTGCCGTCGCTCCGATCGTAGAAGCAATGACTTGTTTTGCAGCTTCATAATCACGACGGACGGCAACCGCTGGAGCATAGGGACTGGACGGATTATAAAACTTTTCAGAAAAATACGGCTGCATCGCAACCAGCACGGCAGGGTCGAGCGGCGTGGCCGCCGCATGATCAAGATAAATGTCCATCACCTTATTATAGCAATAAGAAGCTGTTCCGAAGACCCTATAGCCCCTGTAATACAAAACCTGCGTTTTATCCAGATGGATGAGGAAGTCAGAATTCGTTCTGGACGAGAAGACGTAACCGTAGTTACGTCGCCGAGTTCAGGACGGATTATGGCCGCTCAGGCGCGGGAGAAAATGTTGGGTTTTGTTTTGCGGGGGCTATAGGTATGCCCTATACAGGAAGTTGCTTGCCCGTCCCTGGATCCCGGTGGTAAATATCGCGGGCAACACGGTTATAGTACAGCCTGGTCGCAGCAAGAAAATTGCGCAGTTCTTTGCCCTTAATATAATAGGGTTGCAAACCTTCTTGAACCTTCAAGATGCCGCTCCGATTGACTTCATAGCGCGCGGTTGAACTCTGATGTTTGCCTTTTTTATTTATCCATTCCTCGTACCAGACCCAGGTTGTACGGTTGAGATTGAAAAACTTTCGGTGACGACCCAGGGGGATCGGTCCAAAGAGATGACCGCCAATCTCACTTTCACGATCAATAAGCTGTTGCCGAGTTGACTTGGGTTGTGGCGCTCGACTTGCTGCCGGACGGGTTCCATCATTACCAGTCAGCAATTGAAATGATTTTTTGAATAAACCTGCCATCAGCTTGCCTCCGCTTTATCACGAAAATAGTTAATCCACTCTCCTTCGAATATACATTCTGTTGGTGTCGATTCGCCGTCTACCGCACCTATCTCAGGCGAGCGAGGATACGCGTTATCAACCCCAGTTCTTGCGTAAGTCAGATTCTCTCCTTCCGGGTCAGAGCCTAGGGTATCTTCTTTGACTTGCTTTTGCATTGAATCAATCCCGACATCCTTTGCTACCTCTGCGCTGCCACTGGTATCGGGAGGATAGTGAAACTGTGCATGATCGTGGTCTAAATCTGAGTGAATATCCATGATTAATAATCCAATTATAGTTGGTTATTTCGTCTGTTTATCTTGTATGGAAGAAACGCTAGAGATCAAATAGCGCAGTGGCATTCGTGGTGGTCGCGGTAGCGACATCGTTGAGGCTCATACCTCTTAATGCAGCGTGATGTGCTGCAATCTCACGAACAAATGCTGACTCATTTATAGTACCACGGTGAGGGGTCGGTGTCAAAAACGGCGCATCTGTTTCCAGCAACATTTTCTCTATCGGAATGGCCGCATAGAGTGCCTGTTGCGCCGCATCTTTCGTAAAAGTACTAATGCCGTTGACGCCAACAAACAAGCCTCGTTCGAACGCTTTGTCCAAATTGGCCTGCGTGTCAGTAAAGCTATGTAATTCACCGCGAATTCCATGAAAGTTGTCGAATATCGGCCAGAAATCGTCAAAACTCTCACGTACATGAAAAATGATTGGCAAATTGTTATCAAGAGCCGTCTGGATTTGTGATTCCAAAGCCGCAATTTGTACGTCGCGGGGGCTATGGGTATAGTAATAATCCAGACCGATTTCACCGACAGCCACAACATCCTTTTTGGCAAGTTCGGCAATTTGGCCATAGCCATCTTTGGTATCATGCGGATGAACGCCCACGGTAGCATAGATATTGTCATGCTGGGCTGCGAAACTGATGGCATCAATTGAACTTTGCTCGCTCGTCCCTACACAAATCATCTTGACCACACCGGCGTCTGCCGCACGTTGCAATACGTCGGCAATCGGCAGCGGATAGTCTGCTTCGTGGATGTGACAATGTGTATCAATGAACATATTATGCGGCTTTGGGAGCGTGAGGATCAGGAGTATGTTTGTAGATTTTTGGGAACAATACGCTGCCGTCAGTCGTGACGACACCCGTTCCGAATGTTTTATGAATAACGTCTGCGGTATGCGGCATGAACGGTACTAACTGATCGGCAATTTGCATAAGTCCGCCGACGGCGGTTGCCAGAATTTCGGTCAAATGTGTCTCGGCCTCTTTGTCGGCTTCGCGAGCTTTGGCGACTTCCCAAGGTTTGACACTTTCCAGATACTGATTGAGACTACGAACCATCAACCAGATATGATCGAGGGCTTCGTTGAATTTGAGATCATTCATTGCGTCGCGGTATGGTTGCATATCATGTTCGGCCTGTGGCGCATCCCCGATTACTCCCGACTGGTATCTTGTGATCATAGACGATACTCGCTGAACGAGGTTGCCGAGATCATTGCCGAGTTCGGTATTATAGGCCGTTTCAAATTTCTCCCAGGTAAAGTCACCATCGTCTTGGGTGGGAATATGACGCGCGAAGAAATAGCGGTATGCGTCAAGTCCATACGTATCAATCACTTCATTGGGGTCGATGACATTGCCGACGGTCTTGGAAATTTTGCCACCATTGATATTAACAAACCCATGTACTAATAATTTCTTTGGCAGCGGTACGTCGAGCGCCAGAAGCATCGCAGGCCAATAACCAGCATGAAAACGTAATATATCTTTGCCAATCACCTGTACGTCAGCTGGCCAATACTCTTTCCATTCCTCGTGGTCGGGATAGCCCAGGACTGTGATGTAGTTAGCTAACGCATCCAGCCAGACGTACATAATTTGATCTGGATCACCAGGTACAGGAACCCCCCAACTGAGACTTTTACGCGGACGGCTTATACTGAAATCTTTGACCCCGTCTTTCATGAGTTCCAGGAATTCTTTTTTGCGGAATTCTGGCACGATTTTCATGCGGTCATGTTCAATCGCTTCACGGATTTTGTCGGTAAAAGCACTCGCTTTCAGATAATAATTTTCTTCGCTAATCCGTTCGTATGGTTTTTGATGGTCGGGACAAACCCCGTTATTCGTCTGGACTTCTTTGTCAGTAAAAAACGCTTCGTGACCAGTACAGTACCAGCCCTCGTACTTTCCTTTGTAGATATAGGGGAGTATTTTTTGCCAAATCCATTGGACGGCCACAACGTGATGATCGTCAGTCGTACGAATGACGTCGGTATATTCAGCACCGACTTTCTTGATCAGCGGCTCAATTCTTGCGAACATTTGGTCTGTATATGCTTTAGGCTCGAGTCCCAGTTCGGCAGCTTTTGCGGCAATTTTGTTGCCATGTTCATCCGTTCCGACTTGAAAACGAACTTGCTTGCCATTCTGTTTTTGGTAACGGGTCCAGATATCGGCGTATACGTAGTCGAGCATGTTGCCAATATGCAAATCAGCATTAACGTACGGGATAGCGGTCGTAATGTAGAGATTTTTCCCCATTAGAGACTATTATAACAGATTGGCCGCTGCCAGCCGTAGCCAATCAGCTATAGCAAGTTCTTCGGCGCGATCATCCGGTGAAATGTTCGCCGTCGCAAGTAATTTTTCAGCGTCGGGTTTGCTAATGCCAAGTCCGCCAGAAAGGGAGGAGCGAAGTTTTTTGCGTTTAGCTGAAAAGCCAGCTTTGACAATACGGAAGAATGCCTGGTCATCCGCTGGCGCTACCTGCGGCGTTTCTCGCGTACGCATAATCACTACTTGGCTGTCGACTTTTGGTGGCGGTATGAACAGTTCGGCTCGGACGACATCGCCCAAACTCACTTCAGCAAATACCTGTGCACTAATGGCGAGAATGCTCATATCACCTTGTTTTGCAGCTAACCGCTCGGCAACTTCCTTTTGTACCAACAATACGGCAATCGACGGCTTGTTATCAGCTGTCATCAATAGTTGAACGATTTTGCTTGTGATGTAATAGGGCACGTTGGCGACAACTTTATAACCGACAGGTAACTTGGAGAGGTCAAACGACAAGATATCACCGTTAATAACTTCAAGCTGCTTACCTGGAAATTGACCAGGTAATTTGCGTGCCAAATCAGGATCGAATTCAACGGCTACTACTTTGTCGGTACGACGCAGCAATTCGGAAGTCAGCGTGCCAAGACCTGGACCAATCTCAAGGACTGTATCTTCAGGGGAGATTTCGGCGCTATCCGCGATATGCGCCAGAACTGCACGGTCATGCAACCAGTGCTGGCCGAGTGATTTGTCGGGCATTACCTATAAATATCCTGGAGGCTCATCTTCACCTTACAGCTAGGCCACGGTTGCCAGCCACGGCGTTTGTATGTTTCCCAGGCTTTTTCGTCTTGCACGGCCGGTGGTGCTGCAGCAGCATTTGGATAGCCCTTATAACCGCCCCATGTCTGAAGATCATATTGGTAGGCACCATAATAGCCGTTGCCTGTATTGCTCGTGTACTTGCCTTCGCAACTTCGTAGCCGTGCGAGCGCTTCCGCGAAACTACCCGAAAAACCAGCTTTTGCACCGACGATTTCAACCTGTTCTTTTGGCTGTTCCAGTACAACACTCTGGATCATCGTTCGGCTGACCTCGTGATCATCTCGCATGATGATTTGATAGGTAACGTTTTTGCGGCCGTTCGTACCTGGTGTTTGGACTTTGCGATAGCTAGCCGGCTGATCTGCATCTTGAATTTTGCGCGTCGTAAAGGCAATCGGCTCTTCCACGGTCGCCGTCTGAGCACCATTGCGCCAAATTGCTACGGTCATGCCCGCTGTTAAGGGCGTTTTTGCATCAACTGACAAGCTGTCATTGGCACCAAGGTTAATGTTTTTATCTTTCAACATATCACCGACCGTCGCAGCCTGGCTATAGGCAGCCGTCTCGGTGCCATAGAGTTTGAGAGTAAAGGCCGTCGCTCGGTCAATTGTCAGCATCACGGCCGCGCCATCAGTAACGATATCGTCTGTTGGTTTCACCGTTGATTTGTCTTCGTCATGCAATTTAAGACCCGCACTCGCACTGATGGTCTCGGCTGTCTGGGCAGCGGTCATTACTTTTTGACGCATCGCGCCATCAACGACGATAACGGGACGTGCCCGATAAATATTAACTGTGTAGTCGGTCGCAACCAGCGGCTCCCCGAGACTTGGTTCAACCATGTCTTCATCAACAACAGAAATATGCGCATCGCTCAGAGCGTCACGAACAGTTCGGGCATGGGTCAAAATAACCCGTTCGGCGCCTCGGTCATGAAATGTAACAAGGCGACCGTTATGGGCGTCGTCGTTACTGGCTGCGCCGACCTGGCTGATGACAACAAATGTCGACACAACCAACAGAGCCGCGACGACCAACAGGTTGCGACCAAAGGGTTGATGAAGTGTAATAGGCAATCTCATAAACAACAAGCTACTCACGCAGAGGCTTGTCTATTTAGTGTAGCGAAAATCGACGTATCTGGCAATGTTTTACCCCTGTTTAGGACTGTCGTCCAGGTCAAGTGCGGCAGCCGCGATCAGCGACAGGGGTGAAGGCAAATCATCCCTCTTGAACCAATCGATTGCAGCGATCTCACGTGGGTTAACCAGTTCTTCCGGGAGTGTGCTACGAGGCACTTGCAGTCGGAACAGCGGCGCCGTAAACGGAATTTTAAAATCGGGTTTTGAGAGTGTCGCGAGGTGAACGAAGTCCGCTTCATCGGCTGTAATTCCCGTTTCTTCCTGCAACTCGCGCCGCGCCGCCGCCACAGCTGTTTCGCGTCGTTTCAGTCCACCACCAGGCAATGTCCACCGGCCATGTGACACAAATGCTTTGATCAATAGCACTTCGTCTTGCTCACTCAGTACCAAGACCCGAGCCCGCGGCCGATGTGTCACCCAGGTAAAAAGTTTCAAGTTCATAATGATGAGCAGCCCGACTATCCGGCGGAGTCGTCGTCTCATAACCGCTCCAGTCGAGCATACTCAGCATTGAGTTTTTTGACACCACCACTATCAAACCGAATTGTCACCGCCAAACCCTCGATTTCGATGATTTCACCTTGGCCAAATGCCATTGTACGCACACGATCACCGTTATTAAACGGCAGCTCGTCGCTGACAAACTCATTATCTTGCGTATCAGTACCAAAAACTGGCTGATCAATGAGTGCAACTTGATTGCCCATATCAGCGATAAACCGAGACACTTGGTTGTATGCCCGCTGGCCGAACTGCAGTCGAGCACGGGCGTAGGATAAGTGTAATTCTTGGCGCGCGCGCGTCATACCGACATAACAGAGGCGACGCTCTTCCTCAAGTTCTGCTGGACCAGCCTCATAAACACGACTATGCGGAAAGACACCTTCTTCCATGCCGACCATGAATACGACCGGAAATTCCAATCCTTTAGCAGCATGGAGTGTCATGAGCGTCACCTTATCATCACCTGCGGCGCTGTCGGCACTGCTGATAAGCGCTGTTTCTTCCAAAAACTCCGGCAGATCAGCAAACACCCGCACATCCGATAACAACGATCCGACGTTGGCTTCCCGCTCTTCGGCCTGCGGTGTCCCGTCACGCAAATACTGCCGATAACTCGTCAGTTGCAAGAGCCGCTCGATAATATCCGCCGGTCCAGTCCCGTCAGCCAGGAGTGTTTGCAGTTCGCGCAGATGAGTCCCTAACGCTCCAAGTGCGCTACGTGCTTTGGGCGTCAGCATCGTTGCATCATGAACATTGTTCAACGCATCAATGACATTCAATTCACTCTCACCCTGCCAAATCAAAAACTTTTCGAGGCTCGTCGTACCAATTCCACGGGTTGGTACATTGACGATCCGACTCAGGCTCAGGCGATCATTGGGCTGATAGACCAGCCGTAGATAGGCGATAATGTCCTTGATTTCCTTGCGATCATAAAAGCGGACACCACCGACTAGCTGATAGGGGATTCGCTGCAATCGAAGTGCGCGTTCAAGCGGCGCCGACTGGGCATTCATCCGATATAAAATCGCGTAGTCACGATAATCTCGCGCGTGGATATTAACCTGCGTTGCAATCCGACCGGCAACCAAACTGGCTTCTTCGGTTTCGTCGTAGGTAGCATGAACTTCGACCGGAGCGCCCTCACCAAGATCCGTCCAAAGTTTTTTGTCTGTACGAACTTTGTTTTTGCTAATTACAGCCTGAGCTGCAGCCAAAATTGCATTGGTCGAACGATAGTTTTGTTCGAGTTTGGTCACCGTCGCGTCCGGGTAGTCACGTTCAAAATTCAAGATATTCGTAAAATCAGCTCCACGCCAACTATAAATTGACTGCCAGTCGTCCCCGACAACACAAATATTGTGCGACTCATTCACTAAATATTTAACAATTGCGTACTGTGCTGCGTTGGTGTCCTGATATTCGTCAATTAGGATATGTTTGAAATGTTGGCGCCATTTTTCACGAATATCCGGATGATCACGTAGTAATCGTACAGTTTCGATCAATAAATCGTCAAAATCAAGTGCGCCCGCCTCACGGCGTAATCTTTCATAGGTTGCATAAATTTTGGCCACCGATCGCATATGCGGATAGCTGGCACTTCGCTCAAAATCATCAGGGGTTTGTAGATCGTTTTTGGCGTTACTTATCATACTGCTAACCGCCCGCGGTTTGATTTGCTGGCTATCGATCGACAGTTGTTTCATGGCTGATTTGATGAGACTTTGGCGATCGTCCTCGTCATAAATCACATAATTGGGCGCAACTTTGATCGCTGCACCATCCTGACGTAATAATCGAACACAAATA
>CAYIQY010000006.1:0-28350 GCA_964365665.1 uncultured Candidatus Saccharibacteria bacterium | reverse complement strand
ATAATATTTCCAAATAACAGTAGTGCGGCACAGGCGGCAAAACCAGCAACAAGAATTTTACCGGCGTGCTTTTGCAGCAATTGGTACGGCAATGTTGCCGCAATTGCAAAGGCAATCAAAGCGAGGAACAGACTAATCGTCTGTTTGATAAAAAAGTAGGTTGTCCCGTAATAATCCGTACCGTAAGCATTGTTAAGCACATTGGCGCGCTGCGGTCCGATTGCATACATAATAATCAAACCGACCATCATCAGTAAACCCATATACAGCACAATTTGATAGTCTGGCCGGTGCCGACGAACAACCTGTACACCGTCACGAGCCGCCCCAACCACCCGACGGCGATTCACCTTGTTATATCCCCAATCAGTATTGTCATATTAGCCTTTCGGTTGCAGTTTTAGATAATCAATCATCCAGTTGGAGATGTCGGTAAAAATCGGCAGCGCATCTTTGTTACCCTGTGCATTGAGGTCTTTACCCGATACCTGTACCATTATGACATATCTGGGAGTGGCATCACCTCCATAACCTAAGTATGTCGCAATCGTCTCATTATCAACGTATTTACCGTCTCTGATTGTTTGCGAGGTACCGGTCTTGCCTCCGATGTCATACCCCGCCCTATCTTGCTTCGCATAAAAGGCTGCACGGGCCGTATGGATCATAGTGTGAATTTTAGCCGAGGTATCAGGTGTAATAACCCCAGGCCGACCAGGTTTTGCAGCCGCTGGTGTCAGCGTGCCTGCAGTATTCACCGTTCCCGCAAGAAGTGTCGGTTGGTAATATATACCCCCATTCACTAAGGTTCCGAAGGCCGAGGCGACCTGAATCATTGTCAGATCCATTCCCTGTCCGAACGCCATATTGGAATACCGAACAGCATTTCCTTCCTGTTTATCCGGTGAAATGACGATTCCGGGTTGCTCGCCCGCTACTTCAATACCCGTTCGCTGACCAAAACCAAAGCGATTATGAAAATACTCGTACATATTATTCCTTGCGCCAATAGTAATACTGTTACCGTCGCCCAATCGCTGCGCAATTGTTACCATACCCGTATTTAGCGAATAGTTGAGTGCTGTTTGCATTGTAATATTGCCCGTTTGGCCCTTGGTGGCGTTAACGATAGTACGATCTTCAATTTTAATCGAATCAGTATTGTTATAGGTCGAATCGGGCTGAATAACGCCCTTATCGAGACCCGTTGCCATCGTAAAGGTCTTGATGTCTGAACCAGGCTCGTACGGCGTCGCGACTACTGCGTTATTAAATGCTGCAGCATCCTGAACCTTCGTAAACTCGGCCGGCTTATAGGTTGGCAAATTTGCCATTGAAAGTACTTTACCTGTCTGCGGATCCATCACAATGACACTGCCGTTAGTGGCATGTGACCGTTCCAGCCCTGCTGCGAGTGCCCGTTCGCTGTACGCCTGAATATTACGGTCGATCGTCAGTACGATGTTATCGCCATTTTTCGCTGGCTGGTTAATATTGCCACTACCGATAGTCAGCGGTACGCCACTGACATCTGTTACAGATTTCAATAGTCCATCATGGCCGATCAATCTGTCATTGAGAGATTCCTCGATGCCATACTGGCCTTTACCTTCACCATTCACAAAGCCGATCGTTTGTGCGGCCAAACTACCCTCGGGATACACTCGTTGCGAGGTTTCCTGAAATCCAATGCCTGTTAGTTTTTCCTTTTTAATAAGTTCTGCTTGCTGGCGCGATAATTTAGTACCCAGTACTTTGTAGCGGGTATCTTTTTGGGCCAGAAGAGCTTCGAGATTGGGTCGAAGATTGCCGCCGGCTACGCGTCGTACCACATCAAGTACTTTTGAATTATTCGTGACGGTTGCTGGATCGGCAAATAACGTATAGACCGTTTGATTGATAACGAGCGGCACTGGCTGGCCGCTATCCATGGCATAAATAAGGCCGCGTTTGGCAGGAATCGTCAGAGGTTTAATCTGTTCGGCCGCAGCCTGCGCGACATATTCATCATGTTTGATAATCTGCAAATAAAACAATCGTCCCACAAATAACACCATCGTCCCGATGAGTAGTACTGTCAACAGGATCGATCGACTGCCCTTTTGGAACGATAATTGCATTTTTTCTCCTAGCGAGCGTAATCGGTGGCCGCTGGCGCAGTCATGGCCTTCGCCACATTAGAATTCTGTACTGTTTCGAGGGCGGTCAGACGAGCGTTTTCGACTTCCAAATCACCTTTTTTCGTTGAAAGGTCGGCGATTTGACTGTCGATTTTTTGCGCTTCGTAATCATAGCCTGTGGCACGGGTTGCTTGGGTCAGATATACCAGCCCCAGAACAGTTACCATTAACGCCACCAAAACTGTGTGCGCAACAGGCCCTAATTTAATGCTAGAGACAAAGGCAACGGTGTTTTGGTTGCGATTCCAGTTTGCCTGACGGCGACTGGCGAATTGTTGACTTGTTTGGTACGACATGTGGTGGATCTCGTGTTTATGTTTGTTTTTATGGAGGTTTGCGCGGCGGATTCTGCTCGGTAATCTAATTATCGGAGCATCAGCCGCGCAAGCCGGCGAGCGCATGGCTCACCTTGCTTGCGGCCAGCTTTCTATTTGACGCGGACTGTGACTTTTTGGTCGACCGACTCGTTGCGAACCGGGATATGGATTGGCATGTGGTGGTTGCCCCTTCCTATGTTTGTTTTTAAATTTTCACTGCGGCACGCAGTTTACTACTACGGGCACGCGGATTGGAAACGTCATATGTGGCTCCATCAAGCGGTTTCTTGTTCAGAACACGCAGTTCGGCTTCGAAGCCTGCTGCTTTCTGATCTGCAAAATACCGTTTGACTAAGCGATCTTCCAGGCTGTGAAAGCTGATAACCCCTACCCTTCCTCCTGGTAGCTAAAGCTGTGGGAGTAATGGTAGGACGGTTTCAACTTGCTGCAGCTCGGCGTTGACCGCGATGCGGAGCGATTGAAAGGTGCGGGTTGCCGGATGGATTTTCCCACGACGACCATGAAATTCATTCAAGATCAGATCGGCGAGTTCTTTTGTTGTACTAAGTGGTCGTCCCTTAACGATCGCCGTAGCAATACGTTTCGCGACTCCAGACGGCTCTTCACCGTACTGGCGTATAATACGCGTTAGTTCGTCTACCTTTGCAGTATTCACTAACTGTTCCGCTGTCAGTTCCTGACGGCGATCCATGCGCATGTCCAATGGACCACTGTTTGTAAAAGAAAACCCTCGTTCGCCCTGATCGAGCTGTGGTGACGACACCCCCAAATCGATCAAAACGATATCAAATTGCTTCCCTTCCTCTATCAGAGCCTTGGCGGCAGTGACAAAGTCAGTGTGGAGCAATTGAACGCCTTTTTCAGCGAACCGAGACAACTTGCCAATGGCATAATCGTCGCGGTCAACTAATATAGCACTCGTTTGGCTATCAGTATGATCCAAGAAGGCCTCTGCGTGGCCGCCATAACCAGCAGTCAGGTCGAGATAACTCTCGCCTTTTTGCGGTCGTAGCAGCTCGAGCGTTGCTTCGAGAAGTACTGGTATATGCAAATCGTGTGGTGGATGTGCTTTACTCATCCCCTCTACTATACCATTAGATAGTGTAAAGGGTTATCGAGATCACCTAACCGATAACAGTGCTGTTTGTATTTGGGTATGTTTGTTTTTTTATAAGTAACGATGACAATGCGTTACATTGTAACTCATAGTTTGTCATCGATTGAGAGACTTATGTGTTGTGAGGTGGAGTTTTTTTGGGAGGTGTGTTTTGAGAAAGGTGCGGTGGATCTTTTTTCACTAAATGTGGTTTCCACGGCTTTCCACGCACTGTTACCAGATAGTTGATCTCGAGAGTTTTCAAATTGTCAAAGAACGACAGGCTAAAAATTAATCAGTTAATCCGGCGTGTCGGGACGCATCACCCGCCAGTAGCTACCAGCGCGAATCGCGACCAGGTCACGACTGATTCCGGCGTATTCCAACAGATGTTGCTCGATACTGACCCTGCCCTGCTTGATATCAAGCGAGGCGCTGGTCTTGCCTCGGCGCAACCGAACGTTGACGTCGGCAATCCGCTCATCGAGGATACTACCCTTCAGCTCCGGCTCTACCTCGTTGTCCCAGGTGCTTTGTGGGTACAGGTGCAGATAGTTGCCAAACCCTCGAGTCAGCACGACACCGCTAGAAAATTCGTCCCGCAGCTCGGCTGGAATCGTCAAACGACGTTTGTCGTCAAGCTTTCGTTCAAAATAATCTACACTGGACACCGTGAGTTCCCTTCGGGTGGAGTTGATTAATTTTTAAGTGTGGTTTTTGTTTTTGATTGCCACTGGACTTATCATACTACCCACTATTACCCACGACAACCCCCAATTTTGACTTTTATGCAAAATATAGTACTTTATCCACAAAACTGTGGATAAAGTACGCTATTTTAGAGGTGGAGTCGTGAGCTTAACGCGCAAAAAGAAAAGCTGTAACCTCGGCGTCGTAAGAACTGGTCACCTGAAGAGCAATCCACCCAACCAGAACAAAAAGATTAATAGTCAGGGATACAATCAATATAGCAGTCGAGGCGTCCCGGCCAACTTGCTCAGGCGCAATAGCGGCAGTTTTTTCAATAGCGGATTTTTTTGTTTTGTTTACCATAATTGCATATTAACATACTGTTTATGCTTTGTCAATGTTGTGTTATTAAGAAAGACTTTTGAGAAGTGTCGGCAAATCATTCATCTGCTGAACATTGGAAGGTACACTCCCCTGTTGAGACAACAAGACATGCGCTAGATCAACTACCCAGTAACCATGTGATGGTGCAGCCGGAAAGTCGGCGAAACTTACGGCTTTATCGTCAATCATCACAATATAATCGGCTGTGCCACGACCCAACGCATCAGGAAGTCGGAAAGTTCCATCCGACCGCTGCCAACTACTGATTAATTTACCTTTTTCTTTCTGTTCCATAACAATATGATGAACATGATTAAAGCCGGCTGCCGTTAGTTTTAGACGCTGCCATAACGGGTTTCCGTACGTTAAAATCCCATATCGTTTACCGTTTGCGGCGAGCCACTCCAACAATTCTGCAGCACCTGGTAAGAGGTAGTTGAGTGAACGGGACTCGTGAATAAATCTTTTTTCCAGCTGCTCCCACTGCTCGGTCTTTCCCTGTTCGGCCAAGTGATTACGCACATAGCTGGCAGTATCCAGCGAATCACCAAGCTGCTTCATATCCGCATCAGCTTTTAATACTTGTTCTCGAGAAATAGCGTTGTATTGTTCTGCAATCTCAACAAAAACTTCAGTTAGCTTGTCTGAGTCAGCAAGCGTTCGATCAAAATCGACGATATAATATTCAGCGTTTTGGTTTGAGGGCGTAATCATACAATTCGATTATAGCACTGGCAACTGAATCTGGATCATGCCGAATCAGCGAACGCGTAACCGGTATTGCGTCGCCCGGTACAGGCTCAGCAATTTCGCCAAGAAAGTTACCGCCGACCGCCTTATAGTGCGCAGTTGCCAGATTCTCAATGTCAGCTTTTACAGTAAACGCGCCTTCTGTTTCACGGTATTTATCAGCCAGATTCGTACTCGGTGCTTGTTGGTTATAGAGAACATAGTCAAGTACTGGTCCACCTGCGAAGCGCTCAATTTCATTTGCATGGTCACTAATCCGGAACCCGTCAGTTTGACCGTGTTTGGTCACTAGATTGGCAACATAGACAATAATTGCATTTGTCGACTGTAACGCTCTACCTATTTCATCAATAATCAGTAACGGGCCAAGTGAAGTATAAAGGTCACCTGGAGCAATGAGAACCAAATCTGCATCTTCAATAGCTTGTATAGCCAGTGGGTTAGCCTTGGCTTCTGGTACTAATGAGAGTGTAGCGACCCGTGGATCATTACGAAAATAGTTTGCATCAATCACCCGCTCACCGTGAAGCGTGATACTACCATTTGGCCACTCCATCTTTAGACGGACATCGTCGAGGGTTGCAGGAATTACATTTCCACGAACATTCAAGATCTCGGACGCAGTCTCAACAGCTTCACTAAAACTACCGGTCATTTTTTCAAGCGCGCTTAGTAGTACATTGCCAAAAGCATGACCCTGAAATGTTCCTTCATCAAACCGATAATCAAACAATTCACGTAATTTTGGTGAATTACTAAGAGCAACCAGGCATTGGCGAATATCACCGGGCGGTAGAACGCCCAGTTCATCTCGTAACACCCCCGTACTACCCCCATCATCAACCATATTCACCAGCGCGCTCAGCTGCACTGAATGGTTTTTCAGAGCATTCAGAAGAGTGAAACTACCGGTACCACCGCCAATGACAGTGATTTTGAGTTCGGTGCGGGGAAAGGGTTCTTTCATCAACATCAAGTATACCATCGGTTTATTGGTATAATAGATTTACTCATGGTACGATTCTTACTCCGGCTGGTGTGGCGCTTAATCATCTTGTTGCTAGGTATCGCAACGCTCAGTTTAATTGTGATGACATTATGGCCAGAGTCTGGGAGCCGACCAGCAATCTTCGTAGTACTGCTTGTCACCTATTGCCTTATGGCATATCTCGTCATACCAACACTAATGCGATTGTTCCATGTTTTTTCTCGACCGGATCATATCCCGCTCTACGTCACGACACGCGATGGTTGGCCATCCGACCCGGTGACATTAGCTATCGTTGTCAAAAACCGTGCTCAACTAGTACGTGCCATGCATAAGGCCGGATGGTATACAGCCCAACCTCTCACATTTCGGAATGGCATACGTGAGCTCTTTTCTATCATCTTTAATACATCCTACCCCGATTCTCCTCTATCCCATTTGTACCTATTCGATCGACCTCACGATATTGGGTTCGAGATCCCGACGAATTCCGCAGGAAGCGCCAGAACACGACATCATGTACGTTTTTGGCGGCTACAAAAACCACTCCTTGAATCGCGTCACGCTTCACATTATGAATTTTGGCGCGAAAAGCTGAGTCATGTCCTTGGCATCGAACGCCAGATCTGGATTGGTGCAGCTACCGAGGAGACGAAAGCTATTGATATCCAATGGCGTACCGGTCAATTGACCCATGGAGGTAGCCACGAGTCAGACAAAGAACGTGATTTTATCATCCAGACCCTACGTCAAAGCGGTGTAGTCAAACGCATGTCAACGAGTAGTGCGGGTGAACCATTACGGTTTCGCGGTCAACAATTCCGTACATTTTACATCAGTGACGGCAGTATCAAAATCGTTCATCTATCCTAGGGCGATTTCTTCACCAAAATGTTTTTGCAGGCGCATCTTAATGCTGCCTTCATGGCGACCAAGTTTTTTACTCAGCTTCTTAATGCTGACGCCATTTTGAAAATCTTGTTTTAATTGTTCATCGTCGGATTTTTCCCAAGGAGTATATGCTTTTGGATGTGTCTCGCGCATTTTAGCAATCTTGTCAGCCCAGCCTGATGATCCTGAAGTTTTTTTGACTGGTTCAGGTTGTTTCTTGCGACGTTCAGCATTAGCGGTCAAGTGAGCAAATTTTTTACTATCAGCCTTGGCACGTTTTAATAGTTGGTCGTTGATCTCACGTGCGTCATCACTGACACGCAGCGCCATGCGGTTGAGTCCGGCGAGATACAAATTTTCTAAGTTTTTTACGCGGCTTAACGCAACATATCCCATACCCTCAACGAATGCCCTGCGCAGGTCGATTCGTGCAGCATCGAGCGTCATGCCCTGCGATTTATGAACAGTGATTGCCCATGCTAATCGCAGTGGTATCTGAGTAATACTGGCACGTTTTTTATCACCGTCTCGTTGCTCCCAGCTATCCGGTAGCATCGTAATGGTTCGACCGTTATGAAACTTGACGATTGGATAACTGGTCAGTACATCGAATCCCGTCACGACCCCCAAACTGCCATTGGCATATTTGCGATCATTGGCGTTTTTCACTGCCATTACTAATGCCCTATCTTTTAGTCGTAGTTCGGCCGGTGCCAGTACGGAACGCTGCAAACTTTCAATGTAATTAGCTGATCCGGTTGTTGACTGAGAATAGGTATATTCGTCACCACCTAACGATTCCAGTTTTGCCTGGTTGATGCGATCAACATCGACGTTCGTCGTGTGGAGTTCAGTTATATCACCTTCTGGCGGCTCCTCGTCAGCTCGCTCTAGCAACTGTTCGGCATGGTGACGCCGGACATCACCCGCTCGCAGTGCGTCAAGGATTTCCAATAACTTCTCGTCATCCTGACGGTGCTGTTCTTGCAAATAACAAATTGTCGGATCGAGCGCCTCCCAAGCCTCGCTATGTACAACAAATCCCCCCTGTCGAGAGTCATCGCGATTAATCGGTGGCAGTTGGAAAAAGTCTCCCGACATAATCACCTGAATACCACCAAAGGGTGTGTCGGGGTCGCTCCGTATTAATCGACATGCCATATCAACCATATCCAAACGATAGTCGTGGAGCATGCTGATTTCATCAATAATCAATACGTCGGTTTTTTCGATAATATCGCGCCGACCCTTCGATACATGTTCGGCAAAGCCACGTGGTAATTCGTCCATCACCCCTATCCCCGCCCATGCGTGGATGGTTGTTCCACCCAAATGCGTCGCAGCTAGCCCTGTGGTTGCAGTCACCGATACGTGTTTGCCAGTGGCTTTGGCGAGCCGAATAAATTGGTTCAATACGAACGTCTTACCTGCCCCAGCGGGACCGGTCAAAAGGACACTTTCACCTGACAGCATAATTTCGAGTGCAAGAGCTTGATTCACCTATACATTATACCAGCTTGCTTTACCGCGTCGCATTGCTTATGCTTAATACATGACACGCTTGTTGCGCGGTTTCACAGTTGTAGAACTTTTGATTATCATTACTTCACTTGGTATTTTAATTGGAATCGTAACCGTTGGTTGGTCGGCGGTAAACACTATGTCGCGCGACAAAGCCCGCGAACAAGATACAAAGCAATGGGCTACAACATTTGACCTCTATAAAAGCCGCTATGTCGTTTACCCTGCTTTGCCAAGCGCCGACGGTACTGCGCCACCTCAGGCGGCTATGCTTTGTCTTGGTACATTCACAGGTGGCAAGTGCGTTCAGGTAAATGGGCCGCCAAGTCAAAATATCTCAGATACAGACTCATCATCACTACTAACTGAAGTAAAAAAGCTTGGTAATCAGCCGACCAACAATGGGCCGTCTGTAAATGGTCAGTATGCCGGGCCGTTTGTTTACATATGGCAATCAACTTCAGCCGGGATCATTACCGTTAATGCAAAGTTCGTCAATTTCTTTGATCGTGCCTGCCCTAGTGGCTTTACGCGCGAAACAACACAGCCTTCGCCTGGCGCTCCCTTCACATCACTTTTGTCTGGCGTACCGAGTAGCGTGTATGTCTGTTCGTTTACAAAAAGTATGACCTACGACCCCAGTTAAACTGTTGGCGGCTGTTGATCGTAAGGATTCGGAGGGCTCTGCGGGTCAACTGGTGGCTGCGATGGGGATAGTTGCGATGGACGGCGGCGGCGTATCAATAAAACCGTCAAACCTACACCTACGACGACAATTATTCCACCAATGATTCCTATAAGTATCCAATTTATCTTCATCGTCGTTTCAGCAGTTATCGTTGCATCAGGATAGCTAATCCGATTATCACCTTGTAACTTTGCCGATGCATATATCCAGTCGTCGATATAACGGGCATTCCCCCATGATGACGACGCGTATGCCCACGCGTGGACGCCAGCTATACTATCGGGACAGTCGCGTCCATCAAGTTTCTTGGTCATAAACGATTCGTCAGCAAACGGTGTCAGTTCGGTATCGTTCCAGCATATTCTGGTTGTTGGCGCGTTGTCACCTGATAAACGAACGAGCTCTAGCCCACCAATACGACCCTCAACATCAGCGGCAACAAGATGAATCTCAGCAACCTTGGTAATGTCGACTTTGACACCAATAGTTTGCGATGTCCGGATAATTTGTCCGTCTTTATCGACACCCGTAAAATGAATTTGCTGCAGACCGTTTGATAGTTTTTTCATCTGCTGGTTCAGTGTTACGTCGCTTTGACCATCAAAACTACCGTCACCATCAACATCGATTTTGACTGCGTACTGGCCAATAAAGTTACGGAGGAAAAATGATATAGTACCCGATTGTTGGTCGACTGATTTGTCTGAAACAAAATGTAATTCACTCACCGATGGTCTGCTGATGTTTGGACGTACCCACTCACTTACATCATCCCAGCGCGTAGCTTTCGCCGGCAGATCGCCCGCCGGTTCCTCAAAGAATAGTTTGTAGCTTCCACCACAGGCACCGAGTGCTGGCGAGAATTTTGGATTGCTTACCTCACTACTTTGATATGCAGACACACAATCTTCGCCGCTTCGAATACCGACTGAATCGGCTGATAATGTTGATATCTGCCCGTTATAACCCTTCGTCGTTGCCTTATAAATATACCCGTCTTCACTGATGTAATAGTTAACAAAATCATCGATATACTGATCAGCTGCTGGCTGACGGATTGCATATCGTTCCGTCCAGACACGGCCATGCTGTTCACCGCTACTACCTTTGACCGTGACATCCCAGTTGAACAAATTTTTTGCCCAGCGTACAACTGGCGACACTTCATAATACGATTTTGCTGTTACTGGCACATCAAAGTCTATTTTCCAGATACCTGTCTTTAGTGCTGTCTGCGCCGCAAAACGACAGCCTTGCCCTATTGGTACTGATTTTGCAGCCACGCAGCGTTGTTGCGGCATACCAGGACCATCTATTGTAATTGTGATGTCCTCAGTCGTGGTATCGAACGGCTCCTTCTGGTCTACCCGCGTAAACGCCGAACTGATCGTCTCACCCGCTTTTACATAAGCGTAAAAGGTATTGTCTGCACTAATAAATAACTTGGGATCAGATGATAATGCATGAGCTGGAGTAGACTGGCCAGCTACGACACCTACGAGACTCAGAATGATAATCAGTAATAACCGATGCATACCTTATAGCATAACCGTGATAGGGTAAAAAATAAAGCTTACCCCAAAGAGACGATGATAGTATTGCCTCCGGGGAAATTAACTTCATCAAATAATTCAAGGTCATTAATAGTCAATTTGTAGATACGATGCAGACTCTGGCCATCCACGTATCGCTCGTAAAAGTCATTCGCTACCCCATCATATTTTTGGTTATATTTGGTCGCGACATCTTTGATTTCATCAAGATCAGTGAGTACACGTGCGGTTCCTATAAATTGAAGCCCGGCAACAGGCTGATCAAGTTTGATGGCTATTGCTCCACCGACTCGGGAATCTTTTTCGATATCCTCGCTATGGCGGCGGCGTGGTTCACTCATCCAATAAACAAACTTGTTGTCGCTAGAAGCAACAAAAAACACCGTATTTGCACGGGGTTGACCCTCATGTAGCGTTGCGATTTGCATCACTCGCCCCGATGCAAAATACGATGCAGCTATTTCTGCTGGTTTCATTAACTAGCGACCTTTTCGGGCGCAGTCGCATGCTTTTCACGAGCCTTATTTGCCCATACATCAGCCATCTCGTTCCCTTCGTCGCCCTCATGTCCGCGAACCCAGTTGAGGGTCGCACGTGAATGAATGTACATCGGGTAGACTGACTGGACGATATCGAGATTTTTTATCTCGCCACCCTTTTTCTTCCAGCCTTTCGCTTCCCATCCAGGTGCCCATTTGGTAATCACATTAATCCAGAATTCGCTGTCAGTATATATCTGGCACTCTTCTCCATTTGCATCCTCTAGCGCAGTTTTGATAGCCAAACCTTCCATGCGAATATTCGTCGTTTCACTGCCGCTCGGTTCACCACCAATCATATATGGCCGCCCGTCGCGAATCACCGCAAATCCACCTGGACCCGGATTGGGACTAGCGCTTCCATCTGTATAGTAAACAATCATGTTGTCTAGTATACCTTAGAAAACCGGTCTTTTTGCGCCCGGTCTACATGGCTACATGTTAGCGACGTTCAGAATATTGCCATCAGGGTCTTTGAACCAAGCGGCTTTCATCGGACCCATAGCATGGATATCGCCCTCAAGCGTCATACCCGGCAAGTCGTAATGTTCGAAAACAACTCCCTTGTCACTTAGTTCCGAAACAGCGGCTTCTACGTCAGCGACCTCCCAAGATGCACAAGTCGCTTGACCACTACCAGCTGTTGGAGATTGGTAGACAAACAGCCGACTGCCACCGCTTTCATACGTTACGCCACCTGGGTTTTCGTCCACTTGTTTCAGGCCAAGCGTGCCACCATAAAACTCTTTGCCCTTTTCGATATCGTTAACCGCGATCGTTGCAAATACTTTACCTTCTGCTAACATTGCCTAACCCTCCTTATTTATACTTCTATTATACTCCGCTTAATGAGAGGTTGTCAGAAGTTGCCAAGCCCGAGAATATTGCCGTCAGGATCTTTGAACCATGCAGCTTTCGCATCATTACTGAGAATATACATATCGCCCTCAGGTATCGCGTCTGGCATGTCATAATTTTTATCAAAAGTAATACCCTTTGACCTGAGGTTCTCCATGGTAGCCTCGACATCGTCGACAGTCCACCACGCGCATGTCGTTTGGCCGCTGCCTGCGCTGGCGGATTGATAGATTCCAATCATACCTCCACCGCTTTCAAAAACAACTCCCCTAATGTTTTTACCAATCTGCTTTAGTCCTAAGACATTTCCATAAAAGTCCACTGCATTTTCAATGTCGTGAACCGCGATAGTTGTGATGACTCTGCTATTTGCTAGCATCGAATTCCCCCATGAAATCCATTACGCACAAGCGGTTTGTCATGATAAAAGATAGGGTCTTGATAAATAATCAAGCTTGGTTCATTTTGAGAGTGTTTACTGCTTCCTTTACTATATGTGAGCCGATTTCAAGTGCTTCGTCGTAACTCGCCCACTTTGATTCGCTATGTTCGCTACTCAGTTGAATATTCTCATCATCAAAATCAAGTTCTACTTCATGAACCAAAAGCAAGAGTCCACCCCCGTTATCAAGAATTAAATCAGGTACGCGATATGCACAAATAATTTTACCGATATTAACTATTTTCGAATTAGGTAATTCCTCAGAGATCTCTCGTTTGAGGGTATCCTTAATCGACTCATTGTCATCGATTCGACCACCAGGTACATCCCAAAAGTCTTTCGTCGCATGTTTGACTATCAATATCTTCTCATCTTTAATAATCACGGCTTTCACACCTACATTAAACAGCTGAATAGCCATTTATAATTCCTTTATAGCAACGCGTTTTTGTTCTGTTGTGTCACGGTCGCGGATGGTGACGGTGTTATCTTCGAGCGTATCAAAATCAATTACAACAACGTATGGTGTGCCTATTTCGTCCTGGCGACGGTAGCGTTTGCCGATATTACCGTTGTCATCCCACATGACATTGCCATGTTTTTTCTTGAGGATTTGGTAGACTTCACGAGCTTTTTCGACTAGTTCTGGCTTGTTTCGTAATAGCGGTGAAACACTGTATTTAACTGGCGCTAGGTGTTCAGGGAATTTCATAACGATGCGTTTTTCACCGTTCACTTCGTCTTCGGTATAGGCAGCAGACAGTACTGCCATCACAGCCCGCTCTACACCAAATGATGGTTCGATAACATGTGGAATAAATTTTGTGTTCGTACCTTTGATCGTATATTCCATGCCCTTGCCTGCATTATCCTGAATGTTTTTCAGATCAAAATCAGTGCGATATGCAAGACCCAAAAGCTCTTCGCGACCAATAGGAAAATCATACTCAATATCAATCGTACGCTTGCTATAGTGTGCACGATCAGTTTCTGGAACTTCTAGTTCGTGGATTTTGTCAGTCGGCAAACCAAGCGCTTCCAAATATTCGTGAATATTCTTTAGGAGTGCATCGAACGATTCCTGCCACTTGTCAGGCTCGACAAAATATTCAATTTCCATTTGCTCAAATTCACGGCTACGAAAGATGAAGTCACGCGGACTGATTTCGTTACGAAATGCCTTACCCTGCTGCGCCAAACCAAATGGTAGGTCGGGATAAAAGCTATCAACTACATTTTTGTAGTTAGTAAAGATACCTTGTGCTGTCTCGGGGCGTAAATATACTTGGTCTCGTTTATCAAAAATCCTCGCCGCTAGATTATTTTCACCAAGCTCAGGTTTTGAGTAGGAACTACCATCTGACAGGGTTATTTGACTGAAATCATCATAGCCAGCTGGACCAGCAACGGTTTCAAACATCATGTTAAATAGCACTGGTTCGCCAAATGTATTCTCTTGTCCACAAGTTGGGCATTTGTTTACATCGATTTTATCAGCACGAAAACGACCCTTGCAATTACTGCACATAACTAATGGGTCGTTAAATGTTGCCGTGTGTCCACTCGCTTCCCAAACTTTTTTATTCATCAAAATCGCTGCATCAACACCAAACATATCTTCGCGATCGTCGACAAACATTTGCCACCAAAGCTGCATGATATTACGTTTTAATGTGACGCCCAGCGGACCGTAGTCCCAAGTACCTGACAGGCCACCATATACATCGGAACCGGGATAAATAAATCCTCGGCGCTTCGCCAAACTAACAATGTTTTCCATTTCGACATTCTTCTCTGTTTTATCGCTCATAATTACAGATAATTATAGCACGTTTGTAATATTACCTATTATGTTTTATACTAGAACTACACGACCGTCCCAACCGAAAGGAAACGGAAATGTACGCCGACAAGGCACTAGGCAGGAAAGCCCTCGAGCAAATGGCTCAACAAAGGGTCAACAAGGATCCGTACCAGACCCTCGAGTGGCAACGACGGCTCCATCGCTGGTTCCACCGCAAAAAACTCGCCCTCATGGGCGTCACCCCGTAGCTTCACGGTAGATGCACCCCGCGTCCCGTTTGGGCGGGGTGCATCTATTTCAGGACAGATTGCAACGCTGCATGTTGCCGCGCAACTGACAGGCATTCTGCCAAATATTCGTCAACTCCCCCCACTTGAATAATAACCGACAAAGATTTTACAGCAGCCAAACGTAAAATTTTGATATGATCCGATGTAATAGTACCCTTAGGTTCTTCAATGAAGCCCTTTTCGTGACTATCATAACGATATGTTTTATCAGCTAACAGCTTTTCGCCCTTATAGTCACGGGTTGTATTTAGTTCGTCACCTAATAATTGCGCAACTCTCACGTAAAACCATGTTTGCACCAGCATTAACGGTATCGTGACAGTGTCAAGTCCCGCCAAAACTTCGGCCATAATATCGTACCATTCGGGTTCATCCAGACTAGTACTGGCACGCGTTACTTGCGCCAATGATTCATAAGCAAATTGCAGCCGATCGTAATCCTCCAGAATGTGCCGATAAAATTGGACTAATCGTGCCGATGTCAGCACGCCTAAATCACCTTTGCCCTGCCCAATCACAACATCACTGATAGCAAATAGTTCGATTCCGCCTGCAAGTTTGGACTTTTCGCGGCGTACACCGCGTGCCATCGCGCTGACTCGGCCATTTTGGGTCAGTAGATCAAGTATGCGGTCAGCTTCGCCATAGTTTGTCCGTCGTAGCACGATTGCACGGGTTCGTGTTGTTTTCATGCCGCACCTATCCTAATACGCTCCGCACGGCTACTCCGAGATCATCGGGCTGCATCGTCGTACTATCAATCAACCGCTGTACGCCGTATGGTTGCAGTTCATCCAAGCGCAAGTTTGGTAAACTACTGCACACGATAACGGGTATACCAGCCGTATCAATATAACTTTGTAGTTCGTGTAGTAACGTCAAGCCACTGGCACCGCTCAGCAACAACCCGAGGATGATTACCGCCGGATGTTGTTGATCAACCAAATCAATCGCTGTATAGGCATTAGATGCGCGTACAACCGTAAAACCTTGGCTCTCTAGCCCGCGTTGATACTGATCACCTAGCCATGGTTCACTTTCGATAATTAACACTGATTTGTTCATAACAAACTCATCTGGCCGGACACGCGCAAATCAATATAAAAAGTCGCACCGTCATGATGACGAATCGTACCGACGACACTATCCATTAATTCCGCTAGTCGCTTGGCTGCGATTAATCCAACACCGCTAGTATGTGGTCGATTGCCGAGTGGTGCCTGTGCTCGACGTGCCACACGGCCGTCGAGCCGCTGCCACATATCATTTGGTACCGCGGGCCCATAATCACGTACACCAATCCGTACACGGTCACCGTGACTGGTGATTGATAAGTGTACCGGTTGCGTCGCAGATCCATAATGCAGCGCATTGTCACCAAAACTAAGCAGGATTCGTTGCAACAACTGACGATTACCGACAAGTAGTGGTACTCGTGTCCGTGGTTGAAGCGTGATCATCTGATCATGAGCTACGAATAATGGCGCCAATTCATGAATCACTTGCTGACAGATACTGACAGGATTAATTGCTTCGAGAGGCACCAATTGCGGTGACACTGCCGTCATATTGAGGTTAGCAACGAGCCGCAAGGCTCGCTCGCTCGTCAGTGTCAGCTGCTGCCCTAACCGTCGACGTTCCTCATCACTGATGTCATCAGATCCAACAATCAGTCCAAGCTGCCGAAGCAATACGAGTGGTGAATTCAGTTCGTTCGCGGCCGCAACCGTCAAGGCAGACTCATCCAAAAAGCTGCCCAAAACCCCCTCCGATTGGTTATGGCTGTCCACACTCATATACTACATTTAGTGTAGCACGCGTGGGATAAGTTAGGCGTTGAAAGTGATAGTACGAATAATCGATTCGAAATCTGCTTTGAACGTATCAGCGTCAGTTCGGACGGTGATCGTTTTGTCGCGGCAACGGTAAATAACAGCGTCTCCACGAATGTTTTTACTAAAGTTACCCGTCAGGCGCATACCTTGATTACCTTGTGATGCGGTGCTGGCCTGTTTCAGGTCGCCTTTTTGTACCAATCCATCATATTGGTTCGTCACACTATCATAATCTTTTTGTTCGATTGTGACTCGCAGTGCAAACTGCTGACTGCTAGTAATCGGTGGTACAACTTTGGGATTCAAATACGCTCTAAAGTCACCACCATTGCTGGTTTGCTCGGACTCGTATGCACTCCATGTTTTTGGATACTGAAAGCTGAGGCCGCAATAATCGTCTGGTGCCTTATATACGTTTGCGGGTTGTTTTTCGCGTTCGGCAAATTTGGCTTCGTCTTCGTTGCCCTTCTCTTCTTTGGCTTGAGCTTCGGCAACGGCAATTTTACTATCAAGATCGCTGCTGGCGTCGTTATAAGCGACAAATGCCCAGATACCAAATGATCCCAACCCCAACACGAGGACGCTAAGGCCAATAACCGCAACTTGCAAACCGGAAATAGCGCCGCGTTCGTTGTCATGTCGATGAGAATACGTCATGCTCGCCATTATACTTATGATTAGCCGCGCTGTAAAGGGTGAAAAATGTACAGTGAATGCGCGTGTAGTACTTTGACCGGTTCTTGGGTGTGAAGCGATGCACCATAGGTCATCAGCCGAACATCATGCCCAGCCCTATCCGCAAACTCTTGCATCTTACGGGCAATTTTGTCGACGTCACGACTCACAGCAAAGGCATAAACGATCGTTGTTTCCTTTGGCCAGTCAACCAGCCAAAAATCTGCGAGTTTAACAACGATCCGTGAATTACCCCGTGCAAGGAACTTGCTGATAATAACGAGAATCGGATTGAGCTCATAGCCAATCGATTTGGCACCGTACGAGGCTGCCAGGCGCAAAATAATGCCATCACCTGATCCAATATCAACCAATACGTCTTTCGCGCTTAGACCGTATAATTTCGTAAACGCCAATTTCGCGAAGCTCTTATGACTTGGTACATATGGCGCCCCACGAATGACCACGATCCCAAACGCCAATACTACCGCAGCGATTATCCACAACCCCCAGATGATCATGCCGCTTGGTCAGTCGCAAATGATTGTTTGACTTGTTGAATGTCATTGGCTACGTTGGCCAGGTCATGCTCGATATCACTCGCTAATTTCGCAGCGGCTTTCAATTTTGCGCTGGCTTGCTCTAATTCAAAATCATCGCTTTCGAACCACGCCACAACTTCGTCGAGCTGGGCAATTTTTTCTTGTATAGTTAGGTTATTTTTCGTCATATTGTTCAATCCTTGCTTTTATTATAGCGCGTGCCGTTTCGATATCGATGTCGCTTCCTACTGACAGTTTGCCCCTCACTAGTGCATAGCCACGTTCTAATACCCTGGCCGGGTCGAATTCAGCCAGTAGTCTTCGGGTCTGCACTAACCGCTCTTGCCGCTGAGCCAACTGTCGCAGTGCGCTATCAGCTCCGGTAAGTAATTGTCCGGCGAGTTGTTGGCGCGTTTGATCAATCGCGGTTAACATTCTCGGAGCAAGTGATTGTACCCGCAAACGCACCGATCGGATAATATCGTGTCGATCGGGTACGATAATCTGCGCAGCATTGCTAGGTGTTGCCGCTCGGACATCAGCCGCCATATCACTGAGGGACAAATCTGTTTCGTGCCCAACACCCGTTAACGTCGGCACGCGGCTGGCAGCGATAGCCCGTACTAACTGTTCGTCGTTAAAAGCGCTCAGATCATCGGCACTGCCGCCGCCGCGAATTAATACGATGACTTCGGGCAACTGTTCCTGAGTATTAAAATAGTTCAATGCGCGAATTATTTGATCCGGCGCGTCAGTACCTTGCACTGCTACTTGCGCGACATCCACCCGAAGGCCACCCCACCGATCATTCAAAATCTTGATAAAATCCGCATATCCGGCCGCTTGCGTGCTACTGATAACGGCAATATGACGCGGAATGGTCGGAAGCGGCCGTTTGCGTTCTTCGGCGAACAAACCTTCCGCATCTAATTTGGCGCGAAGCAACTCAAAACTTTTCTTGATGCTCCCCTCACCGCTTGGACGTATGGCCTTGACTGTCAGGCTGAACTTGCCCCATTGCGTCAGTTTTGGACTCGCAGTTACAACTACTTTCATGCCGTCTTCGATCGGCACGCGCAGCTGGAATAACATCATAAAACAACCAACGCTCGCACCGGCATCCTTTAAATCAAAGAATATGAACTTGCCCTGGTTAACTTTAAAGCTCGCAACCTCACCCTCAACTTCAACGACCGGATAGGCATATTCGAGTGTCTGGTTGGTAGCCGCAATAAAGTCGCTAACGCTAAGTTTTGGTGCCACGATCACGTTCTCCATAGGTTGCTAGTGCGTGCTGATAAAAGATATAGCCGAAGATAATTGTTCCTAATAAAATCATCACGCGTGCCAGCAAAATTCCGGCAATCGCCACACCCCCGGCGATACCTGCAAAGGCGAGGAACGTCACCATGATTGCTTCATACGCACCTGCTCCTCCAGGGGTCAACACAAAAAATCCAGCAACACTCGCCACGCCATACGCAATCAAAATTGGTGCGGGGTTAAAGACCTCACCGAGTGCCCAAAACGCGACCATGAACAGCCCGGCGTCACCAATCGTATAGACCGCACCCCACAAAATCGGCTTGATGAGTAATTTTTTGTCATGTCGCAATTCCAAAAAATCACGGTGCATGTCATCAAGAAAATTCTCGATCACGTCTTGCTGAACCAATTTGCGCCGCCTGCCAAATGTCACACGTCTCACGACAAGATTAATACTGTGATAAATCCACTCAGCAAATATATCAATCCGACGTTTGCTACTCAGCAAATAAATCGTCAAAAGAAGCGATATCGTAATCAACCCAAACAACGTCGCACTGGCCAAAATAATCCAACGGTTGAGGTTACCGTCAATCGTGACCGCAAATAATGCGATCAGTAGTAATACGGCAAAACCAAAAAAGCCAGCCGCATGGCGTACCACTTGAGCCATTGTTGCCCTACCCGGAGGTACTCCCAAGTGCCCCAACCGCCATGTGAGGTATGATACGCCGCTCACCCCACCACTTGGTAAAACATGGTTAACGAAGTTACCCTCGAGTGCAATTCGTATGAGATCAAATTTACTGGCTTTTGTTATCTGCCCTTTGCCGCGAAGATACGAAAATATCATTTCGCCGCCGGCATAATACACCAGTACCTGAAGGGGGATCATGAGTAGCAATATCCATATATTTACTTGCCCCAAAAGATCCCATGCACGCAGTAGTTCATGGCGTGATGCGAACAATATAATCGCCAAAAACACCACTGTTATAAGACTCAACCAGGCACGAAAAGACATGCTTTTAGTATAGCGGACTTTCGTGCTTTTTGCCTATTCTTGGGTACTGTCCTATATAATGACTACTGTTATGTATATTGCGATGTTAGGACGACAACCTGCGATCGGTATGGCCGAGTTAGAACGGGTTTTTGGTGATGTCACCTGGTTTTCGGAAAATGTGGCGGCGATTCAAACCGATTCTTTTGATGTGACACGACTTGGCGGCACTCTCAAAGCCGGTCGTGTCGTTGGCGAACTATCAGGCGATTGGCGCCGGGCAAGCGAACAACTAGTCAAAACCTATTCTGCAAAATGGGGAAATTACGATGGTAAAATCACACTTGGTCTGAGCGCCTATGGCTTCAAGGTTTCGCAGCGCGACGTTCAAAAGACTGGTATTATTCTCAAACAACGCCTCAAAGCCAAAAAAGTGAGCCTTCGTTTAATCCCGAACGCCGAACCGGCACATAACACCGCGACCAGCCATCACAACAAACTAGGGCTTGCCGACAATAAAGTCGAGCTGTTGATTGTTCGTAATCACGCTGGCAAAATTATTATTGCCGAAAGTGTCGGTGCACAAAATATTACTGCCCTCGCCGCTCGTGATCAAGGCCGCCCAAAGCGCGATGCATTTGTTGGGATGCTCCCGCCAAAATTAGCCCAAATAATGGTGAACCTTGCTCACCCCACTGGTGACAAACCGACAATTCTCGATCCTTTCTGTGGGACCGGCGTCATCTTGCAAGAAGCAGCACTTCTTAATTACAACGTGTACGGTACTGATCTATCCGAAAAGATGGTCGACTTCTCTCAACAAAACATGGAATGGCTGTCCAAAACGTACAATACGTCCCCGAATTACCAAATTGATCCAGGTGATGCCATGGATCATAAGTGGAAACAGTCAATCGACGCAGTTGTCGCCGAAGGCTACCTTGGCCAACCATTCAGCGCTCCGCCCTCACCTACCAAGCTGTCCGAGGTTCGTCGTAACTGTGATCACATCATGGGTGAATTTTTCAAAAATATCGGTGACCAAATCAAACCCGGTACACCGCTTTGTATCGCAGTCCCTGCATGGCGCAGTACGGACGGGTCATTTACACACCTGACATTGACTAATAATCTTGCTCAATTCGGCTACAAACAAATTGAATTCAAAAATGTGCGCACACCAGAATTACTCTACTACCGCGAAGACCAAGTCGTCGCCCGCGAACTTCTCGTACTTGAAAAGTTATAGCCAACAGGGGTTGACGACGTCACATTTTTCCGCTACAATAGTTTAGATTTTGATAGTAATTAAGGAGTTTGCCTCGTGTCACATGTCAAAGCTGGCGGGTCCAGCAAAAACATCCACAATAATGCCGGTCAGCGCCTAGGCGTCAAGCGTTTTGGTGGTCAAAAAGTTCGCGCAGGCGAAGTCCTGGTACGCCAAACTGGCAGCACTAAACTTGCTGGCGATGGCACTTATATCAGCCGTAACTTCACGATTCACGCCGCTATCGACGGTGTTGTCAGCTTTGCCAAAGTGAAAAAAGGCAAATTCACCGGCAAAACTGTCCCCCGCACCCAAGTTATCGTCAAATAAATTGACAGTGATATTAAAAACAGACCCGTACGGGTCTGTTTTTAATTCTCCATACACAATTAACTTAGTTCGTCATGCCTAAATGATGTTTAACCCGGTCAACAACATCACCTATCACGACTTGAGATTTGACCAAATAATCATCGACGCCAAGCTTTTCGGCGCGTTCTTTGTCCTTTGGTTGCGACAATGCCGTCAGCATGATCACCCGGATACTGGCAGTTTCAGGTGTATTACGCAAAATATCGAGTACGTCAAATCCACTGATTTTTGGCATCATGGCGTCAAGCAGTATTAAATCAGGCATAAACTCGCGAGCCGCCTGAAGTGCTTGTTCGCCGTTATTTACCTCGTATATTTCGAAATCTTCCAACTCGAGGCGTGAGCGATATACCGCCGCGAGTGCGATGTCATCTTCAACTAATAAAATTTTCTTTTTTGGTGTATCTTGCATATGCTTCTATACTACTACACCGTCAGGTGTCCGTCTACTTACCCAGTTTTGCCCGTGCGGCATCAAGTTGCGGGTCATGAGCAGCATTGGCGTCATCAGCGGTCATTGCGATCATTGTATCAGGAGTAATGCCCTCTTTGTTGATATTCTTGCCGTTTGGCGTATACCAACGAGCGACGGTTACCTTCAGGACAGAGTCATTTGGCAAATTAATGAGTTTTTGCACGCTGCCCTTGCCGAAAGTCTTTTCGCCGATCAACGTGGCTGCGTGGTGATCTTGCAATGCGCCTGCGACGATCTCACTGGCACTTGCGCTTGATCCATTGACAAGTACAACCGTTGGGATGTTCTCAAGGACTGGGTTATCGCCTGACTTTAATTCATTCGTTACTTTGCCGTTCGTCCGTTCGCTGACAACTACTTGGCCACGAAGCCATAACCCCGCAACCTCCTGAGCCGATGACAGTAGTCCGCCACCATTGCCGCGCAAGTCGAGAATAACGCTTTTAACACCTTTGTCCTTGAAGCTCTGCGCCGCTTGGCGTGCCAAGTCAGTTGTCGTTTCATCAAAGCGCCGCAGGGTCATAATACCGATAGTGCCATCGATTTTGCTATCGACACTTGGGGAAGTAATCTTTTCGCGCGTGATTGTGAAATCTTTTTTATCCGTGCCGCGGAGTACACTTACTTTAACTGTCGTTCCGACGTCACCGCGAATTTTATTGACCGTATCATTCACCGACCAATCAGCGGCCGATTCATCATTCACCGCAATCACTACGTCGCCCGCCATCAGACCTGATTTAGCGGCCGGTGTATCAGCAATCGTTCGAAGGATCGTCGGCTTTTGACTTCGGCTGCCAATCTCTGCCCCGATGCCACTAATCTCACCGTTCAAATCTTTGTTGAAGTCGTCGGCTTCCTTTTTATCCATATAGATCGTGTAATCGTCACCTGCAGCCGCCACGAGACCACGGCTAGCGCCGCTTATGAGCGCTTGTCCATCGAGTGTGCCGTCATAATTCAGCTTGAGCTGTTGATAGGTCGCCTGAACGCTAGAGAGATCCAGAGTGCCTGTCTCGACCTTGAACCCTAAGACTGGTGCAACCGCGCCAACGATCTGATCATTGCGCGTACCTGCCGCGTAGCCGACTAATAATGTCAAAAACAGCAATAGCGCCAGCGTACCCGGCGCAAAGCTCCATTTTTTTTGTTGGTTTTGTGAACCCATTCACCCCATTATACTGGTTTTGGTTGTCTGGTACTAGAAGTAAATGTAAGTATCGTAAGTAGCTGCAGACACGCGCATCTTGCTATAGTTGCCCCAGCCTGGACCGCCGGCATTGAAGTAATTGTATTGGCTGACATCCACGGTACCGTCACCGTTCACCGCTTCGACCCAGACAACGTGGCCATAGGCGCCGGCTGAAATAACACCGACTGAATTAACTCGTGGCGTACTACCGGTGCTATAACCTGCTGCGCTAGCACTGCCAGGCCATTGGTTGGCATTCCCCCAATAACTCGGGAAGTTACCGGTGCGCTGACCAACTTTCCAGGCGGTATAGCTGACACATTGACGGCAGCCATAACCAAGGGCATCGGTGCCATTACCGCCGACGCCGCCGTGAGACCAGGCATTCGCGTCGACCCAACAATCAGTTTCCCATGGGTAGCCACCTTTGTTCGGGTCGCCAGGCAAAATATTAACTGCCCCGCCACCGCTCGCTCGACGCATTGCGGCTTCGATTGCAGCCTGTTGCTGACGCTGAACAGCAAGTTTTTGGTTCTGGCGGTCGCTTGATAGTCGTTGATATGCTGCTTCTTCGCCACGAGTCTGGTTGACCAATTGCTGCTGCTGGTTTTCTTTGTCGGCCAGAGCGTTTCGAGCAAACTGCTGTTCGGCGATAACGCGTTCAATATCTTTTTTCTGAGTTTCTAACTGCTTTTTTAATTTTTTGATGTCATTGATTGTTGTCGTCAGCGTTTCACGTACGCTATTGCGATATGCTTCCTTGTCAACGTAATCAGCGATACTGTTGCTACTGGCCAGCATCTCTAGAGGCGACACGTTACCTGATACATAAAGATCGGCGATGGTCGTCCCAAGCGCATCCTGATTACTGACGATTTTCTTTTCGTTGTCACCGATTTGTGCGACCAGTTTATCGTGTTCAGCCTGCTTGAGGTTAATCTGCCCCTGGATGACGTTCTTCTGCGCTGCAAGAGCGTTCGCCTCTTTTTGTAATGAGTCAGCCTGGCTGTTTAACTTGCTTGCTTGTGACTGATAGGCATCGATTTCTGCCTGGATTTTGGAAATCTGTTGATCGAAATCATCAGCGCGAACAACCTTTGCTACCTGGAATGGGATTGTCACAGCAAGCAAAAGAGCGACCGTGATAAGTGTTACTTTTTTCGTGGTCTGTTTGATTTTCGAAACTGGTGTGGTGGACCGTTGTTTCATTAAGGTTCACTATAGCATAACCGTAATGATTTGTCCAGTACTGGCAAGAGTGGGTGATCTAAGCGTCTGGGAAACGGAGCAGTACTACTCCAGAATTTTGCACGGTCATCGTGCTATATTGACCTGTACCATAGAAGTTGTATTGGCTGACGCGCATACTACTACCACTGACTGACTCAACGATCATGACATGACCAATCGGGGCGAAACCGCCCATTGCCGGCAAGACGACGACGTCACCTGGTACTGGTGAGCTGACTCGGTAAGCACCGCTCCAGCGTGGCGCACTGTATGGCCAGTCCATTGCGTTGCCATCCCCGTGGAACGGTTGAACACTTTTGCCAAATCGATTCTGCAACGCCCATGCAACATAGCTGACGCATTCGCGGTTATATAAGTTCCAAGGATCGACTGACGTATCCTGTGGCCCGCAGTAAGGGTATCCCCCACTACAGCCTTGGTTACCGCTCCAGCCAGAGTACTGGAAACTGCCGACGACACCGGAATTACCACCGCCACGTCTTAGGAGACTTTGGTAATAGGCTTGCTGCTGTGATGCGATACTCGCCATTTGGCTTTTCGCACTGTTAACAAGCCCTTGGTAAGCCGCCTCTTCGCCGCGAGTCTGGTCAACAAGCCGCTGTTGTTCGGCTTGGATCGCTGCTAACTGATCATTTTGCAGCTTTAATTCAGCCAGGATTTTCTCGACTTCTTTTTTGTCGGATTCTAATTGTTGTTTCAGCTTCTTCACCTCTGAAATTGTTTTACTCAACGAGTCACGAACGGCCGATCGGTATTCTTGTTTATCGACAAAATCACCGATGTTTTTACTGCTCGCGATAAGTTCTAGGGACGAGATTTTGTCGTCAACATACAGATTAGCAAGCGTATCTCCGAGGACACTCTGGGACTTTTCAAGTTTTACTTGATTAGCAGCAATATCAGCCTGCAATTTTTCATTTTTAGCCTGATTAAGCGCAATCTGCGCTTCAAGTGCGGCTTTTTGAGCATTGATTTGATCCAATTTGTTTTGCAGTGTATCAGCCTGAGCTCGGAATTGGTTTGCTTGTGCCTGGAATTGGTTTGCTTGTGCACGCAATCCGTTAATCTGATCATCCCATTTATCAGCCATCGCATGCTGTACATACGCAAGTGGCGCACTCACCGCCATCACCAACGCAAAACTGACGAGGATAAACCTAGTCATGATTCGTCGTCGAGCTGGTGTGGTGGACCGCTGTTTCATACTATCTCCCATGGTAATACACACCCTCCTGTGCGTCAATGCTTATGCTTTAGTTTAAATCTTCAGATATTTGCGCGTTGCCAGTAGTGATGAGACAACTCCGATTGCCGCACCAAGAAAAATCATTCCCAAAAGAACAAAACCGATGTAAACAGTGATGTTCTCGACCGTACCGTTGACTGCGATATCATAACTAGCCAGTTTTTCGCGTGTGCCATAGAGTGCCAACACTCCTAATACGGTAGCGAGGACAGCAGCAATGAAGCCGTAGACGACCGCCTCAACCACAAATGGCCCTCGGATAAAGTTACGGTCGGCGCCGATCAGTTTCATCATCTGGATTTCTTCTTTGCGGTTAAAGATCGCCATACGTATCGTATTAAAGACGATGAGTGACGAGATAATGATAAATATCACGCTCGCGATAAGTCCCGCACGTTCGGCGAACTGGACTGCCAAACCGATATTTTGGATGGCGCTACGACGGTCACCACTAAAGCTGGCCGGTCGGTTAGGATCGGCGTATTTCTTGTAAATAGTATTGGTCTTGACGAACTTGTCTAGCTGCGACGGATCATTAATGTCGGCAATGCTGATCCGGAAGGTTCCCGGTAGTTTGTTCGTGGCTTCATTCAAGGCATCGAGTGTCTGGCTGTCTGCTTTATTCTCGTTGGCAAAGTTGGTGCGTGCCTTTTGGGGGCTGATGTACGTTACACCTTTGACTGTCGATAGCTTTTCAATTTCGGCCTGAACTTCCCGCGCCTGAGCGTCTGTCGTGTCGGTTTTGACATAAATCGACATATCAACTTTGTCTTTGATCTGAGTTACGGTATCAACCAGAACTTGGCGGGCAGACAATGTAATAAAGATAATCAGCAATGTAATCGTCATGACGGCGGTTGCAGCAATCGTCAGCCACGCATTACGACTGAAATTATTAATACCATAGCGGCACATGCGGACAAACTCCAGCCACTTACGACGAGTCCGTTTGCTTTGCGCGAGTGCTTTTGGTTCAGATTTCTTTGCCATAATTATTGCCTGTAACTCCCCTGTGCCTGATCGGATGTTATTTTACCGTGTTCGATTGTAATCACGCGGCGCTGCAATTTATTCACGATTTCTACGTTGTGAGTAGTCAAAAGAACCGTCGTTCCGTATTTATTAATCTTTTCGAGTAGTCGGACAATGTCCCAACTGTGACGAGGGTCAAGGTTACCGGTTGGCTCGTCGGCAATGAGGATTTTTGGTTGGCGGACAACAGCACGGGCAATCGCCACACGTTGACGTTCACCACCGGATAATTGATGCGGGAATTGCTTCTCTTTCCCTGTCAGGCCGACTAATTCGATGACTTTTGGAACAGTATTTTTGATTTCGCGGTTGGTCATCCCGGCTATTTCAAGCGCAAATGAAATGTTCTCGTACACCGTACGTTGCGGCAATAGTTTGAAATCCTGGAACACAACACCGATCTTGCGACGTAGAAGCGGGATGTGTTTGTCTTTCAGGTGATCATAGTCAATTCCGCCAACGACAATTTTACCGCTGGTTGGTTTTTCTTCCCGAGTTAATAGTTTGAGGAGTGTCGACTTGCCCGCTCCGCTGGTTCCGACAATAATCACAAATTCTTTTGGTTCCACGTGCAAACTAACACGGTTCAACGCCGGCTTGTTGTCTTTGCCGTATGACTTGGTTACCCTATCTAACAGAATCATTACTATGGTTATTATAGCATAAGTTTTGTGATGTAAAACGGTGATGGTGAAACTAATTTACTCGTAAACAGGAAGCTCGGCAACTGTCTCCACACTGCGGGATGTAATTCTGTCATTCTCATCAAGCTATTCCTCCGACGAAAGATTTGCCTCCAAGTAGGCATTGATGAAACCATCTATTTTGCCATCCAGTACCGCTTGGGGGTCTTTTTCCTCATATTTGGTACGGGTATCTTTAACTAGTGTATAGGGGTGCAAAACGTAATTACGTATCTGACTACCCCAGTTCGCTGATTCGCCAGCGCGGAGATCCGCCACGCTTGCTGCATGCTGTTCCAGTTGCAACTGCGCAAGTTTGCCACGCAAAATCCGCATGGCTGTTTCCTTGTTCTGCAGTTGGCTGCGTTCGTTTTGAATCGCAACAACGATATTGGTTGGCAGATGCGTCACACGCACGGCACTATCAGTCGTATTAACTGATTGGCCGCCATGACCGCCAGCGCGATAGACATCGATTTTGAGATCTTTGTCGTCGATT
>CAYIQY010000005.1:24742-31648 GCA_964365665.1 uncultured Candidatus Saccharibacteria bacterium | reverse complement strand
CGCCTGCAACACTCACGCATTACCCCTAAATTTGCGTTTCCTGCGCTTCGGCAGTTGCTTTATCCTGAGCTTCGCGTTGTTTCGCCAACTCTTGCATGCGCTTTTCTTCCTCTTGTTGCAATTGTTGAACCGGGTTAGTGGTAACTAACTGATGTTCGGTACGAGACGCCACGACTTGGACATGGACATGGTTTGAACCGGCAAAGAACAGTCCCTGCCCAACCGGGAAGTTCGACAGACGCTTACGCTCCTCGTCGGTCAGTTTAAAGACGTCCGCCAGCACGTCGACGGCACTAGGCGACTGCTTCAATAGCAGTTGCATAGAAGAGTTGGCCACGATCGCGCGACCCATTTTGCTAGCCATAAAGTCCTCAACGTCCTGACTGATCGTCGTGACGCCAAGGTAATATTTTCGGGCGCGTTTTGCGAGCGAGAATAGGAAGTTCGCGCTGTCTTCGTACTTCATCAGCTGCCAGGCCTCGTCCACGATCAACATGCGCTTTTTCAGATGAGAACGCGTGACATTCCAAATGTGCGACAGGACAATGTACATGGCGACAGGACGGAGTTCATCCTCGAGGTCACGAATGTTGAACACGACCATCTGGTTGTTGATATCGATATTTGATTGCTGGCTAAAGATACCGGCAAACGTACCGGTCGTGTATTTGCGCAGACGCTGCGCCAATGCCGGGCCGCTGCCTTCCATGTGTACCAGCGTGTCATACAAATCAACCATCGTTGGCGGCAGTGATGTGTGGGTTAACGGGTCGCTGGTAATGCCGGCACGAGCATACGTATCGATTAACGCTTGGTCAAGGTCAGCTTCTTCGGCCGGTGTCATGGCTGACGTATTGGTCGCACCACTGGCAAGCACCTGCGCCCCACCAAGCATCAGACGCAAAAGTCCGTGGAGTGTCACCAGATTGGCACGTAGCGCATCATCGGCTTCTTCGGTGTCAATCACGCGCGGAAGGTCAAACGGATTGACGCGCACGTCACTATTGAGCGACAGTCGAATATAGCTGCCACCAACGGCATCAGACAATTTCTGATACTCGTTTTCCGGGTCGATGATCAAAATATCCGCACCCATCATCATTGAACGCACAGCCTCTAACTTGACCGTAAATGATTTACCCGAACCTGACTTGGCAAAGACCACCATATTGGCGTTTTCAAGGGTAAAGCGGTCGAAAATAATCAAACCGTTGTTGTGCATGTTGATGCCATACAAAATACCCTTTTCCTGCGTCAAATCGGCGCTGGTGAACGGGAAGCTGGTACTGATTGCACCGGTGTTCATGTTGCGGCGAATCTGCAGCTGGTCAGTCATCTGCGGCACGGTGGTGTTCAGGCCTTGCTCTTGCTGCGACGAGGCAACCTTGCTAAATACCAACTGCTGGCCGAAAATTGTTTCAATCTTGTGCTGGATAAAGGCAAGTTCATCCAAACTGTCGGCGTACATCGTGATATACAAACCGTAACGAAAGAACCGTTCTGACCCGACCTGGATCTCGTCACGCAGTTCTTCGGCGTCGTTCAGTGCCGCTTCGAGCCCTGGATCGCGGGTACGACCTTTTTCTTCGTTGATAGCCATAGTCGCCTGCATCTGGGTCACTTTTTTGCGCAGGTTTTTCAGGACGACTTCGGATTCGACTGGATAAAAGTACATGCTGACATCCAGCACTTCGTCGATGTTGATAATACTCGACAGCCAGCCGGTATAAATCTGGCGCGGGTAGGCATAAACATAGATCGTACGGCCGTATTTGGTACCTAATCGGAAGTGGCTGGCGTGGATTTCGAGTGACGATGGTGCAACCAAATCGCGCAGCGTTGTAATACCTTTTTGAAAGGCCTGTTCGACTTCGGCTTGTTCGCGCGCCCGTTGCTGAGCGGCAATATCGACGTTTGGTTTTTTGGCCATCTACATTTCCTCCCGGATCAGGTGTGGCCGTGGTGCTTCGCCCGTACCCTTACGGACGTACATAGCGGTGATACTTTCAAAATTACCAAGTGGCTCGCGGACTGCCGTGTCGGGGTTGTAGAAATTGTAATACAGTTGGCCGAGTTCCCTGGTGTTCAGTTGTACGCATTTGATGCCCAGCTGGAATAATCCGCTCATAACAGCATCGGTATGGTTTTTGATCTCGTCCTTCGCCTTTTCGTACTGGGCATGGTCGACGACGATAGATCGCTGCTGTTGTTGGCCGCCAAAAATCGTGCTGAACAGGCTTTTACTGCTGCGCTTGATGGTATTTATGTCGCCGTGCGGCCAGTAAGGAATAATGACATAAAATGTCTTGTCCATAATGTTTGCTTCCTGCGAAAGCGTGTCGATAAAGTCGATATAATCGTCGGTCAGAACATTCAGCAGCATGTTTTCTTGATCGCGGCGAATATTGGTCAAACGCTCAATATAGGGACCGATATCAACGCGTTGCGATCGGATGAGGATCTGGACAGGGAAATACAGCGAGTTCAGAAAGTTCTGGTAGCTATATTCGATACCCTCGCGTTCTTTGCTGCTCATCAGGTCAAAGTTGATCGATTTGCAGGCGACAACCGAACGGAAACTACCATCGTTCATAATCACCATGTTATCGCGAAGTTCAGAGAAAAGCAGGCTATTTTGCGTCGTGTTTGGGTTGGCCGGTGGTGCCGGGGTGTGGGCTTGATCAGCAGCTGCACCAGGTTGCCCGGGCGCAACAGGAGCACCCTGTCCTGGGACGGGTGCGGCCGGTTGCTGTGGCTGTTGTTGGTTTGGAGGCATGCCCTGTTTATTCCCTTTTTTCTACCTTTAACGGAGCGAAATCGTCACTTCGTCACCACTACGTAACACCTTGTTTTTCTCGGCGACACGGCTGGCTTGCTGTGCTAATGTCTGCACTGACACGTCAGTTTGTTTTGACAATTCATCCGCCTGCTGATGGGTCAGCTCCATTGTACCAGTATCGGGGGTAGAAGCGCTAGTGCTTGGTGCCTTTTCGACGGTTGGCGTCGCAACGGGTACTCCCCGCTCATCGCCAGCTTCTTCAGCCAGTGCGTTGGCATAGGCGATCGCATCGCGATTTGATTGCGTACTGACTTGTTTGACAGAATCTGCCGGTTTGGCGCGGATATTATCGACTGAAGGCAGCTTTGAAGGGGGCGGATCGTCCACATCCTTCGTTATTGGTGGCGCTGTTTTTTTAGCTTTGGCCGGATCAGTTGGTTCGGGCGCAGCAGCCTGAGCTGCTTGCATGCCGGTGATGGCCGTTTGGCGTTGGCCTGCCGCCTTGTCTTGCAACTGCTGTACCATCGCCTGCGCTGCTGGCGTGGTGTTGTCCATCATATCGGTTGTTTGCTGGGTTTCATAGTACAGATCGGTGCTGATAGATGTGTCACCAGTGACCCCTGTTCCACGTATTGCCCAACCGTGCGTATCGACCAGATCAGCCAAATACCCTAGTCGTTGCGTTGCTTCCTCTTCGTTGAGGTTTTTGGTCAAGATTTTGTCAGCGTCTTTGGGCGGAATAATCGTGATGAACGAATAAATCCCGTCAGGAATCCAAAATCGTTTGCGGGATTTGAGGAAATAAAAAGACACCACCGCGGATAAATACGCCTCCATGGGCTGGTCTTTGCGGAGTGGTAGCGCCAAGGCGGCAAAAAAGATAATGACTGGTAGCGGAACAATCGCCAGCGGGATAAATATCTGAGAAAATCCCCATGCCATTGCCATCGATATCGCCACGATGATCAAATATATGAACTGACGAAAGCTAAACGGACCAATCAGCTTGTCATCCGCCTCGACGTCTTGAGGTACCTTGTAAACCGCCATATCTGGTGGTATTATACCTTACTTCTTATGGTTAGGCGAGGTTGCAGGACTGTTAAAACACCCGCTTTATGCGTTATTAATTGTATTCCTCTTGTTATCACTAAGGGAGCGTGCGTTTTCAGGGTTATTAAGGAGACGGTCTTTCCTGGTTACACCGGCTGATTCTAGCCTAAGCGCTTGCTGGGCACCAGCACTCTGAAGGGACAATGTTGTCTGTGTAGAGAATTGAGCATCTGTAAGTTTTGCGAAAGTTGAGGCCTCCGCGGCGTATTGTGATACTGTATTGGTTGCTTCTGGGCCTGAAGCTGCCCATGCGTGAACAGCGGCATCCTTTTCCTTAACGTTGCCATGAGCCTGGAGGATATACTCCTTGACATCCCCAGAAAGTTTCGGAGCTTCAATTTGTAGTTTCTCGAGTTTATCAGCAAGGGCGTTCATACCAGCCTCACCTGATGTAGCCAATGCAGCAATAGCAGCCTTGGCCTTTGTGTAGTCGCCAGTATCAATGGCGGTATCAAACACTTCTTGAGCTCCCAATAACTTGCCCTTCTCATGATATTCAATAGCAGCGAGTGCGTTCTTGGTTTCCTCGCTATCAATCTCGCCACGAGCAGATGCGGCTCGCTCTATCGCTTGGTTTTGAGCACGAATCGAGCCAACATTCAATGTATCGCTCTTTTTCAGAAGCCCAGGCACACCACCCGCAGCGTATTGCCTGTATTTATCAATGCCTTCGGGCTTTTTTACTCCCAGGCTGCTGAGCACCCGTTTCCTCTTAAAGCTCTTTTTGCCTGCTTGGCGGATTTCAGCGCCAATACCAAAGGCACTCTCCTTGTATTTTTCCCCAACCTTGTTGCCGATACCTTTTCCACCCCGGTCCACGCCTTTTTGTATGTTCGTTGCGATTCTGCCACCGATTGCTCCGGCTGCTGCCAATGCGCCCTTCAGTACTGCCCATACGGCCATCAACGGTGCAACGGCGACACCCATAGCAACCAATCCAAGTGTCCAACTGGCAGTCGTGGAGCAGCCATCGCTTGTTTGGCCACCACAGTTAGTATCGCCATCTTTGGTGCCACTGATCGTTACGGATCCAGCCCCGCAAGTGTCATAATTGTTCGGTTTTTGTTCAGTAGTGCCATTTTCGTAACTCTTTTTACTCTCGTCGTCTTCAGGATTACATTCTCTGGCCGCTTGGGCTTGTTGTTGGGATTGAGCACCGGATACCAGAATGATAGTACTGGCTAACTGACCCCCACCAAATAACATCCCAACAATTGGGAATACCATCAATAGCTTTCCAAACATACTCATCCATTTGCTAAAGAATTTTTCGGTGTTAGGTAGCAGATAAAGAACGAAAGCTATTGGAGAGACAACGATCAACAGTACGATAATCGCTTTTCGCAGGAGAAGGATAATAATAATTGTGATGACTGTGATTAGCACGAACAAAACGACACTTGCCAGCATTGGTAGCGTCACCCAAATCACGGCAGCAGTTGCCAGCGCGGCACCTGCTATAACAAAGAGTAGCGTATCTCCACCTCCGGTACTCTGTTGTGTACCGGCGTATTCACTAGCTGACCCAAAGACTGACGGCCCTAGGCCATTCGAAATTTCTGCCAATGCATTCTGGATTTCGTACCCCAGAATATTGGTCACATCTACTGCCAGCTGGCAAATGTAATACGATACATTGACCGCGATTGCCGCGATAACCAGCCGTGGTAGCATCTTTTTGATGCCGTAATTGTCCAGCCCTCGTCCCGTTACCTGTGACAGAATAATAATAATGAACGCGATAATAAACATGACATTCGCCAGATTACGGGCGATTTCCCACGCTGTTTTAGTACCGCTTTTGTCACTGAACAGTTCAGGGTCAGTCCGGAGGAAATTATCGGCTAATATATCGAATGCTTTATCCGATATTTTGGCAGCCGATTCAATAATCGGACACAATATCCACCCAATTTTTTCTACGGCGCAGGTAGTGCCTTCTTCGGTAGTGTCGCTTTGCGCGGGATCTTGCCCCGCAGCTGTCGGATCGTTATTGGCGGGAGTCTGCCCGGTAGGCGCATTGGCTGTCGGGTTACCATTCAGCAGACACTTCCCAATATTACTACCTGTACCTTGCTGCTCGGCACCAGGACAGTTGCCTATGGCATTTACGGAAGGGGTACTACTGGAGAAGATAGTTAGCAATAAACACAGAACAGCGCCAACAAATGAAAGCTGAACGATCTTTCCTATATCAATATTTGAGCTAACTCTTTTTTGTATTAGACCCATCTCTATAACATAGAGTAAGGCAACCCCTTGAAAAACACAAGCTTATTAGAGGGTTATTGGACGATAAATTAGCTTGCTGGAGGCAGAGTTTTGGTTGATTGAACGAATACCCATCGCATTGAGTCTGGTGAGTTTCCTTGTTCGAGGCGAACAACAACGTTAACATAGTCCGGATTTGTTTCGTCTTTAGAAAATATTGCCTGTTTTGTGAATTCCATTAGACCAAGGCCAGTCGCTTCGACACCCTCGTAACTGCCAGAAGTAATTAATGGCTTTACTGTTGAGTCATGAATGATTCCTAGTGGGATTGTTGGCGTTCCACCATTAGCGAAAGTATCTACGAGATCACCGTATTCTTGATCTTCGGCTACACCTGCAGCTAATCGTTTAGCTTCTTCGAGAGCTTCGGGCGTACCACTTTGTGCTGCTTCCCATGCTTGGAAAGACCCAAGGGTAATTTGATCCCAAATTTCTTGCGGGGTGTTATCTGTACTAGGGGGAACTACGGGTCGGTTGAAGAAATTGTAACCAGCATAGCCCATATTATCGAGTGCAGCATTTAGCCTGCTAGTCGTAGCTTCCATGTCGGCATTTAATTTAGGTCCTGCATAATCTAACTCTTGGACGCGTGACAGGTTCAACGCTTCTTGTCCTGGGGTTTCAGATACAGAAGTGGTGGTGTCGGATCCTAAAGGAGTCTCACGGTCACTGCTACCGGCTTTTGCGCCGCCGAATGCGGCAACTCCGGCAACGGCTATGGCAGCCGCAGCTGTTCCAACACC
>CAYIQY010000005.1:0-24732 GCA_964365665.1 uncultured Candidatus Saccharibacteria bacterium | reverse complement strand
CCAACACCGATCAACATATTACGTCGACGGTTAGACTTACCCGGAACTATTTCACGGGCGGCTGCTTTATTAGCATCAAAACCTGCGGGAATACGATCAGGAAAACTAGTATCATGTTGCCTGACGGCCTGACGAAGTGGTGTTTCTGTAAATCCGCCTCGGTTTGGCTGTTGGGCAGGAGACTGGACAACCGGAATAGGCTGCGTTATATGATCGGTATCAAAGTTAGTGCGACGAACTTCTGGATGGAGTGACATAGAGGAAGGTTCTCGTTTATAAAATTCTTTAGTTTACTTTTTCATTATACACTAAAAATGTGAAAAATGCAAGTGCTTATGAAATTTAACGAATTAATGCTTTTCGCTGTGAATCTATAATCGACGATAGTTTATTCAGTGCATCTGCAGGAACAGATAGCGAGTAATCAATCTCTTTTTTACCTAGTGCTTGAATTGCATCGTATGCTTGATTTATTGCAGCAACTGCGGCAGCAGAAGTGGCTTGATCAGTTGCCTTAATCTCACTAACAGTTGCTCCGACATACTTTGCGGTATGATCGATATATTCATTAAAATATTGATCGTTGAACGCTTTGTACTTCGAATCTAGCCCGTTATTAAGGTCACCTAGGCATACATTTAACAGTTTGTTTTTAACATTCAAGTCTGTACCGCTGGCTGAATATGTAAATTTGGTGCAGCTATCCAGCGCAGCGGTATACAGCTTGAGGGATTTTACCAGATCATTTAGGGATTGTTTGTATTTTTCGAGACTGCTCTTTGTCTGGTCGTAAGTAGACTTTACTGTAAGGTCACGACTTACAACTACACTCGTTCCTAGAGTACTTAAAGTCTGCTGATAGCCGTTTACGGCACTTTCAACTTTCGCCGCAGTTACGGTGGTAATACTAGCAGGATCTTGAACAACTGCGAGTGCGCTTGTTAGAGCGTCGCTGCTCTCTTTCATGGAACTCACTTGAGCGGCTGCTGCCCGATAATCGTTATCTGTTGGTCTCCATACAAAAAAGTACAGTAGCGACGAAATGATAATAATTGCCACAAGCGAGGAAGTTACTACTGTAACGCGGTTGAATCCCGACTGTGAGTTATGTGTATTATGAATCTTCATCGATATATTACCCTATCTACATACGTAGGTTATGGTGGTGCCATGAATCGCCGAACTATCAGCTCTACCCGACGGACATGTGTACGCTATGCTCGTATTAACATCCGTGGCAGAAGATGAACTATCTATATTAAAAGCCCTTCCTTTACCTGGTGCAGGTGCTTTGCCGGCCCCAGTCACGGTCTTGTTATTAGAGTTTGCGGAACCAAAGTATGTACAGGTACCGTTGCTATAAGTGCCCCCTCCGACGATACATTCATCAGCGGCGGTATGACCAGCCTTAGAACAGTAGCCACCACTCTTTGCCGTTATTACCCATGTTCCACCGCTTTGTTCACAGCCAGTTCTGCCGCCTGTAGTCTGACCATCGTCTCGAACGCATGTCGTCGTTCCACCGTTTGCACTAGAAGTTCCTCCGGAGCTAAGGTAACCGTCCGGGCACCCATTGTTATTATCACCACCACCACCTCCACCAGCATTAGAGCCACCACCACCTCCACCTGAACCACCACCACCGCCCGCTGAGGGGTCACTACCTGTTGCAGCCGCTGATGCGCCACCTTTGCAGTTAGTCTGATCCCTGTCAGGTTGAAGAATACTATCAAGGAAGTTAAGCGTATCGCACATGAACAACGGATTGTAATCGAGGTGGTTTTTGGTTGCGCCTAATGCCACCGCTGGGGCTGCAGGATCGCCTTCGAGAACAAGTGCTTCTGAACGAATACCTAGGCTGCGTAGCTTGTCACGCATACCATATTCTTGTTCAGGACCGACCAAGTCATCATTGTCAAAGCCGGCAAGGAAACTAGGTGGGCTCATCGGGCTGGCAAACATCGCAGGAGACATGACGTTCAAATTGTCGATACATTCGTTCAGTTTTTTGCTGGCGAGGTTGAAGACGCCACCACTGAGTCCTTCGATGCCACCACTTTCAAGTTGCTTGCTGATTGATTCGACATTTTGGCCGGTACTGGCTGCATATTGTGCGGCTGTCAATACCTCGGTAATAATGCCAAGTGGATTGCCACCCCCACTTCCGGGATCACCGCCGATGCCGAGCGAGCTAAAGTCGTTACTGCTAAGCCCCTGGCCGTATTCGGCAACATTACCGCTGCCACCATTGAGGAGGTCGGTTGTGTTGGTGAGGCCAGCTAGGTCGGTCGGAATGCAAGTCGAATGATCCATACCTATCAAGAAGCTTTTATATGATCGAAACAAGCCAGTGTAGGCGTTCGTTGGTGCTGACCAGCCGACTGCGGCTTTGGCACCAGATTTGCCACTGCCGGCCGCGCGCATTGCCAGGCTGCCGCCTGCGCTGTCGCCCCAAATACCAATTCTGGCGGGATCGATACCGTAGAGGCCAGCGTTGTTAATAACATGTTGGACGCCGCGCATAACGTCTTCGAACATATAATAAATACCACTTGATCCTAACCGGTAGGTAACGTCAATAACGGTGTAGCCGCGCGCAGTAGCGCCGCCACCTGGAGGAGCATCTTCACCATTATTACCTTGTCTACCCTCTGCGACTTTGTCACTGTTATGGTCGTTAGCATGCCAGCCACCACCGTTAAAAAAGAGCAGTGCGGCTCCGTTAGTACCGGGCGTCACTTTAAGAGCCTGTTGTTTGCCGGCGCCGTTGACGTACGAGCCGTAATTGTTGTCGGCCTCTTGGCTGACATCCGTTTTGGCATCGCCTCCGGCGGCATGCAAAACATCAAGGTACTGCGACAAGTTTTGAGATTGGTCTAACTGATCCTGTACTTTGGCGCTGTTACCATTTTGTGCCGCTAAGTACGATTGTCCGACCTGAGAACCTGTAATACATGCCTGTTGGTTGGTGGTTGAGCTTTGTAGCTCCGGCTTGGTTATACAGTCCTGGGTGCTTTTGGGCTTGCCCTCGGTGCCGTTTTGACCGAGGCCTCCGTACAGGCACCACAAAGCAGCAGCCGTGTCCTTTTGATAAGTCGAACAACCGGCAAGGACAGCTTTTTTATAGGCGTCGGCATTGGCACTGTTCGAAGCGTTCGCGTCAATAGTTGGGGTCGTGGTGGGGCTCGGTGTGACGACCGTGTTGTTGACATCACCCCTGGCCCTAGCTTCGGCGGCATCGGTACAAATCTTGGCAACGGCCGCGCCAGCGATCTCGTTATAATCATCGCAATTTTCACCACGGACACCACTTGTGCAGGCATTATTCTTGACACCGGCAGGGTACTTGCTGAGACTGCAATATTCGCTCATCGTCTCGACGGCGCTGGCTGGACGTGCCCAAAAGCCCTGCCCTGCCATTGTTGCCGCGACAAATACGATCACAATTCCAACTAGAACAGTTGGGCGGCTGGACATGAGGCGACGAAAGGTTGAACGGCGAATTTTGAACGTGTTTGAATGTTTGTTCATAATGAATATGTCTTTAGGATACAATAACACTCTGGTAAGGACAAGCGGTACGGCGGATGCGAGTAATTTGCTTATGGTAGTATATACTTTAGATATGGCAAAAAAAGGCAAACTGCGACCAGCGTTCAAAGACATTAGCCGCCGTAAACGAGCACTTATTCTTCCGATCCTGGTGCTTATATCGGTAGGGGCAATCATTTTGGCACTCATAGTGATTTTTGTCGCAAACCAACCGGTACCGGGTAGTCGATACGGTGTTGGTGCCGATGGGTTCCGGGCGTTTACCGAAAAGGACGGCGATATTGGTATTGCAAATGTTGTGAGTAAAGAGGCGGTTGTTAACGCACTTGGTAGCAAAGCTAAAAAAGTCGATGACGTACAGGTAAGCAGCGTCTTTAACCTCAATGGCAGTCGCGGCCAGACCGCAACATTTGGCTTTACCCGTCAGGATGGCAGGGCTGTGAGCCTGTATGTCGACGAAATGATTTTCAAGAACAAGGTATCGTTTGATGAGGCAAAAGTAACCGTCGGCACTGCTAGTGCCGGAACCGTTAACGGTCATCCAATTTATTTTATGCACGCTCAGACCATAGGCAGCACCCGCGAATACAGACTTCTTGCTATTAATGGCTTGCGAGCATACAAATTCGTGATTGTTCAACCGAGTGGTTCGATTACTCTCAGCGAGATATCTTCACTGGCTGCATTGAAAAAACTCGTTGCAAAAGCTCAGCTGTAAATTCTAGTACCACGATGAATACAGGATGTCGTTGCTCGTAAAGAAATCATCAGCGTAGGCAGCTGAATTGTCAGCATCGGTGCAGTCGATGCCGCCCGAGTATGACCCGTCGACCGAACACAGCATAGTGTATGCACGGAAATTCGTAAGCATTTCACTGCCCTCTTCAAGACATTTCTTGCCGGTGTACCAATCCTGATCATCCTTGGCGCCCTCGGTGATCGAAGGATAGCTGATAGTGGTCGTCTCTTGGTCGGGGCTGCCGCCGTTTCCATGAACCTGGCGATCACCATCGGTATTACCGAGGCGTTTCTGCTTCTCTTCATCCGACAACTCGTTTCTGTGGACGACTATGGCACTCCTGCCCCATGGATCCTGACGGTTGACACAGTAATCCATGAATTTTTCGTATTCACTGTTTTTGATTGGCTTGCCAGTCTTCTCGTCGATAAAAGGCTTCTTGGAGGCCTCTTCCATTTCGGTCAACTGGCGCGTGACATTTGCTAGGTCAAATTCGGCATCTGCTTTGGCGACGCGTTCTCTGAGGTCTTTGAGTTTGTCGTCGTAGGCGTCAGAATGTTCTTTGATCATATAATCAATCACGCTGTCAGGTTGTGCCGCGAGTTCTTGTTTGCCCATCTGGTAACGGACGTTACATGCTACATCTGCCGTGATGAGGATAGCTAAATATTCAGGGTCGGGACACATGGCGAGGCGCAAAGGATTAAAAGGATTAGGCTGCAGATAATAAATGGCGTTCGCCGACGGGTCAAGCTGTTTGATACCACTTCCTACCAGCGACAGACTGTTGGCGATGGTCGAAAATAGCGGCGTTTTAGAATTGTAAGTCGGTGTCAGCGCATGGGTGATCGAACCAAGGAACGAGAATTTATTATAGGGATCAAAGGGATCTTTACGGGCGTTATAACGGGCGACCTCATTGAAATCATTCTCTACTTTTTCCTTTTGCGCCAAATATATAGTCATCGTGGCTGCGTTACCCGGCGTCATACCGCGTGACATCGCCATATCGCCAAGTACTTCACCGGTACCGGCAAAGATGGCATCACTAGCGGCGACGCCTGTCGTTTGAGAGGTAAAGAACGGATAGATGACGTTTGCCCAGGCAATGGCATTAGCGCCAAACAGTAAACTGATATAGGGTGTCAGTGTGGCATCGACTATTTTAGCGGATGGTGACATGAGCCATTCGCCTTCAAACGTTTGATCTGGGTTGTCATAATGCGGCTGCGGGCAGGTCTGACCGGCTACAGTAGTGGCATCTGTCACCAGTCCTTGTGTGCCAGGGAAGGCCATGGCATTGATGGCCTCAATACACTTCGTGCTTTTACTATCACCTGGTTTAATTTTAGACTTATTTTCGGTCGTTTCCCCAGACAAACAGTAATCCCGGTCACCCCCCGTCAAATTGGCGGGTGGCATCGCGAGGGTGCCGGATGCGCCAGTGACACCAGCCAGTCCGGCAGCGCTCGCCATAAATTGCGTCCAGGAAGGGAACATCGCTCCGATCAAATCGAACGTATCGAGATAATACAAGAAACCGAATGGCGACGGAATGGGCACGGCACCATGAACAATCGATTTATACATCGTAGAATCGGTGGCGTTAGGACCGTCATAGCCACCACCGGCACTTTGTGCTAATTTGCCTGAAAGCGTATTGATGGCAATTTCTTCGGACGTACCAGCCTTTATCTGATCGGCGGCTTTCAGGTATTGCATCGCAAAGCGTGCCACGGTGTGGGATTTGGCAGATTTGGCATCATTCATGACCGCCTTGCCGTATGAATACCAAGCGCATTCTAGTGAGGTATACGACGCAGCGAGATTAGCGGCGGTACGTGCCGCGACCTGGAATTGAGCGGCCGTTACTGGGTTGCGAAGTGATCCAAGCCCAATTCCCCCATCGGCGTTAGGCCGGCCAGAAATATCAATACCTTCATTGCTACCAGTCATTGATTTGTCGAATGATTTGTCGACGGCTTGTTCGGTGGTGCCCGAAACGGTGGGCGCTTTGGTGAGATCGTATTTGGTTTTGAGCCGTTGTTTGAAACGAGCATCCTGATAAAAGCTGGATTTCGGGTTAAAAACACCATACAAAAGCGCCTTGTTGCCACTGGATAGCCCCGCCCACAGGTACAGCATGTCGCCGGTGAAGGCGGCGCCTGGTGAAGTGGTTGGCATGATGATCGAGCTGACTTGATAGCGGCTTTCAGGTTCCGAACTGGTTGGCTGTCCAGTGGTATCGCGGCCATCCTCTTCGACCTTGCTACCTAGTACTGTAAAACCATGCTTTTCAAAAGATTGTTTCAGGCCGCGGGGCATCGTCGATAGTTTGCATTTGATTGATTCTTTGTCGCCGCAATTACTATGGCCAAGTTTGTAATTCATCAGTTTTTTGGCATAGGCATCGAGGGCGATCGTGCTATCGGCCAGGTCGTTGGTATACATTTCTTTGATATTTACCATCATGATATTGGGAGCGAACAGCGAAGTGTAGGCGACTCCAAGAACGAACACGCCAATAATAAAGGCAAAAGCCGACGCATGATGCAATTTGCCGGCGTTACGGCCACGGAAATTAAAGCGGCCTTTTTTGTCCGCCGTTACCGCTTGTTTTTTCTTGGTGGTGGTTTTCCAGCTGGCGTCGCTGCCAGCCGCTTCTTTGGCTTTGAGGTCGTTTTTGGCTGACTCGCCTTCGGCGGTACGGTTAAATTTGCGCTTGTAGTCAGCCTCAGCGGCTGTTTCTTCGCCCGGATTGAGTCGCTCGGCCATTAGCTTTCGTCATCCTTGGCCTTGTCATCATCTGAATCGTCATCGTCGGTATGAGGTGGCGTGTCGGGGCCTTTTTGACCAAGAATGTCTAACTTGTCACCTGCTTCCTTGATACCGCGATCGGCATCAAACAGATACTTCTGGGCGCGAGCCTTGGCTTTTTCCTCGGTACCACTAATTGGCGGCTGACTTACCATATCTGGCGGATGATTTTGGTTCTGCTGGCCGAGTAGCGCCGAACCATCAATCTGAACCGGTACGGCGATGACCCTGGTTTGTTGCTGTGGTGCAGGAGCGCTACCGCTGACGATATTGCCTGTTTGCGCTATTGCAGGAGCGCGGTAGCTTGTAGATGGCGCAGATGGCTGGCTGCCACCACCACCCGATTGTCCGCCCCCGCTGCTGCCGGCTGGTGGAGCCCCCGAACTGAACTTGCGGTCTTTATCCTTGGAATCATGCGATTTGTTGAGATTATTGAAAATATCTTTGGCGGTTTTTTGCTTTTCTTTTTCCTGGCCTGGAGCACCCGCAGCGACAGCCGCCGCTACTGCACCCTCAATGTTGAGACCCTCTGCCGAACCTTCAATATTAGCGTTGGCGCTTTGCGCTTCAGCGACTTTCGCGGCTGCATCCCCATTACTGCCATTATCCCCATTACTCCCACTACCTCCAGCGATTGCATTCTGCAGAGCTGCGCCATCACCTTCAGGTCGACGGTTAGCCACGCCTGCCCGACTTGCGCCCTCGCCCTCGCCAGTTAATGCACTCCCACCGAGTGATTTATGCCGCCGGTTACGGCTGAAGGCTTGCCGTCTGCCAGGCCCTCCACCAAGCCCATTGGTATTTTTGACGTTGGCTGCCCCGACGGTCGCTTTGCCGGTGACGCGTGCCTCTTTGTCGTCTTTGCCTCCGCTACTTCCACGACCACCTACGGTCGCTGAAAGGCGTGACCCGGCAGTACTCATTATCGATGACATGTTTTTAAACAAGAACCAGACACCCAGTAGCGGTAATACGGCTGCTGCCGCCGCCGTAAGGTCAGTGATGGCGCTACCTGACCCACCCTTGGCCTGGTAGCTGTCGTTTGCAACCCGGTAATTAGCGTCACCGCCCGACCCGACTGTGACAATTGTGGCGCTGACAATCTGTCCCGCCCCCAGCAACAGAGCTATAATTGGGTACAGTAGCAACAGTTGGATGAATAAGCGCAGCCATTGAAAGAAAAATCGTTCGAGGTTTGGTAGTAGGTAGGCGACGAACAGAATTGGCGATGCAAGAACTAGCATTGCGACGACCGTCTTTCGCATAATCAGCAGTACCAAACCGGCGGCGCATATTGTTGCTATCGACACGATTACTGCTGCAACTGGTGCCAGCAGCACCCATGCGGTGCCTGTTTTGGTGAGTACGCCAGAGGTAATGTTGGTCAATACGCCATCCTGAAAGCCGTTTGCGGCACTATCAAGTGACATGATTGGCGTGCCAACGCGCTTGGCAATCTCAACGAGGACTGTAAGGATTGAGTCTCCTGTGATGTTCGATATATCAATAACGATGACGCACAAATAGTAAGAAATATTGACGAGAATTGCAGAGATAATAAGTCTTGGAAGTAATCGTTTGATGTTGTAGCCGCCACTGGTACGGCCTGTCAGCTGTGAATAAATGAGCGCCATAAACGCCACCACGAACAGCGCATTGGCCACCGTACGCATTAACTCCCAGGCTTTATAGACTCCACTAGTATTGGATGCCAAATTGTACTCGATGCGCAGAAAATTCTGATTAATGTAGGCAAAGCCATAGTCGGCTAATTTGGCGATCGAGCGCATGGTCGGGCAAATTACCCAGCCAACGGTTTCAATAGCACAGGTTGATAGCCCATTGGTAAGCGAGCCACCGAGTGATAGTAGGCTGCTTAAATCCTGGGCGCCAGCCGGTCGGCTCATCACGGGCGTCAGCACCATTGTTATTGCCATTACTGCGCCCAAGGCAAATAACGCCCCACGCTGAAACAGCTTGCGCAAGACGTCGGTCAGACGGTTAGACCAGCGCTTTTCCATATACTCCCCCAGTATCTGTTATCACGCTTATGGTGTCAATGACGGAATTATTGACTCAGCACTGTCACAGACTTGTGTTTTGCTTGTGGTTATTGTAATTTATAGGGAGATAATGAAAATAAAACAAACAACCACTTTATTTGCTACTATCGCCATTGCCGTACTTGGTTTTGCATTTGTTCTTTTTGGCTCACCATCTACGGTTTCTGCAGCAGGCGCATGCGGTACTGGCAATAACGACATAAGTTGTGTGAGTGACAACTGTTCTGCCATAAGCAGTTATCTTAGTGCGAGCGAATGTGGCAAGATCGTATCCGCATGCGAGAACACCAGAGTCGTCGGAGGGGGTATTAATCAGACTATACTTTTCAATGATACCGCCCAAGGCAACTGTTCGAACGCTATTCGTTCATGTTTTGAAAATGAGGTGAACAACGAAGCTTGTAAATATAATGAGGTGCTGGCATTAGCGACACAATGTAATAATGGTGACATGAATGCCGATGGTGTCTGCGGCATGGATGCGGCCATTGATAAATATAATGAGTATGACAACGAAAAAGACCTCACAAACAACAAGGGTGCAAAAAGTCAGTATCTAGATAATCAGGTCAAAGAGGCATGCAAGAATTCTGCTAATTTAGCCGAGCAACGCAGTTGTGAAAGTCTAGTCCGCGACCGTGTAAACGATTGTTATAAGCAAAATGGGGGCACGGCAACCAAAGCTACCAGTACCACGATAAACGATTGCATGATTAAAAAAGCCACGACTCCAGGCCAGTGTGCGGCGGCTGGTGGTACTTGGGGTACGGCTCCTGGCCAAACGGGAAGTGATACTGGAACTTGTACTGCTCCCAAGCCTGACAGCGGGCTCGCATGTAAGGATGGCAGCACGCCCGATGCTAGCGGCAAATGCGCTGATGGGTCGAAAGCTGAAGACACCGGAGGTGGTGGTAACCAAGAGACATTCGGCAATTGTGGCGAAGCGCAGACCGTGCTTGTCAAATGTGAAGGCACCGGAGTAGGAGCCATCAATGACGTCCTCAAGATCATTATTAATGTCCTGACTATCATTGTTGGTATCGCGGCTGTCGGTGGTCTCGCCTGGGCATCGGTCAAATACGCCAAAGCCGAGGATGACTCAAGTAGGGTTACTGAAGCCCGGACCTTAATCCGTAACATCGTTATCGGGCTGATATTATACGGCTTTTTGGTCGCACTTATAAACTGGCTCATTCCAGGGGGAGTAATAGGATCATGATGAAAAAAATACGACTTGTTATATGTAGCTTGGTTGCGTTATTTGTCATTGGTGCAGTACCTGTCTATGCGCAGTCGCCCACTCCCACTTCTACCCTTACTCCCACTCCGACGAGTACTCCTAAACCAAGTAGTACGGCCACGCCCGGTAAATGTGGTACCACCAAGACTCAGTTGATTGCCTGCGAGGGTACAACGGGTATCGGGACCATCAGTAGTCTAATCAAGATTGCAATCAACATCATGACCATCCTTATCGGTATTGTTGCAACAGGAGGACTAGCCTATGCGGGTGTTCTATACGCCAGCGCTCGTGATGATCAGACCAAGGTTGCTAATGCTATGGGGATTATCAGGAATATTGTGATTGGGCTTATTATGTATGGCTTTACAATAGCGATTATTAATTGGCTCATACCTGGCGGTGTGATAGGATAAAGGAAATGAAATCAAACATAAACAGAATACTTATCAGTGTAGCCGTGCTCGTTGCACTTTTATTACCTGTTGCATCGGCCTCTGCGCAATCGGCGAACCCTCCCGCTTCGACTACCCCCAGCAAATGTGGTAGTAGCATATTCTTCCCCACCTGGTATGATAATGGTCTTTGTGACCCTGCTACGGGTAACATCGCATCACCCGGTTCGTTTGACGATAAAGACTCAGGCAAAAGTTTTGGCAAATGGGCAAGTATTCTTGCGCTCAATCTTGTGACTATACTTCTCTACGTCGTTGGCTATACCACACTTGGCTTTATTATCTACGGCGGGTTCAAGTACATGACAAATGGCGACAACAGCAGTGGCACGGCTTCGGCAAAAACGACTGTTCTTAATGCTGTCATTGGATTAGTATTGTCGATTTTGTCAGTCGCGTTAGTTAAATTCATAGCGGGAGCGATTGCATAATGAACCCACAGCCTGCAGCAACAACAATATCTATCAGCAAAGATGATTTGCATCTGACCGATGCTCCAAGTAGTATCGGGAGCAGTCAGATCGAAACCCTACTGATGAATGTCTACATTGTCGCCGGCATCGTAGCTGTCATCGTCATCGTCATCGGAGGCATACGGTATACGACCAGTGGTGGCGATGCTTCAGGGGTCAAGGCCGCCAAAGACACCATTCTCTACGCCGTTGTTGGCTTGGTTGTGGTTATCATGGCTGCCGCCATCACCGATTTTGTTATTAAAAATGTAGCCAAATAACGGAGAAAGTATGAAACGATTAATACAACTTACCCTCGCAAGCCTCACTATTCTCGTTGGCGTTGTGTTCGCGTCACTACCAGCGGTTCCAGTGAGCGCAATTGATGTATTCAAAGATGCCTGTGATGCCACAGGCACCGAAGGCACCGATGCGACTGATGCGGACGGCACTACAGACGCTACGGATACTACAGGGACTACAGGTACTAACCCTGAAACTGGGGGCGCCGCAGGAACGGATGCTACAGCATCTGATGCATCCGGTGGCGACTCCTCTACTTTGTGCGGTGCAACAAAAACCGATGACGCTCCGGATATCATTAAAAACATTATCAATACAATCTTGTTTGTTCTTGGCATGATTGCCGTCATCATGATTGTTATCGGCGGTATTCGTTATACCACTAGCAACGGTGATGCCAGTTCGGTCAAGGGTGCAAAAGATACCGTACTGTATGCCGTTGTTGGGTTGGTGGTTGCCATTATGGCTTACGCAATAGTTAACTTCGTCCTAGATCGACTAGGCGGACAATAGGAGGAAATATGAAAAAAGTACAAACATTAATCTTTAGCATCGCAGCCATAATCGGTCTGGTAACATTACCGCTTGTGCCCGCAACAGTGTTTGCCCAAAGCCCTGTCGATAGCATCCAAGACGGCGTAACGAAAGTGGGCGGTACCAAGACCGGTCAGACGGATCTAACGGACATGATCAAAACAATCGTCAACATCATGCTGTTCATCCTTGGTGCGATTGCCGTCATCATGATCATCATCGGCGGTATTCGCTACACGACCAGCAATGGTGACGCGAGTAATACCAAGGCCGCCAAAGACACCATACTCTACGCCGTAGTTGGTCTGATTGTTGCGATTCTGGCATATGCAATCGTCAACTTCGTCTTGGACGCGTTCAAAAGTAGGTAGTAAGCTTAACAAAACGTCGCTCTTCTGCTATAACCATAAGTAAAGTAATCAATCGAAAGGTTCAAAAATAATGAAGAAAAGTATTAAACAACTACTGTCGGCAGCCATCGTGTTGCCAGCAATGGTTTTCGGCATTGCTCTGTTCGCGCAGCCAGTGCCTGCGCATGCTGCGTTTGACAAGGGTCTCGCCGACGGTGCAAACTCGGCACAAGGTAAAGACCAGCAAGGTGATGCAGCCAGCTTGTTTGGTGACGGTGGCCAAGGTGGTATTTTTCGTACCATCACCAACGTCCTGCTGTTCCTTATTGGTGCAATCAGCGTGATCATGCTGATCATCGGTGGTATCCGCTACGTGGTCTCCGGTGGTGACTCAACAGCAGTGGCGAATGCCAAAAACACCATTCTCTACGCCATCGTTGGTGTGGTAGTGGCAATTCTCGCCTACGCGGTTGTCAACTTCGTTATTGGTAGCTTCGCGGCAAACGGCGCCTAACTAATACACGCTCCAATTAAAAACTCCGCGATTACCGCGGAGTTTTTAATTGACCTGTTGTGCCTAAAGGACTTGGATCTTCTTTGCTTGCTCTTGTTTAAGCTTGCCAAAGGAGATTGTCAGAACGCCGTCTTTTAGGACTGCTTCTACTTCATCTTCCTTAACCGCTACAGGCAATGCCAATGTACGGCTGAATTCGCCCCAATAGCATTCCTGAATGTGCCAGTTGGTGGCTTCACTGTCGTCACCGCTACTGAGGGTTCCGCTGATGGTCAAGATGCCATCGCTGATGCTGACATCTAGTTCATCTTTGTTCACACCAGCTGTTCTCGCTTTAACAACTAGTTTTTCCTCAGTCTCGTAGACGTCAACGGCCAGCTGGCCGGGAAAGTCGTCATCACTTGGTTCGTCGCTACTCGCTACTGGACTGGCGGCAGTACTGTCGCTTAGGTCGTCGTCGTTCAAAAACGCGGCGGCCAGTTCATCTTCGATCAATAGATCATCGTTTTGCTTACGGGCCATAAGTCTCCTCCACTTTAACGCTTGGCTCTTGACAAATTAGTCTTCTACAGTATAACCAATAGCGAAGGTATAATCAACCAAACAGATAGGTAATACGTAAAAATCACAATGATTGACACAATCCTCTCTTTTGCTGCTCCACACCACTGTTCTGGGTGCGGTATTTCAGGCAGTTTGCTGTGCGATAATTGTAAATATGACATCACCTCAGAACCATTTGTCGCATGTGTCGCTTGCGGAAAGCAGGCGCCAAACGCTTCTGGACTATGCGGTGATTGCAAGGTGCCGTATCAACGCGCCTGGTGCGTTGCAGACCGCCGCGACCACCTGCAACGCTTGATTGGTAACTACAAATTTACGAATGCCAAGGCAGCCTACCGTCCGCTTGCTGATCTTATACATACTCATCTCCCAGAATTACCGTCGTCAACGGTAATTGTTCCGGTTCCAACCGTCGGTTCTCATATTCGTCAGCGTGGTTACGACCACATGCTGCTGATTGCGCGACAACTGGGTCGGATGCGTCATCTGCCGGTTGATACGAGTCTGCGTCGGATAACTAACACAAAACAGCGCGCAGCGGGTGCGCGCCAGCGAACCGCCCAGGCCAAAGTTGCCTTTTCATGTTCCCGTACCCTTGATCCGCCACTGACGTATCTGTTAATCGACGATGTCATTACCACGGGCGCCACGGTCAAATATGCCGCCCAAACCCTGATGGATGCTGGCGCCACTACCGTTTGGGTTGTCTCAATCAGCCGCCAACCAATCGACTAAGGCTCGCCAATCTGTTAAAATAGCCAAGTTCACCCATTTGGGGAGAGGTGACCGAGTGGTTTAAGGTAGCAGTCTTGAAAACTGCCGTAGGGCAACTTACCGCGAGTTCGAATCTCGCCCTCTCCGCCAAGAAAAAAACTGAGCTTTCTGCTCAGTTTTTTTCTTGCTTCGATGTTGAGATTCGAACTCGCGGGTATCTTAACCCGCGACCGTACCGCTACCACCGCTAAACGAAGTAATCACAAAGCTGATAATTGCATAAGCCAAAATTGCTACAACGATACCAACGACTGCATACAGGATTGTGTTTTTAGCATTCGCCACCGCCGTTGAATCACCACCTGACACAACATAGCGCAGGCCGCCCACAATCAGCATGATCACGCTGATTGCACCAATAAGGAACAGCAAGACATTAGTTAGGGTGCGAAAAGTACCAGTCTCTCCAAAGAGATCGGTGACCATATCCTTACCCTTTGCGGCGTTGGCACCATCTGCTATGCCCAAATCAAAGCCGGCCGCCTGTGCATGGGTGCTCAGCAGCAAACTAATAACCAGCATAATCACGCCAGCCGCTAACAGATATAATGGCCTCCGCCAATCTCTCACTATCATATTTATCTATTATAACAAAATATTGACAAAATGTCAATAGATATACTCCTTTTAGGACTACCACCACCCCTGATCCTGTGCTATAATCATCGAAGCCCGAGCAGCCGAGCTGCCCAATTCATCAAACCAAGCTTGCTGTTTGATGAATTGAGAGGAGGAACAACGAAACAAGGGAAATTTACGAAGTAAATTGACCACGTGGAGTGAGTTCCGACGAGGAGGAGTACCCAAGTGGCTTAAGGGGATGGTTTGCTAAATCATTAGTCTGGGGAGACCTGGAGCGGGAGTTCGAATCTCCCCTCCTCCGCCAAGAAAAAAGAACGACCGAGTGGCCGTTCTTTTTTCTTCCTCTTTTCCACCCCGCTCATGCTATACTGTATCCATGCAACCGAACAACCAACAGGGGTACTACCAGCCTGATCAGAATGAGCCTGCCCAGCCGGTGGCTCCGCCGCCTACCTCTCCTGTTCAACCTATCGGATTACCAACGCAAGTTGATCCTGCAGCATTACAGGCAGCACTCGCTGAGCCTACTCCAGCGCCAGTTGCTCCTGCTCCACAACCTGTAGCTGAACAGCCTACAGCAGATGAGGGTTACGATGATGAAGACACAGACGAAGGGGATGACCAGCTATCTGACGAGCCTGTCACATGGGTCGCCAAAGAATATATTCATCAGGAAAAGGGCACCCTTTGGTTCACTATCTTCGCTGTCGTCCTAGCGGCGCTATTGGCCGTATCAATCTTTTTGATGAATTCATGGTCATTCGCCGTACTTCTCGCTGTTATCGCCGTGGTTATCGTCGTCTATTCACGCCGTCCGCCGCGCGAACTCACCTATTCGCTGACCGACGAAGGCCTGACCGTTGATCAAACGCTTCATCCGTTCACTAATTTCAAATCGTTTGGTGTTGTCCGTGACGGCGAAGAATTCTCGGTTATGCTGATCCCAACCCGTCGTTTCCAACCAGGCACCACCGTTTATTTCCCCGAAGAAGCTGGTGAAGATATCGTTGATATACTCGGTTCTCGCCTCCCTATGCGTGATCTTCACCTCGATGTTGTCGACCGCGTCGTCCGTTTACTTCGACTCTAATAGATTGTTGCCACCTCTGTAAATCTATGTTACACTTGTCAGGTTCGTGTCGCTCCGGCGGCACAAGGCACCTTCTAGTTACATATTTCGTGGCCAAGGCCACGAAGTGCGCACCCGTAGCTCAGCTGGATAGAGCGTCGGCTTGCGGAGCCGAAGGCCACAGGTTCAAATCCTGTCGGGTGTACCAAGGAAAAATCCCCAACGTTTGTGTGGGGATTTTTCTATGGTTAAATAAAGTTATGGCAAATAACGAATTACCTTCAGAGAAAAGAAAGACGACAACACGGTTTATACCTTTTGGTTTAGTTGAAACCGAATTTGGCTATACAGGGAGTGCGATAGTTGCAGAAACTGTCAACGAAAAAGGAAAGGTTATCAGGAGGATGGGTAATGTCTTACCGACAATATCGATGCGAGAGTTGGCTGATAAACAAAGAGCAGAGAGAAGCCCATCAGCGGAAGCTACAGATGTTATTGACGACTAATTTGGTAGGATCATAGAAATAGAAAAAATACGTCCAAATGGACGTATTTTTTCATGGCGGAGAGAGAGGGATTCGAACCCTCGGAACCTTGCGGCTCACCGCTTTTCGAGAGCGGCCAGTTCAACCACTCCTGCATCTCTCCAACGCTTTTGTTATTTTACTACATTGACTCACTACTACCGGCGCTGTTTTTGAGGTTCGATTCGGTAAGCAAATTGCCCATTGAACGTTGCCGGGTCGAACTCAAGAGCAGTGTATCCTAATCGTTCAACCAAATGATCGCTTGTTTTGTTTGATACCTCGGCCTCCATAGCATAACCCTCAGAGGTATATTTTTGTGTTATTGCAGCAACGGCACGTGTCATATTTCCTTGGCGTCTGTGATCTTTATCCGACCAATAGGAGACCTCCCGTGTCTTGTCGTTAATTATTCCTACGTTCACTTCCCCAACCAGAACGTCGTCTTTCCATACGCCAAAAACCGTACGCTGATCATCTTCACGCCACTTAGCTACATCCTCAAGTGTGCGCATATCCTGTACGTATGGTAGAGTCTTTTCCAGATCACTGGCATTTTTTTGCGCGAGATTCAAGGATTCTTGATCATCATAAAGTGTTCGCTCACGTGCAACTACCCCGTCGCCCGCATCAAGCTCGATTCGAGTGTCTTGGATAGTGTCGTGAGACCTATTTTCCATGTATTTAGATTACCATAAACAGTATGAAATGTCAATCATGGGCTACAATAGTGAGTATGCAAGCTTCGATATTTACCAAGATCATCAAGGGTGAAATCCCTAGCCACAAAGTCTACGAGGACGAATATACGTTTGCCTTCCTCGATATCCATCCGATTACCCTCGGCCACACGCTGGTTGTGCCCAAAACACAGGTGCCATTCGTCTGGGATCTGGACGACGAAACCTATCAGCGGCTGCAAGCGAGTGTCAAAAAGATCGCGCTGCACCTACGAGAAGTACTCGATGTTCCCTATGTCGGTGAGCAAATCATCGGGGTTGATGTGCCCCATGCTCATATTCATCTCATCCCCTTTACGCATGCTATCGAATATCACGGCCACCCAAATGACACTGTCGAGCCGGATCATGCAGCGCTGGCTGCCATAGCGGAAAAACTGGCATTCTAGATGGCGATTACGGTCCTCGCTATCGGTAAAAAGCATGAATCTTGGATAACGGATGGTATAGAACGCTACCAGAGCCGCTTAAAAAAACCGTTTAATGCAGAATGGGTACTTTTACCTCATAGCGCCCGCAGCGATGATGCAGCCCGCGAGGAAGAGTCAGAGCGTATACTCGCGCGTACTAGCGCCAAGGATTTCGTCATTCTCCTCGATGAACGGGGCGATGAAATCGATTCACCCCAGTTATCTCATCTGCTTGATACAGCATTTACAGCAAGTCGTTCCGTCACGATAATTGTTGGTGGCGCCTATGGTATCGATGATCGTGTTCATCAACGAGCTGATTTTGTCTGGTCGCTATCGCCTCTTGTCTTTCCGCACCAACTAGTGCGTCTTATACTCGTAGAACAGATCTATCGCGCTCAACAAATTACCGCCAATCACCCCTATCATCACAATTGACATATAATTGACAATTCATACAACTTATGCTAGTATGAAGATGTAAACCATAAACACCAACATGTTAAATTCACCACTGTCACAACGTTTGCTTATCACCCTCGCCGTCGTAACGGCGGTTAGTATATTGGTGCATGATACCAAATTTGATAAAGCCATCGCGCTTGCCCTGCCGGTCGCAACCATCACTATCGGTCTCGGTACTCATGGTCTCGATCTTGGCGGTAGCGCTCACACTCATATCGAACGTGCATCAATGGCTCAAGCCTTTGGTGGCATCCCTAGTATGCAACCACGTGACGACCACCGTAAATATCTGTCCAAATACCTCAGTCGCCGCGCTAACAGTCTTGGAACCAGCCAAGTTCTTTGGCCAAGCGTCTAATTTAACACATCAAGTTCGCGTTCAAGCCGTTGGATAAGTTCCTGTTTTTCTGCTAATTGCGCACGTGTCTCGTCGACCAGATGTTCTGGCGCCTGGTTCACATAGCGGGCGTTATCAAGCCTACCGGATAGATTGGCAACGACTTTCCGTGTCTCTACCAAGCGTTTTTCGAGGTTTGTCTGGTGTTCGTATAACGTGCTTTCGTCCAGATCCAGCCATGCTTCCCGGTTACTGGCGGCCAGGCGCAGGCCTTTCGCCTGATCTACCTTTTTGGCTTCCCCAAGTCGCGCTAACCAGACGATCAATTCGTGATTATCATCAATTAGGGCATCCTCTTGATATAACAGATTATATTTCTTGCCCGCTGGCAGTTCGCTCAGCACGTAACGAGCCTCCAAAACCAGAGTTTGCAACTGCTCGAACTCCCCTGCCGCGATGTCGTTATACTTCAGTTTCTTTGGCCAATGACTGCGAATCAATAGTTCGTCATTGTGCCAACCCAACGTTTGCCAAATCGTTTCGGTCACAAACGGCGCAAACGGATGCGCCAGGCGCAGCACGGTGTCCAGTACCCATCCCAGCAACTGTGGATTAGGCTGTTTCTTGCTGGCTTCGATATACCAATCAGCGACGTCGTCCCAGATGGCATGATAGACAGTCTCGCTAGCCTCGGCAAAGCGATAGTTTTCCAATTGTTCAGATACTGTTTCGGCCGCCGCATCCAGTTGTCGCACGATCCAGTGATCAGCCAGGCTGTTTGGGATCGGTGTGCCAAGGCTGAAGTCCTCTGGCAGGACATTTTCGACAAAACGAGCGATATTCCATAGTTTATTGGCGAAATTACGTCCGGTGACGACCCTTGATACACCAAATGCCTGGTTTTGCCCGGCACTGCGGCTTGCGACGAGGCCGAGCCTTAAAGCGTCGGCTCCATATTCGATCACCATATCCATCGGGTTGACGACATTGCCTTTGCTTTTGCTCATTTTCTGACCCTTCTCATCGAGAACCAGGCCATGAAGGTAAACATCTTTAAACGGCACTTGATCAGTTGCATACAGGCCGAACATAATCATACGACCAACCCATACATACAAAATGTCATGTCCGGTTTCCATCACATTTAAGGGATAGAATTTAGATAAATCACCCTTTTCGAGAAAATCAGTCGTTATATATGGCCATTGCCCGCTGCTGAACCATGTATCAAAGGTATCGTTTTCTCTGATATATGTTGTACCATTTACATCAATTGTCGGTTGATCAACTCTCTCGTCAAAAATCCAGTCTTCAGGATCCTTCGTACTCTGGAATGCTGGGATTGGTATACCCCACGGGATCTGGCGACTCAGGTTCCAGTCATGGATACCCTCCAGATAATTCACCAGCGCTGACTTTTTGCTGGCCGGATAGAATGTAATCTCGCCTGCTTTGATTGCCTCAAGTGCACGTTTGGCAAGCGGCTTCATGCTCAAAAACCACTGCTCTTTGATGAGAGGCTGAATTGGCAAATCGCTCTTGTAGTCATAGCCAACCGAATGTTCGATCTCGTCTTCCCCGCGGAGCAGTGCCTCCGTCTCAAGCGCAGTCAGGACTTGCTTTCTGGCCTCCATGACCTCTAGCCCCATAAACTGCGGTGGTACATTCATCATTTTGCCGTCGAATCCAATCACTTGGATACGTGGCAAATCATGGCGCTGCCCTATTTCGAAGTCATTCGGGTCATGTGCGGGCGTTACTTTGACTGCACCGGTACCAAACGTCGGGTCGACATGCTCGTCGGCAATCACTGGTATCTCCCTGGTTGTCAGAGGTACGACAACATGTGATCCGATCAATTTTTTGTAGCGCTCATCATCAGGATGAACGGCGATCGCCGTATCCCCAAGGAGTGTTTCTGGTCTGGTCGTTGCAACAATAATTTCATCGACATGGTCGATAACAGGATAGGCAATTTTCCACAGAGTCCCCTTCTCTGTCTTGTAATTGACCTCGTAATCGGAATAGCCCGTCTGGTACGCCGTGCTGTAGTTTACAATGCGCTCACCTCTGTAAATTAACTTTTCATCCCACATATTTTTAAAGGTTTTATACGCACGATCGACGACTTTTTTGTCGAGCGTGTATGTCAAATCATCCCATGATACTCCCGCACCGAGCGCGCGAATTTGTGACTCCGTATTGTGGCGGTGCATCTCGACAAAGTCTGCGACTTTGTTATAGTTCTCTTCCCTGGTGTATTCAGTTCGTGAATGACCACTCTTTTGCAGTTCGCGCTCATACACGACCCATGTTTCCAGACCGGCGTGATCTTCACCGGGTATATAGATGACATCCCTCCCCTGCATGCGGTAGTAGCGAGCCAAAATGTCCTCTAACCCTATTGTCAGGGCGTGACCTAAATGAAGATTGCCGTTCGCATTGGCGGGCGGCATGACAACGCTATATGGTTCGCCGTGCCCCGCGGGTTTAAAAGCACCAGATGTTTCCCACATCTGGTAGATATTCGGCTCAAACTCTTGTGGATTGTAAGCTTTGGCAAGTTTCATCAGGTTATTTTTTATTCCTTGGCTTTACTTCGAGATTTTTCACGTGGAATTCAGGCACAACTTCAATACAAACATTTCACAGGAAATGCCCACCTTTGTCCAAATTGTTTTCCACGTGTTTGTTTTCACTTGATAGTATAGCATATTGACCCCCTCCAAGCGAAAGTCCTATATAATAACAAGATGATTTCATTGCAACGGTGTGAGAGTAGGGAAGAGTGGGACGACTTTGTACTGGAAAACGACGGCCATCCGTTGCAATTATGGGGGTGGGGCGAAGTAAAAACAGCACATGGCTGGCGGGCTGAGCGTGTACTTGCGTATGACCTGGACAAACAACCGATAGGCGGCGCGCAACTGTTGATTCGTCGTTTGCCGTGGCCGTTGAAAGCACTTGTCTATGTGCCCCGTGGGCCTGTCGTTGATCCGGAACTGGTGCCTGAATTTCTCGATGCATTGGCGAGTCATGCCAAATCGCAATATGGGGCAGTCGTTGTCAGTATTGAACCTGATTGGGCGGAATTGCCACCTGTTCCACAGGGGTGGCAACCAGCCGAAAACACAATTTTGATCCCACATACGCTGATCCTCGATCTGACAAAAACAGAGGATGAGCTACTCGCACCGATGAGCAAAAAGACTCGCCAGTACATCCGTAAATCCTCTGGCGAAGGCCTCACGATTCGCCAGGTAAAGACTAGGGAAGACCTCGCTGCGGTGATGGATATTTATCACGAGACTGCCCAGCGGGCTGGCTTTCCGCTCCATGATGACCAGTACTATTACGATGTTTTTGATCAGTTGGGCGAGGCATCGCCAGTCTTTGCGGCGTATCACGATAACCAACCGGTCGCATTCGTATGGTTGGCAATCAGCGCCACCACGGCGTTCGAACTTTACGGCGGCATGAACGACCAGGGGCAAGAACTCCGCGCCAATTATGCCTTGAAGTGGCATTCAATTACCAAAATGCGCGAGTGGGGGATTGAACGCTACGATATGAACGGCCTGTTAACAGATGGTGTCAGCAACTTCAAACGCGGTTTTGCTGATCATGAAGATCAATTGGTCGGAACCTACGACAAACCACTTTCAGCTCTGTATTCTGTCTGGACAAAGGCATTACCCCTCGCCAAGAAAATCGTTCGTACGATCAAGCGCAAATAACAGGGGTAAACATTGACTTTTTATTGTATTTATGCTAATATGAGAATATCTTCGTGAGTCGGAGTACTCGGGAAGAAGCACCCATCGGCAAGCAGAACAGGAAAACACAATGGCCAGATCCAACAGGTCCAAGACCGACGAACCCAAAAGGGGACTGAGGTTGTTGGATGAGCGATCTTTCACGAGCAGCCTACCGGAGGGTTACGAACTCCCCGCGTGTGGTGGCTGCGAATGTTGCTCGGACTGCCTTGGTCTAGACATCGCTAGTAGAGACATACTGGACTAGCACGCTCATGCTCAGGGCAGTCGGATCACCAATACGGCAAGCAGCTACCGGATAATGTCGGGGTTGCGACCCCGTATCCTGTACTGCTTGCCGTATTCAACTCTTATTTTGCCCAAGCTGTCTGTGTCATCGATAGGCTTGGCATGACTTCAAGATCATAGGGACTCGCAGGGTCTTTTTTTTGTGCATAAAAAAAGCCAAGTGTAGCAATCATGGCGCCGTTGTCAGTACAGAGTTCTATCGGGGCGTATTCTATTTTTAGAGGTAGTCGCTCGGATAACTGCCGACGTAGTTCTTGGTTGGCGGCAACGCCACCAGCAATAACAACTGATGCAGGGGAATAGTCATGAAAAGCTTTTTCAGCCTTATCAACGAGCGTTTCAATGGCAACACGCTGGAAACTAGCCGCAAAGTCTACCCTCTGAACTTCACTCAACAGCGCTGACAGCTCGTGAGAGGGGAATGTGTAATCATTACCGGTTTCAGCCTGAATCGCTCGCAGAGCGGCTGTCTTGAGCCCAGAGAATGAGAAGTTGTAGGGATTATCAAGCTTTGCCTTCGGTAGCTTGTATCTATGTGGATCACCTTCAAGCGCAGCCTTTGCAATTGACGGTCCGCCCGGATAGGGGAGGCCGATAATTTTGGCTACTTTATCAAACGCCTCGCCAACAGCATCGTCTTGGGTCTGACCGAGTAATTGGTAATTGCCATGGTCACGGAACAGTACCAATTGAGAGTGTCCACCGCTGACAATTAATGCCAACATCGGGAATCCCGGTTGTTTGGGCGGCAGGGTCAGCGACAAATGATCAGATTGCTCTGTAATGAAATTGGCATACACATGCGCCTCGACATGGTGGATCGGATACAGCGGTTTGTTATGGATCAATGCCAGTGTTCGGGCAGCAAGCGTGCCAACCAACAAACTACCAACTAACCCTGGTGCATAGGTGACGGCAATCGCGTCAATATCATCCCAGTTGCAGCCAGCGTCGCTTAGAGCCTGGTTAATAACAGGATTAATCACTTCGATATGGCTACGCGCTGCCACCTCTGGTACAACGCCGCCGTATTGGGCGTGAATGTCGATCTGGGTCTGAACGACATTAGATAGCAGCCGTCGTCCGTTCTCGACAACGGAGGCGGCAGTCTCGTCACAACTGCTCTCAATTCCTAGTATTTTCATCTGTTACTACTGTAACACGCTGTATCAGAGTCGTAAAAATGCTACACTAAATTTATGAAACAGCAGCTAGTAAGGGGAGCGCGCAAAGTCTTGCCGAGTAAAGCAGTGCGACAGCTGGAAAACAGCTATCGGAGCAATCGTGTGCGGTTGGTTAGCAGGCGATATGGCAACCCTGCCAAAAACCTCAAAGTGATTGCTGTCACCGGTACGAACGGTAAAACGACTACCGCATGTTATCTGAACGAAATTCTACGCGAAGCCGGACGAACCACAGCACTCTTTACGACTGCAATCATAGAAGTTGCAGGCGACCGCCAAATTAATGACCTCAATGCGACTGTTGCTAGCACCGACCGCATGCAACGGTTTTTCCGCGATGCCAAACGTGCCAAAGTCGATTACGTCATTCTCGAGGTTACCAGTCACTCACTTGACCAGCACAAACTTGACGGGGTACCGATTCTCGCTGCTATCATGACCAATCTGACACAGGATCATCTGGATTATCACAAAACGATGGAGGCTTATGCCGAGGCGAAAGCTAAGCTGTTCCAGGGCGAGCCAGAATTCATTATTCTCAACCGCGACGACGAATGGTTCGAATACTTCGATCAATTCCATGCTGGTGCCCAAAAGATTACCTATGGCCAGCACAACGAAGCCGAGGCCAAGATTACGCATACCAAACTGTACCGCAAGGGGAGTGAGGCAACGGTCATGATCGATCATCAAACCAAACTTGATCTCGCGACGGCATTACCGGGTCAGTTCAATATTTATAATATGACAGCAGCTGCAGCTGCAGCGTACCTGTTAGGAGTAGAACTAAACGATATTATTGAAGGCGTCGCCAATCTGGAAGGTGTACCTGGCAGGTTCGAACATGTCCCGACAGGCCTTGGATATGACGTGATTGTCGATTATGCCCATACGCCCGATGCGTTGGAAAAATTTTTCGGTGCAGCCAAAGAACTCACCAAAAACCGAGTTATTAAGGTGTTTGCTCCAACATGTGATCGCGACAAAGGCAAACGGCCCA
>CAYIQY010000004.1:0-32314 GCA_964365665.1 uncultured Candidatus Saccharibacteria bacterium | reverse complement strand
CTAACTATGTTACAGAGGCTAAGAAAGAGGCTGAGAGGAAATATGCCGAGCTTGATAGTGTCATTTCAAAGCTAAAAATAGTTGTTGCCAATAAAGAAAAGTCTTACGAACAAACTAAAGAACTAATACTCAACAACCCTGAATTGAAAGAGCATTACAATTTAGCAAAATACACAAAGGAAATTGATAAGCTTAAGATACAATATGAGCGATCTATCAAGCAACGCAACCGTATCAAGAATTCAATACCTACATTTGAAGAATACCTCAAACTCCTAGAAATGACCCCTGTTGTTTTGAGTAAAATACGGGATATGAAGACTATGGACACACTGCTTAGAATTTTCTTCTCTAATTTCACAATCACACCTGCCGAAGATGGCAAGTTTCGGGGGTCAACAGTGTCCTATAAACTAAACGAACCCTGGAAGGGGTTCGTTGATGCCAATGATTTCGTTTCTGGTGCGGGTGAAGAGACTCTAACTCTCGACCTCTTCCTTGGCAAGGAAGCGCTCTAACAACTGAGCTACACCCGCGTACTTGGGTAATTGTATATTACCTCTGATAGAAATTCAAGATATGTCAGCTTGTTTAATTAGTTGTCAGTAAAAGCTTTGATTGTTTCTGGTGTCGGATTTAATGACATAAGTACAATAAAAATGCAAATTATAAGTTATGGTAACTCCAAGTGTGGGTGCTAGTCACTCTCTATTCGTGGTGGCTCCCAACGGGGGAAATAGAGCTATTTTTCATATTTAAGAAAAATAAGTCTCAATACTATTGCGTTATATTCAACATTATGGTAGAGTGACTCTAAGCATTATTTGCGAGGTTCACCATAACTAATTAATTCAGGAGAATTTGCGATGGAATCAATCGTACGTCCACTACAACAACTACGCAATATTAAGACACTACTAATTGGAGCTTTGTTCGTGATGCCACTCGTCGCGCTTACTCTGACTGCTCCTGCTAAGGCGGCGTCACTATCAGCTGCCGACCAAGCATTTGTCGATGCAACTGTGAAGGCATCAATGGCAAAGTACAAAAACTCTGAGTATTTGTTCTCAATGACCGGACCTAAGGGTGACTACACTAAAGCATACGGTGTCAGCAACAAATTGACTAAGAAGGCTGCGACTACCCCTGATCACTTCCGTATCGGCAGCACAACCAAGCTGATGACATCTATGGCAATCCTCAAACTAGTTGATCAAGGCAAGCTCAAATTGACCGACAAATTGAGCCAATTTGTCTCAGGTGTGCCAAACGGTAATATCATCACTATCCAGCACTTGCTGATGATGCGTTCCGGTGTCTTTGACTACCAAGCGGATACGTCGGTGCAGGTTATCATGAATTTGTTCCCTAGTTGGAATTTCAGCCCAGCTGGCGCACTAAAGATCGTCCGAAGCAAACCAGCACAGTTCACTCCTGGTACCAAATACCAGTACACAAACTCTAACTACATGTTACTCGGCTATGTTATGGAAAAAATAACGGGTCAACCTTACCAGACAGTTATCACCAACAGCGTGATCAAGCCACTCGGTTTGACTCAGACTGGATTCCCAAATCCTAAGACGTTCCAGAACCCAGCAATGCCTGCGCCTGTTGCGCACGGTTATGGTTCAGTAATCTATGGCGCCAACTACGACATCACCCATCAGAACCCTGCGCTCTTCGGACCGGCCGGCGCTGCATGGTCAACGATTGGCGACATGAACAAGCTAGGTAACGCGATGCGAAACCTGACTATCTTCAGCCCAGAGATGCGTACACTGCACAAAAGCACGTTCTGTAAAGTCGCTGCTCCTCAGCCTGCTCCGAACCCACAGGCATTTGGCTACGGAATGGGTCTTATCAGCTATGGCCGTTGGATGGGTCACGGCGGATCAATCCCAGGTTATAGCAATGCAAACTTCTATGACACGCAGAGTGGTGCAGCGATCGCTGCATTCGAGAACACACAGACAGCCACTTCGGCCGCTCTGACCGATGTGACGGCGAAAGTTGCAGAACGCCTATACCCAGGCTCGATGGCAACACAGCAATATCCATCCTGCTAAGAGATTCTAAATAAAAGAAATACCCCCATCTGACGATAGGGGGTATTTCTTTGGTGGCTCCTCCCAGACTCGAACTGGGGACACAGGGCTCTTCAAGCCCCTGCTCTACCAACTGAGCTAAAGAGCCGTATTGGTATTCTACTGTAACTTGTTAACTTACGTTGACCAAGCATCGGCTTGGCCCCTGCTCTACGATTTTCTTTCATGCCTCTTCGAGGCAATGAGCTAAAGAGCCGTAATTGGTGATGACGCACTAGTCGTCAGCTCTGTATATTCTACTAGAGGAGATAGTTTTATTCAAGTTGGGTTAAACTGGTCGATTTTTTCGCTAGAGCTAGTTAACGCCTATCTTTCAAAAGCAAATTTCGAGCAGCTGCCTGATTTGTTATTTGTTTTCTCGTGACAAGATGAACCTGAACGGTTCATCGCGAAATGAAAAGCGGATAGCAAGAGCAGACCTCGGAATTATAGCCGGAAGAATAGGTGTTAATTAGCTCTTTAATTTGCTATAATGAAGATACTAAATACTAGAATATAAAGGGGAATTTCAGAAATGACTGTAGTGTGGATTATCATCGGTATCGTTGTCTTGCTCGCGCTGTTCTTATGGTTTACATATAACGCACTTGTAACACTAAAGGTTCGTGTCGACGAGGCATGGAGCGATATTACTGTTCAATTGAAACGACGCGCAGATCTGATTCCGAATCTTATTAACACGGTCAAGGGTTATGCGAAGCACGAAAAGGGCGTGTTCGAAGAAGTGACTGCGGCACGTTCTGCAGTCGTTAACGCAGGTTCACCAAAAGAAGCAGCCAAAGCCGATAATATGCTAACTGACGCGCTAAAAAGCGTATTCGCTGTTGCAGAGGCATATCCTGATCTAAAGGCGAGCCAAAACTTTAGCGAACTGCAGCAAGAACTAGTCGACACCGAAGACAAGATCCAAGCATCACGACGCTTTTACAACGGTGGTGTCCGTGATCTTAACACAAAGATCCAGTTGTTCCCAAACAATATATTTGCCGGAATGTTGGGTTTTAAAGAACGCGAATTCTTCGAAGTTGACGATGCTGAGCGTGCAAAAGTCGACAAGCCAGTAGACGTAGACTTTTCAAAATAGGCTGCAGCGAAGAGGTTAGTAATGTACGGAGCTATTGCCGCTAACAAACGTAACACCGTCCTGATTATGGCGGCGTTTGTTGGTTTGATCGGTGCGATCGGTTATGTCGTGAGTTTGTATTATGGTCAAACGTCGATTACTTATTGGGTAATCGGCGGAGCGGCAGTATATGCCCTGATTCAGTATTTTGCAGCGAGCAAATTGGCCGTTGCTGCTACTGGGGCGCAAGAAATCAGTAAAAAAGACAATCCGCGACTTTACCGCATCGTCGAAAACCTCGCAATTACTATTGGTATTCAAACGCCCAAAGTATATATTATTGACGACCCGGCACCAAACGCCTTTGCAACTGGCCGTGACCCCAAACACGCAATTGTCGCAGCGTCGACCGGTCTGCTGGATGTTATGGATGACCGCGAATTAGAGGCAGTCATGGCGCACGAGATGGGTCATGTTCAGAACTATGATATTCGGGTCACGATGATTGCCTTTGGTCTAGTCAGTGCGATCGGGCTATTGTCTGACATGGCACTTCGCATGTTCTTTTTCGGTGGCGACCGTGATCGAAACATCAATCCGGTTATCATGATTGTCGGCATCATTTTGATTATTTTGGCACCGATTATGGCAGCGCTGATTCAAATGGCTGTCAGCCGCCAACGTGAATATTTGGCTGATGCCACTGGAGCACTAACAACACGCGACCCCGAGGCGTTGGCGAGTGCCCTAGAAAACCTAGAAAAAACTGGCCGACCAATGCGAAAGCAAAGTTCATCAACGGCACATCTATTTTTCAATAATCCGCTCAAACCGGGATCTATCAGCCGTCTGTTCAGTACTCATCCGCCACTTGCAGAGCGAATCGCCCGACTACGTAATACGGCGAGTAAGTTCTAGCGATGCCTAAAAAGCAGACGAAAAAATCAACACGAACACTGGCACCGCTAGCTATTCGTTGGTGGCGTCGTTTGTCGCAACCAATTATTACGCGGGTGAAAAAATTATTGCAGCGTCGACCACATCGTTCATTCCGTCTGACGCGCCGCCGTGATTACAGCCGCTCACTCAAACTGCCCGGTTATTGGTCATTTAGTAATCACGTCCGGGCGACTTTGTGGCAAAACTGGCGATTGTTCGGTGGCCTAGCGCTTGTTTATGTGGTTGCGACGATCGTTATCAGTGGTTTTGGGGCACAACAAGGTTACGCCAATCTGTCTGATGCATTAAAACAAGGAGGTGGAGATTTGTTCAAAGGTAATTTCGGTTCGATCAGCCAGGCGGGCTTGTTACTTCTGACGACGGTGACGACAGGGTTGTCACCCGACCTGACACAGGCGCAATCCGTACTTGGTGGATTGACGTTATTTTTTGCTTGGCTAGCGGTGATCTGGTTACTGCGAAACACACTGGCTGGACACAAGCCGAGTCTACGCGATGGACTGTATAATAGCGGTTCGCCGGTACTGGCTACAGTTATCGTAGGGTTTATTATGAGCCTCCAGTTACTACCTGGCGCCATTGCGATTATTATTTATTCAGCAGCTCAGACCTCGGGATTATTAGAGGGTGGTGTGAGCGCTATGCTGGTGTGGTCAAGCGTTGTACTGTTGGGGCTATTGACACTGTATTGGATCACGAGCAGTTTTATCGCTCTGGTGATCGTGACACTGCCTGGTATGTATCCTATGCAGGCGATCAAGGCAGCCGGTGATCTGGTGGTTGGCCGACGCCTTCGGGTGCTGTTGCGTCTGGCCTGGTTGTTGCTACTGGTCGTTGTCACATGGGCAATACTCGTGATCCCAATCATTTTGTTTGATAGCTGGATCAAACAACTCCTCCCGTCAATTAACTGGTTCCCACTTGTGCCGTTGGTAATTATTGGCCTTAGTGCCATAACGCTCGTATACGTGACCAGTTACATATACTTGTTTTATCGAAGGATTGTTGATGATGACGCAGCTCCAGCCTAAGCGAAGAGTCGCTGAGCTTCGCGAACTCCTGAACCGTTACAGTTACGAATATCATGTACTTGATGCACCTACCGTCAGCGATGCCATTTATGACAGCTTGTTTGGCGAACTCAAACAATTAGAGGCGGCACATCCCGATCTCGTGACATTTGACAGTCCAACTCAACGCGTCGGCAACGAGTTAAAGGGTGGTTTTAAAAAAGTAACTCACAGCAGCCGAATGCTTAGTTTGAACGATGTATTTGACAGGACAGAAGTTGAAGCGTGGGTGGTACGCATGGATAAATTGCTACCTGGCCGTAAACACGAATTTTTTGCGGATATCAAAATGGACGGTTTGGCCTGCGCGATCATCTATCAGGATGGCGTACTGATGCAAGCGATTACGCGCGGGGACAGTTATATCGGTGAAGATGTGACGAATAACGTGCGTACGATTGCCAATGTACCGCTTCGTTTACGAACGGCCAAAGGATATGAGAATTTTTTGACAGGTCGTACTGAAATTCGCGGTGAAATCGTCATGTTGAAGAAGGATTTTAAAGCGCTTAACGAATCACGGAAAAAGGCCGGTGAACCTGAATTTGCAAACCCGCGTAATCTCGCGGCAGGTACGATTCGTCAACTTGATCCCAAGCTTGTTGCCGCACGTCCATTGCACTTTCGCGCCTATGATCTGATCCGCGATGATTCTGACGAAGTGCCAACTTGTATGTTTTCGTATGAAGCGCTGAGCGCAATCGGTGTCACGCGCAACCATGAAGCCAGTGTCTTTACGTCACTTCCTGATGTTATGAAATTCGTTGATCACGTCGCTGAAATTCGTGAACAGCTTCCTTTTAATACGGACGGGCTGGTTATTAAAGTAAACGATCGTGCGCAGTACCGCGAATTGGGAATCGTTGGCAAACAACCACGCGCTGCCGTGGCATATAAATACGCTGCCGAACAAGCCACGACCGTCGTCAAGGATATTGTTATCAGCATTGGTCGAACCGGTGCCGCTACGCCAGTCGCCGTGTTTGACCCGGTCATTGTTGCCGGTACGACCGTCCAACATGCCAGTCTGCATAATGCCGATGAAATCGCCCGCAAGGATGTACGCATTGGTGATACAGTTATCATTTTCAAAGCAGGTGATATCATTCCGCAGATTGAAAACGTTGTCATGGAACTGCGTCCAAAAGGCGCGAAAAAATTCGACTACCGTAGCGCACTTGCTGAACAATATCCCGAACTGGAATTCGAACGTCAAGGTGATGATGTTGTTTACCGTGTCAAAGGTCTGAGTGGCGATTTGATCCTGAAACGATCGGTTGAATATTACGCATCCAAAGGCGCACTGGATATAGATACGCTGGGTGAGAAAAATGTGGTAGCGCTTGTCGATGCAGGGCTAGTCAAAGATGTTGCTGATATTTACAAATTAACTGTCGATGATTTGCTAAAACTCGATCGTTTTGCGGAGATATCGGCGCATAAATTAGTGAATGCTATTCAGGAAAAGAAAAATCCGCCATTAGAAAAATTCATTCTTGGTTTAGGAGTCCGTCACGTGGGTGCACAAACAGCAATTGATCTGGCCAACAAATTCCATTCGATGGAAACATTACAAAAAACGACAATCGAACAACTGGAAGAAGTTGACGGCGTCGGCAAGGTTGTTGCCGAATCGATCGTGGCGTGGTTCGCCGATGAAGACAATATAAAGATTCTTGAAAAGTTAAAAGAAGTTGGCGTGCAGCCGCATTTTGAAAAGAAATCCGGCAAACTCGTTGGCCAAAGTTTTGTCATCACAGGATCATTAGAATCTATGGGTCGCGATGTCGCCGCTGACAAGATTCGTGCACTTGGTGGAACATTCCAAACCAGCGTGGCGAAGGATACTACATATCTAGTGGCTGGCGGTAAAGTTGGTGGTAGCAAACTGAAAAAAGCTCAAGAATACGGAACGAAAGTGATTGATGAAAAGGAACTAATGAAATTGATAGGCGAATAATTATGCAATTACAAGTCGGAGTAAAGGTATTATTACAAAACGATAAAAATGAATATTTGTTTATTCAACGTACCGTAAAAATGGAAGGTGAGACTGAACCGCACTGGGATATTCCTGGCGGCAGGATAGATCCGAGTGAGCCTTTGATGGATGCTTTGCGACGTGAGATCGATGAAGAGACAGGCATGGAATTATCCGGGATACCAAAACTGTTAGCTGCTCAGGATATATTTGTTCAAGCCAAAGACCTGCACGTCGTCCGTCTGACATACGAAGCAAAGGGCAGTGGCGATGTCGTCGTAAGCGACGAGCACCAAAAAGTTTCGTGGTGGACGTCAGAGCAAGCGCTGGCGCAAAACATTGATTCCTATGTCCGTGAAGTATTAAGAGATCAGGAAAGATAAAATTATGTCTGGCCCCACTATTCCAACTATTGAACTAGGTATCTACGAGCATTACAAAGGTAAATTGTATGAAGTAGTTGGCGTTGCATTGCATAGTGAAACCCAGGAACCATTAGTTGTTTATAAACCACTCTATAAAAGTATCGCTACCTATTGGGTGCGGCCGTATGAAATGTTTGTTGAGAACGTAGAAATTGACGGCAAAACATTTCCAAGGTTTAAAAAAGTAAAGTAACTATTTCTTGCGCCAGACAAATTTAAGGCCGGAATAAATGTCGGATACGGCGCAGACTTTCGTGTCGACCAGGCCGATTGGCAGCAGTGCATCACGAAGATCTTGTTCTGTGATCTCACTTTTCACTTTGGATGATTTCTTCGGCCATGATATCCAGACGATTTGACCAGGTGCCTTCAAATGTTGGAGAGTTTCGGCGATGTTAAATAATTCTGAGCGAGTCGCAATGAAGTAATGGAAAAAGTTAGCCAGCACCTCGTCATGAATGACAGTCGTGTCGTCATTCAAATCCCCAAGTTCGGTCATTACATCTGATGGAGCATGTTGGAAATACAGCCGCATACCAGCCTTGATATCTAATTTGTCACGGAGAGTACGGTGTGAATAGCCAGCCATGCATCAATTATATATCGCTTTTACCATGTCTGCTATGGCCGGGAGTCCACTACTTGGCTATACTGGTAATACATGAAAAAACAAGCAAAGCGAGCAGGAGTTGGGTTGGTCGGGGGAGCTATCTTACTTGCAGGGATTATTATGATTCCGTACCCTGGACCAGGCTGGCTGGTGGTTTTTGCTGGGCTAGGGATATTGTCGACCGAATTCGACTGGGCAAAACGCGTGTTAGATTATGCCAAAAGTAAATACGACGCCTGGAGCCACTGGGTCGCACGTCAGAATGTCATGATCAAATCGCTTATCTGGCTTGGTACGGCATTGGTAGTCGTGGTGACAATCTGGCTATTGAACGGTTACGGGATTATTAACGATGTATTAAATTGGGAATTTGACTGGGTCAATTCACCATTATTTCACTAATCAAAAAACCCCGCAGATTGCGGGGTTTTTTGTTGGGGTTGGAACTACCAGCTACGCTGGCGGAACGAGTCACCACCACCGCCGCCTTGTGGTCGGTCCTCTTTAGGACGCGCAAGGCTAACGTTGATTGCTCGGCCATCTAGTTCTTTGCCATTCAGCTGGTCAACGGCTTTTTGGTTGTCGGCTTCGTTTTCGAATTCGACAAAACCAAAGCCCTTTGAACGGCCGCTGTCTCGGTCAGTGATAACACGTGCACTAGAGACGGGTCCAACTTGCTCGAAATGAGCTTTGAGACTGTCGTCGTTAGTAGCGTATGCTAGACTTCCGATAAACAAATTTTGTGATGCCATGTAAGTATATGCTTCTCTCTATGGTTATGCTTTCGTCAGATCGACCACTTGCAAACTTTCACGAAGGTATCCGTAGAGGAAACACTTGATTCGGCGCATGATTCTGAACACTATTATTAAAGCACACCTTGGCGAAAAACACTAGCATGAGCATTGATAGCCACCGAAACACAAAACGCCATATTTCCTCCAGCGCCTGAACTGCTCAGAATTAGCCCTGAACTTGAGTCCCGTGACTTTCCCGGCGGTGCGGCAGACGCGTCGTCTGTCGGCAGGCCGGAAAGAGCTCATGTCGATGTAACTACAGTTACACCTCTTCATCCAGAACAGATTCTGATCGTCCATGCATCTGGATAAAATACGGATTCTGTATTACAGCGGCTATACTTAACATTTGCAGAAACTGGGAGTATACTGAAAGCACAAATAATCAAGGAGGGGTTATGAGTGCAAAAGTAGTAGAGTATGTCGAGGAGCTTTGGTGGCTATTTGTCCTACAGGGCATAGCAACATTAGTGTTTGGCGTTACGGCGCTGTTTTTGCCAGGTTTAACACTGGCGACATTGGTCATTCTATTTGCGGTCTATTTGGTCGTAGTAGGTGTGATTGAGTTAGTGCATGGGTTCAGTTCAATCAACAAAAACGGGTCGTGGTGGTTCATGCTGCTTGTCGGCCTCGTATCAGCTGGGGTAGGCGTCTATCTTATCCGCAACCCATTGACGGCGCTCAGCGCTTTCATTATTTTGGTTGGCGCACTTGTGCTTGCGCGCGGTGTGTCTGACCTCGTGGTTGCGGCGTTCTTTACCAAAAGAACCGAAAGCCGCTGGCTATGGGCGATTTCAGGCGTACTCGGCGTTGTTGCCGGTGTCGTCCTATGGAGCAATCCAGTTTCAGGCGGTATCGCCTTTGTCTGGGTACTGGGACTATACGCGCTGGTCGTTGGTTCGATCAGTTTGGCATACGCATTCCAAGTACGTGGCGCCATCAACGAACTAGAAGAAGGCGTCGAAAGTTTCGTCAAAAATCCAGTTCGCGCGATTCGCGGACGAAAATAATAAATTTGGTGGAGATAGAGGGATTCAAACCCTCGACTTCTTCCATGCCATGGAAGCACTCTAATCAGCTGAGCTATATCCCCGTGCGATAGCCAGTGTAGCAAAATCTCACTCTGCGTACCAGAGTGAGATTTGGTTTAGGCTGCTACGCGCCCACCCGGGGCACTACTGTTTGGTGAATGTTTGTTTTCGTTCGCGCAAACGGGTTACCCCAATTTGCGCACCAGCACTGATCGTAGTATGCCGTAGCATAACAAAAAGCGCAAGTGGAATGCTATAATGTGTTTAATGTTTAACGGTTTCCAACAAAAATACAAAGCCGGCGTTCAAAAGAAGCTTGAACTAGCAGTGACGGCCTATTTCACGGCTCATTCGGAAGTTAAATTAATTGTCGTGACAGGCAGCGTCGGTAAAACCAGTACCAAAACAGCGATTGCGACCATGCTGGCGGGTAAATACCGTGTCCGTCTGCACGAGGGCAATCACAACACTGCTATGAGCGTGCCGCTCGCAATACTAGGCATTCCCTATCCGGATAATATTCGCAGTTTCAGCGCATGGCGTGCTGTCATAAAGGCCGCTCGTGCCAGGATTTTGGAACCGACTGATGTTGATGTGATCGTCCAAGAATTAGGTGCCGATCATCCCGGTGATATCGAGCATTTTGGCACCTATCTCAAACCGGACATTGCTGTCGTGACTGCGGTGACACCAGAACACATGGAGTTTTTCAAGACAATTGATGTGGTAGCGCATGAAGAACTAGCGGCAGGAAACTTCAGCAAATCAGCGCTCATCAACCGCGACGACATCGACGGACAATATGCCGAATATTTGACCAACGGCAATATTAATACCTATGGCACCAGTGCTGCGGCTGAATATCATTTTGAACAACAAGATTTTACTATCGCAAAAGGTCACAGTGGTACATTCGTCGCACCTGAACTACCGGCTGGCGTGCCTGCGACAGTGAATGTTCTGGGTGATCATAACTTGCGACCTGCAATTGCCGCCGCTGCCGTTGGAGTCAAATTTGGCCTGAGTGGCGACGAAATCGCGACAGGCCTGGGTAAAATCCGTCCTATTCCTGGCCGTATGAATCTGCTCCGCGGTCTCAATGGCAGCACGATTATCGACGACACTTACAATTCCAGCCCGGTTGCCGCCAGCAGTGCCGTCCAGACATTTTACAGCCTGCAGGCACCCCAACGGATTGCAATCATGGGAAGTATGAACGAATTGGGTGATTCATCAGCTGCCGAACATGAAAAAATCGGTCGCATGTTCCATCCTGATCTTGTCGAATGGGTGATTACAGTTGGTGAAGAAGCCGGTCAATACCTAGCTCCTGCAGCTCATGCCCAGGGCTGCCAAGTAAAAACATTCAAAAATGCCGTCCAAGCGGGAGCCTTTGCCCATAGTGTGCTAGACAAGAACTCTCTGGTTCTCGCTAAAGGTTCACAAAACGGTGGATTTGTTGAAGAGTCTGTCAAAATTTTACTGCTTGCTCAGTCAGACGCCAACCAGCTAGTTCGCCAATCACCAGCTTGGATGGCACACAAAGAAGAATTCTTCGAGAAAAACCTGATATGACACCAACAGATGTCACGTGGTATCGTCGTCGCTGGTTCAAGGTAGCGATAATTAGTCTGGTTGCCACCGTTATTCTTGCCTCACTTGTCATTGGCGTATTGTTTGTGAAATGGAATGCTAGTCCGGAAAAAGCACTGTTTGATGCGAGTGAACACGCACTCAAAACACCGGGTACATACCAAGTGAAGGCTAAAAACATTGATATTAAAGTGGATGTTAACGGTCAAAAATATGCTGCTAGCGGAACCGTGGATGGTGCAAAGATCGATGTTGTTATCAGCAGTAACACGCTTTACATCAAATCACCTGATCTCGAAAAACTATACGATATGTTCCTGGCAGAGTCTGTCCCTAAGCTATTCCAGCCACAAGCTAGCAGTATTTTGCCAACTCTTCGGGACAAATGGATAAGCATGAATTTGCAAAGTCTCCCGGCAAGTTCGACAACTATTGCAAATGCCCGTTGCGGGTTTGATGGCAAAGAAATCCTGGCGGCGGACAACAATTCGCGTCAGCAAGTCACAGGCGTATATTTGGCACATCCGTTCCTTGATATTAATACATCGTCTCTTTCACCCGATGCGACAAAATATCGATTGTCCGTTGATGACAAAAAATTTAGCAGCTTTTATGAAAGTTTTTCCAAAACCGGATTTTATCAATCACTGACCGGTTGTCCGCAAACGACCGCCACGCAAAACAGTTCAAATTTAAAAGACGTCGTTGCTACTGTTATCCTCACTCAATCTGCCAATCAGCTCAAGAGTTTCTCGGTCGTTCGATCGGGTAGCACTATTGATGTAACGGCTGATTACAGCAAGGCACCGACAATCACTGCGCCAACCACAGCAGTCAGTTACGAACAAATTAGCAACAATATTCTGCAATCCTATTTGCGGCCATTCCTCAGCGGTCGATAACTGTTACAAAACTGCTATAATATAACTCAATGCAACGCTACAATCCATCTGAAATCGAGCCGAAGTGGCAACAAACTTGGGATGAACAAGGTACGTATGTCGCTGACCTGAACAGTGACAAGACCAAGTACATGGCCATGAGTATGTTCAATTACCCCAGTGGTGCTGGTATCCATATTGGCCACGCAATGAACTACACGATTAGTGATGTCATGGCGCGATTCAAACGCCAGCAAGGCTACGAAAGCTATCATCCGGTTGGTTGGGACGCATTCGGTTTGCCTGCCGAAAATTACGCAATCAAAACTGGTGTTTCACCGCAAAAGAGCATGGCGACGATCATCCCTAGTTATCACAAACAATACAAAGCCATGGGCTGGAGTAATGACTGGACGAAAGAAATCGCGACGCATGAGCCTGGATACTATAAATGGACACAGTGGATATTCGCTCAGATGTTCAAACAAGGGTTGGCTTATCAAGATAGCCGTATGCAGTGGTGGTGCGATATCGACAAGACGGTTTTGTCGAACGAACAAGTCATAGATGGCAAGTGCTGGCGCCACGACGGCCCCGACGATCCATTAGTCGCCAAAAAAGAAATTAAACAATGGTTTTTCAAAATTACCGATTACGCCGAAGAATTATTAGAAGCAACCGATGCCTTGGACTGGACCGAAAGCGTCAAACTGGCACAGAAAAACTGGATCGGCAAATCGCAGGGTGCAGAAATTGACTTTGCTATTGATGGTAGCGATCAAAAGATTACTGTTTTTACCACCCGCCCCGATACTATTTTCGGTGCGACATATTTGGTGTTAGCACCTGAACATCCGCAGGTCGATAGTATCGTCACGGCTGAGGCGAAAGCGGCGGTTGATGATTATGTCAAAGAATCTACAAAAAAATCCGAACTAGAACGACTAGCTGAAAACAAAGATAAGACAGGGGTATTTACTGGCAGTTACGCAACCAATCCTGCTAATGGCGAAAAGATCCCGATTTGGGTCGCCGATTATGTCTTGTTTGGTTATGGAACTGGTGCGATTATGGCTGTACCCGCGCATGATGAACGAGACTTGGCATTTGCAGAAAAGTTTGATCTGCCAATCCGAATTGTAGTCGACGAAAATGATAATCTCGTTAACTCGAGCAAATTTGACGGACTTTCGACTAATGATGCCCGCGAGCAAATCGTTGATTGGTTGGAACAGCAGGGGATTGGTAAGTCGAAAACAACTTTCAAAATCCGCGACTGGAGCGTTAGTCGCCAACGCTATTGGGGTGCACCGATTCCAATCATCAACTGTCCAAAAGATGGTTCCGTGTTGGTACCCGACGAAGATTTGCCAGTCGTATTGCCGGAACTAGACGATTTTGCCCCGAGCGGCGACGGCCGCAGTGCGCTTGCCAGGGCGACAGATTGGTTGCATGTCAAATGTCCGGTGTGCGGCGGCGATGCCGAACGCGAGACTGATACGCTTGACACCTATATCGACAGCAGCTGGTATTTCCTTCGATTTCTTGACGGCAAAGACAATGATTCCATATTCAATAGCGACATCATCAACAAATGGATGCCAGTCGATTTTTATAATGGCGGCGATCATGCAACGGCGCACATGATCTATGCACGGTTCATTACGAGGTTCCTGCACAAATTAGGCCTAGTTGATAACCCTGAACCATTCAAACGATTCCTATTTAACGGCAAAGTAACTGCTGCCGATGGCCAAATGTTTAGCAAAAGCAAAGGCAATGGTGTCGATCCCCTCGAAATCATCAATAGCGGCTATGGCGCAGACGCGCTCCGTACTTATTTGATGTTTGCTGCACCGCTGGACGTATGGATTCATTGGGATTCACAAGGTGTGCCCGCAACCTATCGGTTCCTGAATCGTGTCTGGAACTTAGTCCAGGAATTCTTGGCGGCAAGTCAAAGCGAAAGTTCAGATGCCGTATTAAAAATCATCCATCCTGCGATCCAAAAAGTCACGCACGATCTGGAAAACCAAAAATACAATACAGCTATTGCGGCCATGATGAAGACGACAAACGAACTGTATGAATTAAAAGCCAAAGATACATTTGGCGACCGTGCCAAGTGGCAATTTGCGCTGGATTCGCTTGTCACATTGGTTGCACCGTTTGCCCCGCATATGAGCGAGGAATTGTGGCACCAATTAGGTCACGAAACATCTGTCCACCGCGATAGTTGGCCTCAGTGGGATGATAAATATTTGGTCAGTGATACGATGACGATCATCGTGCAGGTTAATGGTAAACTCCGCGCCAAACTAGAGGTCGACAAAGATCTCGCCAAAGAAGAAATCGAAGCATTAGCACTGGGAAATGAAAATGTTCAGGTGTTCATCGGTGACAAACAGCCGAATAAAGTCATTTATGTCCCAAGAAAAATCGTCAACATCGTCGTAAAATAGCCAGAAAAAGATTCAACCCCCTGTCGCGTGAGCGAACAGGGGGTGAACCCGGTATCTGGGGCGGTTATCCGTTTCGGAGCCGTTCCGAGGCCTTGCCGGCAAACAAGACTGCGGACACCAACCACAACAGGATGTTGATGGCGGCGATCGCGATGAACGCGACCTGTCCTGCGTTGGGCAACGACCAGAAGTCGGTTAACTTCCATGCGACTCCGATCAGGAGCGATGCCCAGGCGATTACGCCGAACCAGATCCAGTAGAACTCGAAGTTCTTGAATCCGAACAAGGCGGCGAGCAGGAGGGTCACGATGATTTCTAGCGCACCAAGGGTGTAGAAGAGATCCATCAGGGAGAGCCTTTCGGTAGAGGGTTCATGTCGATGAGCAGGGTTGCATCAATCGACGTGTGACCATTATAGCATAAACATGATAAAAAAGCAATACCCTCAGAAAAGGAACAACCCCCGTCACTAGGACGAGGGTTGAACCCACGAATTACTTTTTTCGGCGGCGGTCTTTCTGAGGCCCAAGCCTGCCAAGGGCAATGCCCTGACATATCCCGAAGGGGACGAGCAGCCCGCCCGCTATGCCCATCCACTTCTCAGCAGCATCACTCACTGTGTCAGAGCCGAGAGCGTAGAAAGGAGCCGAGAATAAAGCGATGACGGTAGCGACAGCCAAGTAGCTCAAGCCTGCGGCGTAGATGCTGAACTCCTTCTGGGCAATGCAGCCAAAGAAGGGGATGCCGAGGATGGCAGCTATAATAATGATCAAACCAAACATGGTTTGCGCCTTTCATTCGTAGGTTCTATCGACGAGACAGAACCGATCCATCTCAAGTCGAGTATTCTAATTATAGCATAATCAGTATAAAAAAGCAATGTCTCTTGAGACAAAGCTGTAAAACTGCTATAATACTCATCAAGTATAGATAAAACCCCACAAGGAGAACTTTTCCATGGCAGAACCAAAGAAACAGAGTAGCCCGCGCAAGACCGGCCTACGTCGTAGCCACCTAGTGCTGAAACTAGCGCGACGCGTCAACGCGACATCACCCGTCAAGGTGAAAACCACCAAAAACGAAACCGGCAAAAAACTCGCCAAGTAAGCGTAAAAGCGCTACACTAAAAGAAATCATTAACAAGAAAGAACCGAAAAGCAATGGCATCGAATCGTCATTTGGGCAGGATCGTTGCACTCCAGACGCTCTACGAATATGAATTTCGTCTGAGCGCCGATGATAAGAGTGCTGCGATTGACGAAATCCTCCACCGCAATTTGGAGCGCTATGAACAAGAGATCGAAGATACCGACTTTGTTTTGGCGCTGGTACAAGGTGTTTTAGAGCACCAGACTGACCTGGACGATCAAATTCGTCCACTTGCGCCTGAATGGCCAATCGAGCAGATCGCTCGGGTCGATCGCAACGTTCTGCGGCTAGGTCTGTATGAACTACTGTATCGTGGCGAGCAAGTGCCACCCAAAGTAGCGATCAACGAGGCTGTTGAACTCGCCAAAGCATTCGGTTCTGACAACTCAAGCAAGTTCATCAACGGAGTCCTGGGCACCGCCTACCGAACGCTTGTAGAGAAATCCGAGGAAGCCCCTGATGCCGGCACCAAAGTTTAACCGATTCAAGCAATACTTTAATCGCAGCAAACCATCAATCCAAGAAATTGTCCGTGAACCGACCGCAGGTGGGATTGTTTTTCGGCGTGATAAAAACGAAAAAGTTGAAATTCTATTAATCCAAGACGCCAAAGATCGCTGGACGATTCCGAAAGGCCACATCGAAGAGGGCGAAACGGCGCAGCAAACGGCTAAACGCGAGATTGGCGAAGAGGCAGGACTGGCCGAAGTGGATGTTCTGGCATGGTTGGGCAAAATTCACTTTCGCTACCGCCGAGTCGACAAATTGGTGCTCATGACGACCCAGATCTATCTGGTGCGGGCGATGGGCGATACCAACGCCATCAAAAAAGAAGATTGGATGAACGATATTAAATGGTTTAGTTTTCATGACGCGCTGGATGTGATCGAGTACGAAGATATTGGCAAATTGATGTTACTAGCCATGAAAAAGATACGACAGGAGCAGCTGTAAATGCTTTATTCGGCACATAGCTGCGTTACTTCTTCCAGTGCTCAGTTGCCGTACCCGTTATGTACGGCTCCTTCCGCGCTTCGGAAGTGCCTTGCTCTGTACTCGAATAAAACATTTACGGAGATTGATGGAGATTATTTATTATGACCGGCATGCAGACTGCTCCCTACCAAGATTTTGCCCGCGATGTGTTGGGCTTTGAATTCAGTAACATTGACTATTTGATCACGGCGCTGACTCACCGTAGTTACGTGAACGAGCATAAAAAGAGCGTGACTGAACATAACGAACGCCTGGAATTCCTCGGCGATGCCGTACTGGAACTATCGGTAACGGATTATTTATATCGCAATTTTAGCGAACCCGAAGGTATTTTGACCAGTTGGCGATCAAGCCTGGTGCGCACGGAAAGTATCGGCGAAGCCGGTGACAAGTTAGGCTACGAACATCTTTTGCGGATGAGCCGCGGCGAAAAAAACGGTTCGATCCGTGCCCGTCAGCAGATATTGGCCAATGCGTTTGAGGCAGTCATCGGTGCTATCTATCTGGAACGCGGCTATGCAGATACCGATGCCTTTATTAATAAAACTATCTTGTCCAAACTGGATAGCATTTTGGAAAGTGGCAGTTGGCGCGATCCGAAATCACACTTGCAGGAAGTATCACAGCGTATCGACGGCCAAACGCCAAATTATAGAGTATTAGAAGAAGTTGGTCCTGATCACGACAAAATCTTTACCCTCGGCGTCTATGTCGGTGACAAAATGATGGGTCAAGGCAGCGGATCCAGCAAGCAGTCAGCGCAGCAAGAGGCCGCAAAGGCTGCGATTGATGCGTACGAAAAACAGAAGTAAGAATAATTCAGTCGTGTTTTCGCTCTGGTACAGATAAACCTATCTCGTCAAATGTTTCATCCCGAAACGGCATGGTGGATTGCACTTCTTCAAGTGACAAATCCGAATGATTTTCAAGAATCCATTTCAATCGATTCAGCTCTGCGCCCTTGTCATGAGCCCAGAAAATTTCTTGAGGCATATCCCAGGGAGTCTTGTATTCTTCGCTAAGGTGTTCAGTCATAGTCACAGTATACAGGAACCCGCCCGTCGTTTTTTTGGTCGAAAGAACTACCAACAGATTGACGTATCTGGTAAAACAGTGTAAACTTGGTCAAGAACTAATACAAGATTTAAGAGTTTAAAGGAAATTAAGTAAATATGCTCGCAATTCGTTTGCAACGTGTCGGCCGCAAAGGCTACCCAGTCTATCGTGTCGCCGTCCAAGAAGCGCAACGTCACCCATCAAGTGGTCGTGTTGTTGCCTATGTCGGTAGTTATAACCCGCACACCAAAGACGCTACTATTCAAGTTGAACTAGCGCAAAAATACCTCGACAATGGCGCGCAGCCATCACCTCGGGTGGTCAAATTGCTAAAAGACGGTGGTGTTAAATTGCCGAAATGGGTGAACGAAGGATCTAGTGACAAGCAAAAATCTATTCGTCATGCTGAAAAACTTCGCAAAAACCAGCCAGCTGTCGAAGTGGTTGAAGAACCTGTTGCTGAAGTTGAAGAAGTCGCGGAAGCTCCAACTGAAGCAGCCGCAGAAACTACAGAAGTTGAAACACCTGCGGAAGAAGTTGCTGCCGAAGAGCCAGCTGCTGAAGAAGAAGCTGAAAAATAATATCGCTATCAACTAAAAGACGCCCCACGAGGGCGTTTTTTATTACTCTTATGTTTACTCATAAACGGCATGATATAATGGAACCACGGATAGTATTGCTAACGATGGAGGCCGAATATGTCAACGATTGACCAGCAATTTGTAGAATTTATCGTAAAGTCACTGGTGGGAAATCCTGATGACGTGTCTGTCGAGCGGATCATCGACGAAAAAGGTGTGTTATTGTCATTAACTGTCAATCCCGAGGATTTGGGGCGGGTGATCGGCAAACGCGGCATTACCGCGCAAAGCCTACGCACACTTTTACGAGCACTTGGTACCAAAAATGATGCAAGGTACAATCTGAAAATCGTGAATAGCGATGGCGGACGTGATGAATATGTTGCTGCAAGTAGTAGCGATGATACGGCTGCTCCTGCACCTGTAGCCAGTGATGACGCTGATGCCAGCGACGAGCCTGTGCAAAGTCCACCAGAGGAAACTGTGGATAACGAGGACACTGAATCGGATTACGCGAAAAAGTCGCGAAAAGAACTTGCCGAACTCGACGACCTTGATATATAATCATTAACAGTTCGAAGAACATCTTCAACTGCGAGAATAGAGCTCATGCGAGCAGACCCGTTCACCAGGTTTGAGAGCCTTATATGTCAAAAAAACCGCCAGGCGTTAGCTACAGGCGGTTTTTTTGTTGACAAATAAAGAAGCCCACCTTCGAGCCAATCGGCGAGCCCCTCCTGTATAATGTGTACAGATGAGAAAGTTCCAAGTAATTACACTATTTCCCGAGATGTTTTCGGGGGTGTTTGGCAGTTCGATGCTGTGGAAGGCGCAAAAGGACGGTTTTGTTGAACTATCGACGGTCGATTTGCGTCCCTTTGGACTGGGGCCACGCCACACTGTTGACGATACTCCTTATGGGGGTGGTGACGGGATGTTGCTGAAGCCGGAACCACTGTTCGCTGCTGTCGAGGCTGCTAAGGCAAATGACCCCGATGCCAAAGTAGTGCTCTTGACGGCACGTGGAGACCGCTGGTTGCAGGCTAATGCTCAATCATGGGCTGATGCTGATAATGGCTTTATTTTTATCTGTGGACGCTACGAAGGCTATGACGAGCGTATTGTCAGCCTTGTAGACTATCAGGTAAGTGTGGGTGATTATGTGCTGACAGGCGGCGAATTACCGGCTATGACGGTCGTAGACAGCGTTGTACGGCTAATCCCAGGAGTATTGGGTGGTGAATCCAGTGCGGAAATCGAAAGCTTTAGCGACGGCGAAACATTAGAATTCCCGCAGTATACGCGACCAGAAGAATTCAACGGGATGAAAGTCCCCGAAATACTCCTGAGTGGCAATCACGCAGCTATCGCCAAATGGCGTAAAGAGAATTCTAAAAAAGCTAAATAACCTCTGTTCTTGTATGGCCAAGAACCAAATCTCTGTTCTTTCAGCTGAAAGAACCAAAAGCCTTCTTTTCGTACCGACGAATAAGAAGCAAAAGACTCGTGACGGCTTCACAACGCCGTGACGATCATAGTGAAAAAGATGGTTGCTGCGGGATTCCCTCCGGGAAGTCCATTTTCATTCTTTAGTTATTCAAAATGGACACGTCCTCGCAAACGATTCCATCTTTTTCACCATGCTCATCTCGGGTTGCTGCAGGGGTCACACTGTTAATTGATTATTTTTATTCGCAGCTCTGATGCGTAACAACATAACAACTAACCGTGACATCTGCAGAACCCGGAAAAAGTGAGAACTTCTGTCCTTGCGTATCGAGGACTGTTTGAGCCCTGACGTAGTCAGGCGCGAGTTCCGCAGATACCAAAGAGAGAAGTTCGAGCTTTTTACCACGGTTCGAAGCCGTCACAAAGCCTTTTGCTTCTTTACGTCGCTACGAAAAGAAGGCGTTTCGATTCCTTCGCAAAAAGGAATAAGTAATTCAAGGAGTTCTTGATTTAAAAGAACAAATAAATACACCCCGGTTATGGATCGGGGTGTATTCGTGTTGTGGTGGATATCGTAGAGCGATCAGTCACAACATATGTACTTTGTACTTTTTTTGTTGGAGCTATGTTTGTTTTTGTAACCTTCGCTAAAACATAGATTACATCTATTCCTTTGAAAACACAAGCATAATGATGAAAATAACAACGTTTTGGGGAAAACGGACGAGTATACTAGGTATAGATGAAAAAGATTCACGCTCTCCCTGCGCTTCCACCACATTCAGACATGGCTCGTACAATCGCATGGCTGTATGCGGGAGTACTAGTGGTGATGGTCATCGCGCAACTCTTTGCATTCGAGGATTTTATACCGCTGATACAAAATTATGAACTGCCTGGTGGTCAGGGTACTGCGACGCTGGTTGCCGGTCTGATCGTTATATATGAGGTGTTTGCCATACCGTTTTTGCTGCGAATGCGACTGAGCCCCTTGTTTCGTTGGTTTAGCTTGATTTGTGGGCTGTTAGTTGCGGCGGTATGGGCTTTTCTGGCGTTTTGGGCTACCCTACATTCTATCGATCTCACGAATAGCGGATTATTGGGTACTAAAGTGAAAGTAGCCATCGGCTGGCCGCAACTTCTCATCACGGTGACACTGGCGGTTCTGGCCATTGCTTCAACGGTCGGGCTGTGGCCTGTTCGCAGAAAATAGTTGTGTTTTACATACCATAAGCGTATGATGAGGGTATTCTTGTAATGGACCGATAGGAGGGTAACCATGGACACAGTGAAAAATCTCGAAAAAACGATAGGTGGCTGGTACAAAAACGTGCCGCATCTGCCAAAAGGCGGACAACAGTGGCTTGCAGACAACGTTTGGTGGTTAGCACTGGTTGGCGCGATTCTTAGCGTCCTTGGTCTGTTCGTCGTTATCCCGGCACTTTTGATCGCGCTTGCTTTTACAAGTGCGGTGACGACCGTGACACCATATAGTGTTTACTATTCTAACGATGTGGCTGGTATCGTTTGGTTGAGCCTGCTTGTCGGTTTGGTCAGCTATATTGTGACAGCCGTTTTGCTGGCGCTTGCTGTTAATCCACTCAAGGCAAAAAGTAGAAAAGGCTGGGAATTCTTGTTCTTGTCATACCTCATCAACTTTGTTCTTGGCGTTGTATCCTCGCTTGTCCTGTTGAACTTCAGTGGCATCATCGGTGCCGCTGTTGGCGCAGCGGTCGGCGGATACTTTTTGTATGAAATTCACAGTCACTTTGTTGCAAAGCACAAAGTCGCACACAAGGCATCTGCAAAAGTATAATTTTGCATCTGCAACCAAAAACCCGGCATCATGCCGGGTTTTTGGTTTCTAAAACTTGCTCGCGATTCGTTCGACTGTTTTCATCGTCCTTGTCGTGATGTCTTTACTGTATTGTTTTTCTAGCCAGGTCATGAGGTCGGGTGTTTTTCCGTATGAGATATCGGTCACGCTGCAAATCGCATTTATCTTTTTGTCATATGACAGAATCTCATATCCTCGATCGCTTTTATGAGGTAAATCGACAGTGGGTATATATTTTCCCTTAAAGAATGTTACGGTCAGATAAGTCGAGGGTGAATGCTCAGCTTTTTTAAATGGCTTCGTAGCAACGAAGTCTTTGATCGCGGCTTCATCTCGGATAACTGTTCCGCCATTAATACCAAGATCCAGTTGAAGTGCCGATTGGATATCGTCTTCAAGCGCTTGTATGTTTGTTTCTGGTGTATCGAACAGAATATTGCCGCTTGATATGACGGAACGGACATTTTCGAATCCAAGTCGCTCGAATACACCACGTAGCTTGTCATTTTTCATATTCGGATTGCCCGGGCCAATGCCACGGAGCAGGGCAACGTACTTCATGCCTCTAGTTTACCACCTCTAGTCAGAGGCGTTTCGAGATGGTATAATTTGTCAGTACTATTGGGGTGTCGCCAAGTGGTAAGGCACTGGTTTCTGGTACCAGCATTCGGGGGTTCGAATCCCTCCACCCCAGCCATGAAAAAAGATTAAGCTTCGGCTCAATCTTTTTTTGTTGCCTATATTTATGCAACCTCTCCAGCATCACGGGATTTTTCTGCGTCCATTTGCATGTATGCGCTACGGACCTGGGTCTCCGTCAAACTACCACCTCTTCGTAAGTGGGCTCCAAGTCGCCAGAACCAATTACTACTCTTTTGATTATCCATAATATAGGCGACAAGATGTGCATGCGTAACAGAATCTTTAGTCACAGGTTCTTCTAACTGCTCCATTGCTTCAGCAACTTCAATGTCGTCAATCATTGCAAGGACTGGCGCCGGTAGATCGCCAGTATCCCTGATGATTGCAAGTGTATCGAGTTGTTCTTGGCTCATCTTGCTGACATCGCCGAATAACTTACTGAATGCTTCGAGCACTTGAGCTTTACGTTGCTCGATTTCTTCATGTGTCATAGCTGCTTCGTAAATCGCATCTCTGACAGATTCGTCACCAGCATAAAAATTAAACTCTTCACCACTTGAGCTTGGAAGTTCTCCTGCCATAACAAACTCCTTTGTTTCCGTAATCATAGTACGATCTTTATTTATTTGCAAACATGTCGAGAAGCTTTGCTATACTGTACTTATGCACAAAATAGCTGAGGCAGGTGAGTTCATACCAGACCTGGCGTCAAACCCTAGAAACATACCAGAGACTGTTATAGACGGCCTGGGCAGAATTGGTACAAGCGAGCGAATCAAAGAACCTACTGAATACATCAGTATGGTGGATCTGGAAGCTGCGTATCGTGAAACACATGATCGTGATCAAGAAGCGGAAAAGTGTGGCCTGATTACTTTTCAAGGCGAAAAAATTGATGGGCTGACGGGTTACAATACTACCCAGCCTGTTTATTACCAGCCAGAGACCGGGGAACCATATTTTATTCTTGGCGTGCGTATGGAAACGATTGACGATGAGCTAGATAGTCGGATTGAATTCTTTAAAGCCGATACGGCCGATTCCAAGGTTTGGGGTCATATTGACCAAGACATGCCGAACATTCCGGGGCAGGATCCATCCATCGCAAGTATTAACGGACAATTGTTACTGAATGCCGTAGAAGTCTTGCAAAGTCAGGGCGAAGCTCTGACATGGGAGACGGCTTTTTATAAAGGGGCAAGCATTACTGAATTAGAGCCATTTGCCTATGGCCCGCCGATGATGAAAGATATTCGCCACGTGCAGATGCCGACAGGTGAAATCGTTACCTTTACTCGGCCACAAAGCGAAGATCCGGCCAAAGGTGGACGCGGGCAAATCGGCGTCGTTACTAGTGATTCAATTGATATGATCAAGAATCCGAGCATATTACGAGAAGCACCGCTTATTAACACGAGATTTTTACCCGAGGAATGGGGTGGAATTAATTATGGTATTGCACTTCAGGACGGAAAAATTGGAGTGATTGGCCATATCGCCCGTTTCGATTCTGATAATAAAATATACCCTCCCGTTAGTGGCGTATTTGACACCAGTACTAACAAAGTAGCATGTATTGAAATAATCGCAATGGCTGACGAGTTCGAAGGTGTAACGCCAAAGCGACCAGAGCTCGAAGGGGTTGCATTTTGTACAGGGATGACCGACCCGAACAAAGATGGTGATGTCATGTTATTCATGGGTGTCGGCGATGCCGTAACGGGCTACAAAACGACCAGAGATCCGTTCACTGGACTGAAGCTATAGTCAAAGTGTCGTGATAACATCTTAGGCACATGCAGAGTAATAGTATTTGCCTGAACGTAGCACGAATAGCTAAACGACGTAATTGAGTATTTGTAATTTATATGATATAAATATATAAATGAAAACTTTCAAACTGAGTACCCGAACAGTATTGCTCATTCGTCGGCTAACATGTGCACTAGCAGTTATTTTGAGCGCATCTCTTGTAGCCACGATTATCGTAAGTGGCCTAATGCCACTGAGGTATCTCCTTATTATTGTTACCGTCTTTACGCTACTAGACGCGATTGCCTTGACAATACTGCTTCGCAGTAAAAAAGGTAGCCGTGCAAGAATTGTCGGCTATCTGGTTGCAGCAGCAACGGTTATTATGAGCATTGGTGGGCTGTATGGTCTATCCAATAGTCTCAATCTCCTTAATCAAGTGACTGGTGATTCCGCAATAAAGAAAAAAGATATTGATAATACCAAACCGTTCAATGTCTATATTAGCGGTATTGATACCTGGGGCGATATTGGTACCGTCTCTAGGTCTGACGTTAATATCGTTGCAACGATCAACCCAACTACTAAGCGCGTACTATTAACGACAATACCGCGTGATTCGTATGTACCTATTGCGGGTGGTGGTAATAACCAATATGACAAATTAACTCATGCCGGTAATTACGGTATTGATTCATCTATGCAAACTATCGCCAATCTTCTCGATAGCAAGATCGACAATTATATCCGGATTAACTTTACTTCATTTATGAAGATGATTGACGGAATAGGTGGCATTACTATAGCTAACCCAGTCACTTTCACGACGGATGATGGGCATGTATACAAACAAGGCAACCTATACCTTATGGGTGAGGATGCACTCCAATTCTCACGCGAACGCCACAACCTTGAGGGTGGTGATAATGACCGCGGCAAGAACCAAGAACGAGTCATTACTGCAATCTTTAACAAACTGATGTCACCTAGTGTTATATATCATTATCAAAACGTCTTGAGTGTTATCGGTGACTCTGTTCAGACCAATATATCACGTAAAAGCATCACTGCTTTGATCAATCAGCAAATCGATAGCGGAGCGTCATGGAAGGTGGAGTCTACGGATATATCCGGGAAAGGCCAAACCGGCGGTCTGCCTTCGTATGCTATGCCGAGTAGCCAGTTATATATGTTCGTGATTGATCAGTCATCATTACAGCAGACAAAAGAACGTATAAAAGCCGCCTTACGCGTCTAATCTTACCACCCGACGACTAATCTTTGCATAAGCACAATACTATTATTGACGTATTGTAAATAAAATGTTAGTCTCAATATAATTACTTAGAAAATCCAGGTAGGAGCCGGTTTCATGTATGTGCGTATCAAGAGGGTAGCGGACGCTAGTGTCGCCGCTATTTTTTTAGTTTTATTTATCATTCCAGGTGCTATCATAGCGCTGATTATTCGGTTGGATTCAAAAGGTCCAGTTATCTTTAAACAGCAACGTTCCGGTAAAGATAAAAAGCCGTTTACTATCTACAAATTTCGTACAATGACAACAGATGCGCCAAAGAACTCTCCTACGAACGACCTCAAGGACTCGGCCAGCTTTATTACGCCGATCGGTAAAGTAATGCGTAAACTAAGCATTGATGAACTCCCGCAGCTCGTGAACGTGTTAAAGGGCGACATGAGCATCGTCGGACCGCGCCCAGTTATCCTGAACGAAGTAGAGCTTCTCGCAGAGCGTGATAAATACAATGCGAATTCGTGTACACCTGGTATTACGGGTTGGGCGCAGGCAAACGGCCGCGATGAGGTAGATATTTATGAAAAAGCTCGTATGGACGGTGAATACAGAGACAAATTCGGTGTACTAATGGATTTTTATTGCCTGGTCAAGACAACCGAGACAATAGTCTTTGCAAAAGGCTTTAAAGAAGGTTCTCGTGCAGCCCCAGCAGGAGGGTATACATTAGCCTCGAACATAGCTACTCAAAATAGCATTCCGACATCATCTTACGTTAACGCTACTACAATTCAGTAACGATTTAATAATATACTGTAATACTATTTACTTTTAATCAATATTATGCTATCATAATATAAATTGTGTTAGGAGTTAATAGTGCAAGAAAATAATCTATACGATCTAGTAAAACATTACGCCCGGATGTGGTATGTTATCGTCGCATTGACGGTAGTCGGTTTGATTGGCGGATTTATCTATAGCAATTATATCCAGACGCCACTATATAAAAGCAACGTAAAGCTGATTCTTGTATCATCTGATGACGTCGCTACGGCAAACGATCAGACTCGTATTAATAACTACATCGAATTAATCAAATCACGACGTGTACTTGACCCCGTTATTGCAAAACAGCAAAACAACATTAGTTATGATGAGGTATCTCAGGCTATTGAAGTAACGAATGAGAAGAATACCCAAGTTATAAATGTCATTGTTGCAACTCCTGATTCTCAGCAAAGTAAGGTCATCGCGAATAACATCACAGCTTCGTTCAAGGTGGCCGTGTCAAAGCTATATGGCGTCAACGATGTCATGGTTGTCGACCCAGCAGTAAGAGCAACCGCACCATATAATGTCAACAAACCTATACAAGTTGCAGTTGCCGGTATAGTTGGTTTTGTTCTGTCCGTTGTTGCACTCTTCTTTGCGTATGACCTAAAGCCTCGAAACAAAACGAAACAAGTCGCAATAAGTGAACCAACGGTTGTCATAGTGAAAAAAGCCGTTACAAAAAAGAAGAGTAAAAAGATACGTCGATCCCTATCACTGAAGCCACTCTATACTTTTATTAAAAATGTCGCTAACAACAGTGTTAATAGGGTTAAAAAATTGGTTGTCTCTGCACGAACAAGTGTAAAAGCTAAAGTAGCAACAAAACCCAAAAAGCCAACAAAGCCAACAAAATTAGCAAAGGCAACGAGACCTACAAAAGTTGCGAAAACGTCAGAGGTGTCCAAGATCTCTAAGGCTTCTAAGCTTCCAAAAGTCACAAAATCTGTAAAGAGGGCGTAATATGCGGCCTCCTAAAAAAGTGTTGTTTACCTCGCACATAGCGAACTTTTCCAAGTTTAGCCGTCCGTTTATGCAATGGTTTAGTGAGCAGGGTTACGAAGTTCATTATGCATCAACCGGCGAAGAGATCGTACTGGATTGTGACAAACATTTCAATATACCGTTCGAACGAAGTCCTTTTAAACTTAATAATCTTCGTGCCATTTTTCGGCTCAAAAAAATTATTGATACCGAGCATTACGACATCATCCATACACATACACCGATGGGAAGTGTAGTGACACGACTAGCGGCACTTAGTTCGCGAAAAAATCATAAGACTCGTGTTATCTACACAGCTCACGGGTTTCATTTTTTTAAGGGCGCACCGTTACTTAACTGGCTAATCTATTATCCAATTGAACGCTATATGGCTCGTCATACCGACACACTGATTACAATCAACAAAGAGGATTACAACCGTGCGAAACGCAGTTTTAAAACAAACGTTGTTTATATATCAGGTGTCGGCATTAATCCAAATAATTTTCGCCAGAGTATGACGACGGATGAAAAACAAAAACTTCGTGAGTCACTCGGTATTCATAGCGACGATTTTGTCATGATTTACCCTGCAGAATTATCAAAAAGAAAGCGACAGATTTGGCTCATTAATTCACTCAGTACCATCATGAAAAATGATAGTCGTTATCATTTAGTACTTCCCGGGAAAGATAGCCTGAATGGTAAATGTCAGCAACTTGTTGAAAGTCTGGGTCTCGGCAAGAATATTCATTTTTTAGGCTATCGAAATGATATACCGCAATTGATGATGATCTCGGATCTTGCCGTATCTTCGTCGAGCCAAGAGGGTTTGCCGGTTAATATCATGGAAGCGATGTCTGTTGGTTTGCCGATAGTTGCCACTAACTGCAGGGGTAACAGCGACCTAATCCAGCAGGGCAAAACTGGGTTTGTTATCGGTATCAATGACACAGAGGCCATTACTGCCATGATCACGCAACTTCGAAGTGATGAGATAAGTCGCAACCGTATGGCGATGGCGAATAGAGCCATTATTCAGGATTATATTCTCGAAAAGATTATTATTGACATGGCTGAAATATACAACGCTACTGAACCTATTGTAATTATTGATCGAAGTTTAGTAACGACTGGAAGTATCTATGGATAACAGTCGAATAAAAAGTATCATTGCGAGTAAAAAAGATTGCTATTTTATATCGCCCCATTTCGACGACATGGCTTATTCTGCTAGTATGCTAGCTTCGGAACTGTCAAAAACGAACAGGGTGATTGTTGTCAATGTCTTCACGGAAGCAGGGAACCGTCCCTATACGCGCGCTGCAAAAGCTTGGATGCATAGGTGTGGTTATGACGATGCAACGCAATTTTTTATGGACCGTAATGCCGAGGATAAAGTTGCGCTTTCAAGTATAACAAATCAAGTGATTGATCTTGGCTTTGCTGATGCACCTTGGCGAAAAAAACCAGGCCAGTTTGTGAATATGTTGGCGAAGGTATTTCCTGAATTCGGGAATATTCGTTGGAACTTTGCTTATCGTTACTATACGCGAAAAGGCGATGTTGCAAAAGCAGATTCATACACCTTTTCACAAGTCACGAAAAGGATAAACGAAGCTATTGATGACGATAATGCTGAGATATTTTGTCCTCTTGGCGTTGGGGATCACTTCGATCATTTAATGGCTCGACGTGCCTGTGATGCACTATTTGATGACCCAATATATTGGGCAGATTATCCCTATGTTCTTGATCATAAACCATTAGGTATTGATAAAATGTCTTCATTCGAGTATGTAGGTAATCCAAAGGTAAAGCAAAAAATAATTGGTGCATATAAAACGCAGTATGATGCAATGTTCGGCAGTGCAAGTCCTCAAATTGTTTCCGAGCGATTTTATTACAAGGATATCGAGTCATGAAAATAGTAGAACGGCTATTCCTGGTATACCTGCTACTCAAGCCCTTTTATTTCTTTGATTCTGGCGGATTGCAGATTGGTGATTTATTTTTATTGGTTGCGTTCGTTGCATTCCTTGTGCTCACAAAGTTTAATAAAAGATCAATGATGGGGTTAATTGAAGTTGTTAAATCAAATAAATTATTTATTATGTTTGCGACTCTCACATTAGTAATAAACTCGATATATTTTGTGTATTATGGCATGCCGAAGTTTTTATTGTCTTCGCTGTATTATGTGTTTATATTTTTTGCTATAGCGTTATTTACTGTTTTGGGCAAAAACAAACAATTCCTCATAGCAGTTAGCCGGATACTAAAGTTTGGTCTGGTAGCGCAACTTGCTATTAGCCTGTTCGGACTCGGCCGCGACTACAGTGTTGACCGGTATATGGGTACATTCAACGACCCTAACCAGTTCGGGTTCTACATATTAATAAGTTATCTTTTCATTTATGCTATCGATATTGTGTTATCCAGTAAGAAAAGATACCACATTCCATATCTCATCGTAGCACTTTTCTTGATATATCTGTCCGCTTCAACGGGGAGTCTGCTAGGTATTTCGGTGTTTATCGTTTTGCAGATTGCCTACAGTATGAGAGGCATCTTTCGTATTAACTATAGTAAAGTTCGCGTAAGTATGCACACTCTGACGGCTGGTTTAATTGTTCTTATAGCGGCAGTCATCTTTGTTAGTATCGGTGCTTTTGCATCCCTCAAGCCTATTATCGATAAATTTTCAAGCGATCAGACGACCGTCGACCGTATAGCAGGAAAAATCTCTAAGTCAGACAATAAAGCCGACATTTCGGTTTGGGAAGATAGGGGCTACGATATTATCTACAAATACCCACAGTACATACCATTTGGCGCAGGTGAGGGAAATTACGACAGATACGAAAAAGCCACAAATAACTATGGTAATGAGGTACATGCGACATTACCAAGCATACTGTTCTATTATGGCGTCATCCCGTTCCTGATAATCGTTGGTTGGTTTTATAATAAAATTAAGAAAGTTGATCCTCGTGTTCTTATTGTGTATATTGCCTTGCTTGCTGAAAGCTTTATTCTACTGAATCAAAGACAATCACTGTTCTGGATGATCTTTGTTCTTGGCGGGCTGTACGGTGGTAATACGTTAGCCAAGAAGGCAAAGACATGAAGAGTGTAATAAAAGTTTCCGTTATTATGTCGGAATACAATACGGACAAAACTTACTTGAGGACGGCTATTCAGAGTATTCTTGATCAAACATTTAAGGATTTTGAATTCATAATCGTAGATGATCGTGGCAAGAACGATCTAGCAAAAGTCGTCAAAAATTTCAATGATGACAGAATAAGAATTATCAAGAATCAGAAAAACATGGGGCTCGTCTATTCTCTTAACAAAGCTGTCCGTCTTGCCAAGGGTGAATATCTCGTAAGGATGGACACCGACGATATTGCATTGCCAGACAGGATTGAAAAAACTTACGAATTCATGCTCGCTCATCCCGAATACGATGTTGTCGGCTCATGTGCAGTTGAGTTTTCAGGAAAGAAGGATCTTGGGATTCTTGGAAAGCCTGGAGAAAAGTCAAAGAAATCAATCATGCGCGGTGATGTACCTGTTCATCCAGCTGTCATAATGAAAAAGGAATCTGTTGTGTCAGTAAGTAACTATGACAATTACCAAAGAGCAGAGGACTTAGCGTTGTGGTGTAAGCTATTGCTTAACAAAAAGAGGATATTTGTTCTTGATGACGTTTTGCTGCTGTATCGAGTGAACAAAGACGATTACGCAAAACGAACACTTAAAAACCGAAAAGACGAACTAAAAGCGCGCATAACTTTTTATCCAAAGATGGGCGCGAACCTAGTGGATTACTTATATATTGCAAAGAGTATTATTGCTGGAATTATGCCAGTCAAGCTTGTTCAGATATGTAGGAGTAGGTTTGTTTTGCACCGTATCGAGATGGAAAGTACGGCGTCTACGTACAAGAGGAACGCAGAATGAGCGGTAATCAAATAAATATTAGTGTTCTTCATGTGGTGGGAGCTATGAATAGGGGTGGCGCCGAAACCTTCCTCATGAACACACTGAGGAATATAGATAAAGACCGATTTACATTCGTATTTTTATGCTATGGCAACAATAAATTTGATTACGAGGACGAAATAATTTCCCTCGGATCGAAGATAGTTAGAATTCCCGATGTGAAAGTCGTAGGAATTCTAAGACATATCCGAGATATAAAGCAAGTTATTCAGAATGAAAATATACATATGGTTCATGTTCATACTCATTACAATTCTATGTTTTCGGTCATCGCAGCGAGACTTGCAAAACTAAAAGTTCGAATTGTTCATTCTCACACCACTGAGTCAGGATCTGACCAAGGCATTATAAGAAGGATCTATTCAGTAGTTGCGAAAATAATGATAAACATTAATACTACAAATTATGTCGCCTGTAGTACTGGTGCTGGCAGAGCTTTGTTCGGTAACAGAAAAAAAATACAGATTATTCATAATGGCATCGATGTATCAAAATTCAGATATAGCAAGAACATTCGACGATTAATGCGCGAACAGCTTCGTATAAGTGATGACACATTCGTTATTGGACATATTGGTAGATTTGAAAGTCAAAAAAATCACGATTTTCTCGTCGATGTATACAAAGAAATATATGAGAAAAATCAAAACACAGTAGTGCTACTAGCTGGCCGTGGAGTTGAGGAGACTAGGATAAAAGAAAGGGTGAGAGCTCTTGGGCTGGAGCGAAACGTCATATTCCTTGGTGTAAGAACCGATATTCCCGATTTGATGCAGGCTATGGATATCTT
>CAYIQY010000003.1:17739-34771 GCA_964365665.1 uncultured Candidatus Saccharibacteria bacterium | reverse complement strand
ACAGCATTTTTTCTGCTCAGATAGATAATGCCACTGAAAAGGTTAAGGGAGGTAAGGATCTATCGTCGGCCTTAGGTGTTGAAGAGGATATACCGAAACTGGTGACACAGATGATCAGCATTGGTGAAAAATCGGGTCGTATTGATGAAATGATGGGTAAAACAGCGAAAATATATGAAGATGAGCTCGACGAAGAAATCAGAGCTATTTCAACATCAATCGAACCAATATTAATGGTAGTACTCGCGATTGTTGCTGGAGGCATGGTTGCGGCGATACTTCTCCCAATATACAGTCTCGTTAACACGATTAACGTTTAGTATGGACATAAACATAGGAGTTGTGTATGATAAGCATAAGCATTTTACTAAAGTTAATTATGCCATTTAATGTTCATAGAAAGGTGGAAATTTCATGAACTACCAACATAAACAAGCTATCGAATCGAAGCAAGGATTCACGATTATCGAAGTCGTATTAGTACTGGCTATTGCTGGTCTGATATTCTTGATGGTATTTCTTGCGTTACCTGCATTACAGCGAAGCCAGCGAGACACACAGCGTAAAGATGATTTATCTCGTATCAATACTCAGATAAGTAACTTTCAAAGCTCAAACAGAGGAGCAATACCTTCGGATGATAGTACTAATTTCAGTTCATTCGTAGCCAAATACCTCAAAGGCTCTAGTTTGAGGGCAGATCCAGAAGAGTACGCAGATCCGACAACAGGTGAAGGCTATCTCTTTAATGTGAATGTTGCTCCCGGCACAGTAGTAAATGACCCACCGCAAGGAACCATTTATTACCAGGAAGGTGCAAAATGTGGCACTGACGGTGAGATAGAAACTGGTTCTGGTCGTCAATATGCCCTGCGAATCCCGCTTGAGGGTCAAAGCGCACTCTATTGCATCGACAACGTATAAGATTCATTGAATGTTGTCCGACAATTCTCTCAGCCATGTAGCCGCTTGTGTTAAATCTATGGTACCCTAGGTGGTAATGGAACAGAACATAGTAATGAGTATTATCTTGGGTGTCGTGGGGCTAATGATGGGTAGTTTCGCAGGGGCGACAGTCTGGCGTCTTCGAGCGCGCCAGCTTCGCGAGGATACTGCTGCGGGTGAAAAGGTGAGTAACGCTGCCAAGAAACAAGTCAGCCATATAAAAACCTTGTCGCTGTCGAGAGACCGCTCAGTATGCATGCACTGTGGTCACCAGTTGCAGTGGTATGATCTCATCCCACTTTTTAGTTGGTTGTCCCTAGGCGGTAAATGTCGCTACTGCCATGAGCGCATTGGTGGTCTTGAATCTGTCATTGAGCTAGCGATGGCACTATTCTTTGTCGTGTCGTACCTGGCCTGGCCACAGCCGTTAGCAGAACCGCTAGAGGTTGCACGGTTGGCTCTCTGGCTCATCAGTGGGGTAGGCCTGGCAATTTTATCTCTCTATGATGCAAAATGGTTTTTGCTACCGAATCGTGTTGTATTTCCACTTGTCGGTATCGGTATTTTGAACGCTATTATTGTACTGATTCAAAATGGTTTTGCGTTTGACACAGTTCTCAGTATTCTTACTGCCTGTTCAATTTTGAGCGGTCTTTATTACGTTATCTATGTCTTTTCCAAACACAAATGGATAGGTTTTGGTGATGTCAAACTGGGCCTTGTCCTCGCGCTGATGTTAGCTGATTGGCGATTAGCTGCCCTCGCGCTATTTTTGGCGAATGTCATCGGTACTCTGGTTGTCCTACCACTTTTACTAGGTGGAAAAGTAAAACGACAGACACATATACCCTTTGGACCGCTTTTAATCGCTGGATGGCTCATCGCCGGTCTATTTGGTCAGCAAATTCTTACTTGGTATCTGTCGCTCAGCCTGGGCGTCTCCTAGAGAGGCAAGCTAAAGATAGGTGTAGCTTACCTCTTAACGCTTATGCTATAATCAGGCCACATGGCCAAGAGTACGGAGCGAGGATTTACAATTATCGAGGTAGTGCTATTTTTAGCAATTACTGGTGGATTATTCGCTGCGCTTATGATTGGGGTCAATACAGGAATCACTCAACAGCGATATCTCGATAGTGTTCGAAGCTACAAGGCGTTGCTACAAAATCAATATTCGGAGGTTCTCAATACGCGTAATGAGAACGTCGACAAGAAATGTAGCCTGACGAATGACGGCACGGTTGATGATACCGGCCCGTTACTGACGAAAGGCACATCAAAGTGTGTGATATTAGGTCGTGCAATACGGATAGACAGTGACAGTCACGGCAGGAACGTCATAACATCGAGCGTGACAGGGTATGATACTACCGGCCAAGATATCGATAGTAATGGAGTAAATGATAGCGATCAAATCAGTAGCAGTGATGATGTGACTGCATTGAAACTGTATCGCCCAAAAGTCTCTGACTTTGATAAAGAGTCAACTGAAATTGATTGGGGTGCCTATTTGACACCAGTTCCACCTGTTAGCGGTAGCCCGGAATCAACGTCGGTAGTGTTGATACTCAGGTCACCAGCAACAGGACTTATACGAATATTTATCTCATCGCAAGCACTTACCAACTATAGTGATTTGTCTGGTGCGATGACTCGGGGTGATCTGTCAGTCGTCGACAAGCTGAGTAGTTGCATAAAGGGTGATTCCGGGCTATTACCAAAACAAGTGATAACGATTGACCCTGCGATCGCTAGCCCGGACGCTGTTACGACTGCGGATAGTACTAACGGGGATTGTCAGTGATGAAACAACGCGGCGACACAATAGTAGAGGTATTGTTTGCAGTGACAGTGTTTAGTCTCGTCGCAGTGGGTGGCTTATCGGTTATGAATCAAGGAGCCGCCATGGCGCAACGATCACTCGAAATTGGTCTGGTTCGAGATCAGATGGATGCGCAAGCAGACGCATTACGCTATATGCACAATGCATACGTGGCAAATTTTGGTGAAGACGGGGTAGCCACAACTGATATATGGAATGAGGTGACATCGAAACATGATGTGACTGAGGCGCAGGCTTTTAGCGATATTTCTGATAGTCAGAAGTGTCACTTAGCACCCGCAGCTCACGCAAGTAGTGTTTCATCGGATGGTGCACCCTTTGCGATTGATATTAGAAAGCTTGATGCTGGGAGTGGTAGCCCTGTCGTACTACTCAATCAAGCCAATAATATTGATACCACAGCTACATATGCTCAGATTCGGTATCCGTCGAGTAGCTCATCCGATCCGGCCAAACCTGAGGGTATATGGATACAAGCGGTTCGTTCACCAGCGGTAGGTGGCGTATTAGGTTACTACGACTTCCATATACGTGCATGTTGGCTTACCCCGGGACAGTCAGCCCCCGTTACCCTAGGTACGATTGTGAGGTTATATGAACCAAAGCAATAATAATCAACGGCTATCAGGGTTTACTATCGTTGAACTAATGATAGCGATGGCGTTTATATCTTTACTTCTCCTTGCGATTGCAGGAGCGGTCATACAAGTCGGCGCTATCTATAACAGGGGCGTCACCATGAAATCAGTCAATCAAACGGGCCGCATAGTCGTTGCAGATATGAAGCGTATCGTTGGTGAGAGCCAACCATTTGACGCTGTTGCGGCCTATAAACCCCACGATCATAGCCAGGGTGCAGGGGGAGCTCCTGAGTATGATGGCGGAAGGTTATGTACAGGGATATATAGTTACATTTGGAATATTGGAAAGTATATTGACTCAGCCGTGCCGGCCTCTCAGGCCAATAAATATGCCGGTAGTGACAGTGATAAATCACTTCGCCTTATTAGGTTACGGGACAGCGGTGGTCAGTATTGCAAGGACGGTGCAGCGGGCGCTATTCAAGCATCAGACGCAACCGAGTTACTTTCAGATGGAAACTTGGCTGTCCAAGATTTTCACATTGACCGTCTTACCAATAACATTGCTACTGGCATGGCTCTGTACAGCATCAAAATAGTTATCAGTGACGCCAATCAAGATGCAATCGACACACTCGACAATACCTGCAAACCACCGATCCAAGGCTCAACGTACCAGAATTTTTGTGCAGTCAATGAATTCGTTTTTACTGCCCGAGCGGGCAACAAAGGGGGTCAGTAAGATGAGTAGGCCACTATCAAGTCAGAGAGGGGCTGTCTCGCTATTTGTCGTTATCTTCGTGGCGCTTCTTATTATCACCATAGCGACTGCATTCATCAGGATTATGATACAGGACCAAATGCAGGCGACTGCGAATGATCTGTCAAAGAGTGCGCTCGATTCAGCAAATGCAGGGGTAGAGGATACAAAGCGTGCGATTGTCGAATATTACCAAAAGAATTGCCCCACGACTCCTCAAGGTATAAACTCTCGATGCGATAGCCTGAAAGCAGCATTGGTAGGTGACACGACACCTCCTAATGATGGATGGACGACTGGATGTCAGGCGACAAAAGATGCTGGCGTCGCGACACTTACAGATGGCGAAGTACGAGTAAAGACAAACAATGTGGACGATGATCAGTTGAATCAAGCTTACACCTGCGTGAAAGTCCAGATGAATCCTCCCGACTACGTGGGTTCGCTGACACCTAGCACCTCGCGACTCATACGATTGAAGGCCAAGGACAACGTGCCGTTTAGTCAGGTGAAGATCCAGTGGTACTCGCAACAGGGGCAGACGGTGGATCTGGACGGAGGCACTGTTCCGTATGAGTTGCCTAATAAGTGGCCGGTCAACAGACCTGCAGTCATGCGTGCCCAACTACTTCAATATAAATCAGACTTTCGCGTATCAGATTTTGATAGTGACGCCAATTACAATTCATCACTGTTTCTTCTCCCGTCAATTGCGGGAGCTGATACGACTACTAAAGCCCATTTCTCGCTGGATCTTCGTCAGAGCAGGGATTCAAGCGCTGCCCAGCCAGTTGCTTGCCATCGTACACCGACAGCAAGCCGCTATGCCTGTGAAGTAACTATTACATTGCCTGATTGGGGTGATCCTGCGAATGCTGCAGCCAGGACTGCGTATCTCAAGATCGGTCAGTTTTATAGCAGTAGTAACACGGACTTTCGCGTGACCATGCTTACCGACGCAGGCGAAGAAGTACGATTCACGGATGTCCAGCCAGTTGTTGATGCCACCGGTCGTGCTAACGACATATTCCGCCGCATTCGCAGCCGCATCGACTTGGGGGCTAGCAGTATACCGAATACAGAGGCTGCAGTCGATGTTACCAAGAGTCTTTGTAAGGAATTTATTGTCACCAACGACAAAGCATATCCTGGCAACAACACTATCTGTCCAATACCGCCGACTACTCCTTAGATTCAGAATGGTAGCGCTCGTAGACTTCGCGTAAATGCTCGTCGGTGACATGAGTATACACCTGCGTTGTGCTGATATTACTATGACCAAGCATTGATTGGACTGATCGCAGGTCGGCGCCATTCATCAAGAGGTCAGTCGCGTAACTATGGCGCATCGTGTGCGGGCTAACATGTTTAGTAATCCCGGCTAGGCGGGCGTATTGGCTCAGTATTCGCTGAATACTACGGGCTGTTAATCGTCGGTAATTACCACTTGTATCCGCAGTGGCATTGCGACTGTAGCTAAGAAATAGTGGAGGGAGCGTATCGTCCCGGCTAGTCAGGTAGGCTTCAATATGGTCGGCTGCAGCCTGGCTGATAAAGATTGGTCGATCTTTTTGGCCTTTCCCCCGCACCATAAATTCGCGCCGCTTTGTATTAACATGGCCTATGTCCAGTCCAACCAGCTCTGATACACGTAGTCCGCTTGAAAACAGGAGTTCAATAATCGCCCTGTCTCGCAATCCCTGCTCGCTAGAGGTGTTAATGCCGGCAAGAAGGCGATTGATCTCTTCCTTATAGAGGAAAGTTACTTGTTTACGAGATACTTTCGGCAAAATAATTTTGTCCGGACTAAGGCTCGCGATATCTCGACCCGAGAGGTAGTGGAGAAATCCACGGAGTGCAATAAGATGATAACTTTGAGTTATTGTTGCTAAAATATCATCATTGTCATTTTTATAACGATTTAACCAGAGGCGATATTTTCGAATCAATTCCGTTGTAATATCTGCTACGTATATATTATCAGCGAATTCAACAAACCTTTCGAGGTAAAGCTTGTAGTTTTCGGCGGTTTTTCGTGAGCGGCCGCCCTCAACTTCAAGGTGCTCAAGATAGTCATTTATGAGCTCGGACAAGTACATAGTATAAGAATAGCTTATAATGGGTCGAAATGGATATTTTCGAATCAATCGTATTAGGTTTATTGCAGGGACTCACTGAGTTCATACCGGTCAGTAGTTCGGGTCATCTGGTCATTGCTCAATATTTTTTTTCAGGTGCATCTGACCATCTGTTTTTACAGTGGATCGACCTTGGCACATTTCTTGCGCTCTTAGTGTATTTTCGCCGACGTCTTATTGGTATTGCTACTGATATTTTTGTACATAAAAACTACCGTTTGGCACGCAACATTCTATTAACGGCACTCCCGGCTGGAATCATTGGACTAGTGTTCTCGAAATACATTGAAACAACACCGTTTTTTGGCAGTATTATTACTGTTACCATCAGTTTGGGAGTAGTTGGAGTGATAATGATTGCGGTTGATCGGCTCCCTATGAAATCACCTATAGCAAGTGGCGAGAAGCTGTCTGCGGGTAGGGCGATTGTTATTGGTCTTATCCAAGTATTTGCGTTGATACCGGGTGTGTCTCGATCTGGTTCAACAATCATTGCGGGTCGTTTGATGGGTCTTAAGCCTGCTCAGGCTGCCGAGTACAGCTTTCTCGTGTCATTACCGATTATGGGCGGCCTAATGCTCAAATTAGTCACTTCAGCGAGTGATAGGCAGTATTTCATTGACCATGCGCCAACTCTACTCCTCGCTAACTTTGTTGCCTTTGTCGCTGGCTTGCTGGCAGTGAGTTTTTTGATTAGTTATCTTTCGAAACATGGTTTGGCACTCTTTGGTTGGTATAGGGTCGGTTTATCCGTTGTGATTTTACTGGTTCTTTTGCTACAATCGGTGGTGAAGTAAAGGAGTTACATGAGTCATATTCAACGAACACTTATATTGTTTAAACCTGATGCCGTGCAGCGTGGCGTTGTTGGTGAAATCTTAACCCGTTTTGAACGTGTTGGTCTGAAGATTATCGGTAGCAAGATGATTGCTCCTGATAAAGAGCATTACTACAAACACTACGAAGAAATTGGACAAGTTATTACTCGTCGCGGTGAGGCTACATTTAACAATGTGCTCGATATGATGAATGAGGGCCCAGTCATTGCAATGGTACTCGAAGGAGTAGAGGCGGTCGAGTTGGTTCGTAAGCTGGTCGGTTCGACTGAGCCAAAATCATCGGCACCTGGCACGATTCGAGGCGACTTCTCGCATATGAGTTATGGCTATGGGGATACGGCACACAAAGGCATTCCTAACTTGATTCATGCATCTGGTGATCTTGATGATGCAAAGAAGGAAATTCCACACTGGTTCAGTGATGAAGAGCTGTATGATTACACTGTTCTCAACGAAAAATTTACCCGCTAATCTGATACAATAACAAGGCGCCTCGGTAGCTCAACTGGATAGAGCAGATCCGTCCTAAGGATAAGGTTGTAGGTTCAACTCCTGCCCGGGGTACCATGCTAGAATAAGTTTATGGCAAAAACTGATGATGATTTTGATGGTCAGCGCGACGGCGAACAGCTGTTATTTGTTTTTCGACGTCATATCATCGCTATGCGTAAAGGCTTTTGGTTGTTTTTGATTCCGTTTGCTATTTCAGCATTGCCAGTATTCATTTGGCCGTCAACTCTCGAGATCTACTGGTCGCCACTTGTGGGCTTTGTCGTTGGCCTCATATTGTTTTTATATCACTATTTAATGTGGTACTACACGATCTATATCGTGACTGATCAGCGCCTGCGACAGGTGACGCAACATGGGTTTTTTGGTAAAGACGTGGTTGAGCTAGGCCTGTCAAAAATCCAAAGCATAAGCTATAATGTACCAGGACTCAGCGGAGAGGTTTTGGGCTTTGGAACGATCGTCATCCAGACCTATGTCGGTGATCTTGTTATCAATAAAGTCGAACACCCCGAAAAAATTTATAATAAATTGCAGGATGCCGTCGCGGCTGCCGAAGGCGCACAGGGAGCAAATGAAAAAGCTACGTCTATCTAAAAAAAAGCATTCAGAAACGGCTGATACGCCTAATCGGATCACGAATGAAACGGTCGCAGAGCATCGCGAACGTATCTTGGCTGGTGGCCGTCGGTTTAAATATCCTGTGCAATATGCCCGCCATCGCCTCGTCATTAACACAATTGTGATCAGTCTTGTGACATTGATTGCTGCGGCGATTATCATTTGGTGGCAGCTTTATCCTCAACAAAATACATCGACCTTCTTTTACCGTATTACCCGTGTGTTACCGGTTCCCGTTGCTAAGATTGACGGTCAAACAGTTCCCTATAGTGATTATTTGATTGGTTTTCGCTCTCAAGAACATTATCTTCAATTCAAAGAAGGGGTCGACCTGTATAGCAAAGAAAACAAGTCTCAGCTGGACTGGATCAAGCGGCAAGCGCTTAATGATGCTATCGCGGATAGCTACGCTGCCAAACTAGCAGCCAAAGACGGTATAACAATCACAAACAATCAGATCAATGATGCAATGAAACATCAGCGGCAATCGCGTGACGGCATTACCTCACAGGAGGCCTACGATGCAATCGTGCTGGATCACTTTAATTGGACGCCAGGTGAAGCACGTGAAGTGACGACCCGTAAGCTGCTGCGTCAAGAAGTTGCTTATAGAATTGATACTATCGCGTCAAAGCAACGTGACGCTGTTGTTGAAAAACTCAAAACAGAATCGGACTTTGATAAAGTTGCTGCAGCGGTTGCGCCGGTTGGCAATGCGCGGGTTCAGCCTGGTATTAGCCCACTTGTACCGTCTAACAATCAAGATGGAGGCCTCGCTGAAACATCATCGAAACTGGCAGTCGGGCAAGTATCACTACCATTTCGCTCGACAACTGGCGATGGCTATTATATCGTCAAGCTACTGCAAAAAGACAATAACGCACGTCTTAGCTATGCGTATATCAAAATTCCTTTGACAGTGTTCAGTGATCAACTGGAAAAGGTCAAATCTGAGCGTAGTAAGATATCTGAATATATCTCGATTCCACAGGTGAAAGCACCAGCAACAAATCAATAGGAGGTACGATGTATACACTACCAACACTCGATTACGATTACGACGCACTCGGTAAATATATCAGCAAAGACATCATGCAGCTGCATCACAGTAAACATCACCAGACATACATTGATAAGTTGAATACAGCGCTTGATACCCAACCGGATCTTGCCACACGTTCGCTTGAAGATTTGCTCGGTCATTTAGATACCTTGCCAGCAGAAGTACAGACAGCTATTCGAAATCACGGGGGCGGACACTATAATCACACACTTTTTTGGAAATGGATGTCACCGGATGGCGGTGGCGAGCCAACAGGGGAACTTGCGGCGAATCTCATCGAAAAGTACGGTAGTTATCAACAATTTGTTGATGAGTTTACGACCAAGGCATTAGGTGTTTTTGGAAGTGGCTGGGTGTGGTTGCAACCTGATCTCACTATCATTACTTCACCGAATCAAGACACACCGATCAATAATGGACTTGCGGCCCCATTGCTCGGGTTGGATGTGTGGGAACATGCTTATTACCTTGATTACAAAAATAAACGTGACGATTACATCAAGGCGTGGTGGAATGTGGTGAATTGGGATTTTGTAGCGTCTCGTCTGTTGGTGACAGGCTAGGGCTAGACACTGAGCTCGGCGTGGTATCCCGCGCCTTGGCTTGCTCGAACATATCTAACGGTTCTTGCTCGGTGATATGAACAGAATTATTATGCCTCGGTAAACTACTCATGTCTGCAGGCTCAGTCGGCAAGGTTATTGGATCAACGGGGGCGGTTGGCTCGGCTGCTTTATCGGGTTGCCACCTATATCCATCATCAATAACAACTGTTGGACTTGAATATGTATGACTTTCATCACCAGATTCGAATTTACGTCGTCGATATGCCATAAAGCCAACAAAACCAAGCCCTAACACCACCGTACCGCCGAGTAATATGCCGATGAATGATAGAATTGAAAATTCTGATCCTGGCGCTTGAGCCAAGGGTGAACTTGTAAGGTTATAGGTGAATGCTTGCGACGGGGGCGCCTTGCCGTCGGCTGGCACTGTCTTTGCTTCAACGGTTACATTGATTGTGAGAGTGGCTGTATCTGTAGTGATAGCGCCAGTGTAACTTCCGCTAGCAAGCCCAATTGATAACTTTCCGCTCGGAGTGGTGGTATAGCTACGGTTGCCAATTTTCACCTGGGCGTTTTTCACCGCGATATTATTCTCGGTGATAGTCATGACAATTGGAAAGCCGCGTGTGATGATTGTCCCGCTATAACTACCCGACTTCGCGCCATCACCACTGCCAGCGATGGCAAAGTAATATCGTACGCCAGGTGTCAGCCCACTAATTGTTGCTGCAAAGGATCCGTCTGCTTTCTTGCTGACAGAGGCCTGTTTGTCGAGTTGAGATGAACTGGAACCATAACTGAGCGTCGCTGATGGGTTAGGGGCATTGACTTTCCAGGTTATCGGACTTGAAGTATAGAGGGGATCGATGACAACATTATCGATTAACCCTGTGGGATCAGGTGTCGGCTGAGGCTCGCTATTAGCTGGCGGCTCCGTGATGACAGGAGTTGTAACGACCGGCACAGGCTTAGGCGTTGCTGATGGTTTCGGTGTGCTACTCGGCGATGATGGTGGTGGGTTGGGGTTAAGAATCGTATAAACACCGTTGCCGTAGGTTGTAGCGACATTATTGACCTGACTGTTACTCAAAAAACCAACGGTTGCTGTGCCTGCGCCGCTCGCTCGAAAGGTAATTGCAAAAACCTGACCCGTACAACTTGGTCCTGCATTGCGCGAGGCCGAGAAGCCAATCGTGCCGGATCCCTGGCTGATCGACGGAGACCCGTAGTCACTAGGGCTGGTCGAGATACCGGTAACCTGCAATAGATTTGTTTGGTAAGTAACGGTTCCATTTGCGGTTCCAATTGATTGGCAAGAATCATCATAGCTACGGACGTTGACTGTAAATGTGGTATTGATGTTCATCTGAGACGTCGACGGTGTAATGTACAGTTTGTTTGCATCTGCAAAGGCAAGTTGACTGGGAACAAGGGCTATGACAAGGCTGAACACCATCAATAACGGCACTCCAGCGCGTCGACCTCTCCGTATAAACATATACCACCTCATAATGATTTTATTGAGGCGCCATTAAAGTTGGTGATTGCGAAAGTGGTGGTTCCATGGGTGTTTGTTCGATGTCACTACTCACCTCGTGGTGGTGAATGATATCAAGTTCGCCGGTCGCTGCATCATATGTTGCATTAGGTTCGTCGCTTACAATCTGCTGAGCTGCCTCGACCTGTGTTAGCTCGGGAGATAACTGCTCAACCTCAGAGTAGTTATTATCTGGCTCTGATCCGAGTTCGGCTACCAAAGATACGGTATCATCAGTAGTGAGAGGTGGTAACGGAAGTGACGCCGGATCAAAAGTTGTTGGTGGTGGTACTATGGCCATATCGTCAATAGGAGCTACCGTTTGAGACGATTCAGATGGTAATTCTGCATATGGTTGGTCTATTGCTGCGTTAGCTAGTGGTTTCTCTGCGGTCAAAGATACGCCGGATGCAGTCTCGAGGTTTGGTAAAGGTGTGCTATTTCGACGCTCATCAATAGCAGAACCGTAGTTAGCGGCTAGGAGATCGCTGTCAACGGAAACTGTTTGATTCACAGATTTACGTCGCCGGTAAATGATAAATCCTATAAATGCCGCCATGGCAGTAATGATCGCCAGGATCCCTCCAATAATTGGTAGCAATAACGAGCTATTTAAGCCAGAGGAACTTCCAACTGTTGTAATATTAAGAACAAAGCTTTGAATAGCGGGATTGCCGCTCGAGGTGACAGTCTTTTTTGCAACGGTAAACTTCACATTATGTGATTCCGTTGAACCGGGGGGTGTAATTACTGCTACATAATTTCCATCACCAAGCTCGGCGGTAATAATGGCGTTTTTGTCGGCAACGAATAGCCGATCACCAATCTTTACTTTCACGCTTGGTAGCAAGAGGTTGTTTTGTTGAACCGTCAACTGAACCGGATAACCCCGGGTAGTAAGGGTGCCGCTATGGGTTGCGCCCTGGAGATTGTCGGCTGTAGCAGCTTTGATTGCAAAATAATAAAGTGTTCCTGGCTTAAGGTCGATCAAACTGGCCTGGTAGCTTCCATCTTCTTTCTTGCTGACAACTGCTTCCGACTTGATCTGGCTCCTAGATGTACCATAAGTAAGGAGAGGAGTGGCAGTAGCATTATTAACTGTCCAACTAATGTTGTTCTCCTGTCTCGAGGCTATTACTTTAACGTTTTCGATCTTTAATCCGCCGTCACTAACGGTAACCGGTTTGGGAGTTTCTTCAGGGGTTAGAATGATACTTGGGCTCGGTGTTGTTGACGGCTTTGGTTTAGTGCTAGGTTTTGGTGTTGAAGATGGTGAAGGGCTGGGACTTGGTGAAGGTGGAGGCGGTGGGGCTGGCGTGCTAATTGTGTAGGTTCCTCCGCTAGTTGTGGCAGTACTGACGGGGGCTGACGGATAGCCCGCATAGTACCGCACCGTTCCGAAATTCACATTTGCGGTTCCGTTGGTGACGGCCCTAAAGGTGATTGTGAGCAAATGTATAGTTTGGTCATTAACGCCCTGCCACCAGTTAGCGCTTTGATTGAAAGTGATGACTCCAGTGGTGTTGTTAGGTGTAGCCGTTCTTGTCGGGAAGGGCGAACCAGCACTACTAATGCTTACTACCTGGAGTAAGTTTGCAGGGAAATTGAGCGACCCGGTAACGCCGCTATTACCCCAAATACCTGCGTATCCAACACTACTATCTACGCTAATAAGAAAAGTGTAACCGGGTTGGGTAACACCCGAGGCTGGTGTTAAGTATGTAGTATAGCTTGCGGCAGATGTGGGGGTAGGGAACAGCGAAAAAAAGGCTGTGATTATCATTAGCCCCAGTAGAAAACTATGTCGGATATGGTTTTTCATTGAAAGTGTTTATGTTATATTGCTTTTACAGTTTTAAGGTTATCATGCTAACGGATACAAGTCAAAGAAAATACCTCTGTTTTTGAGTCAAAAATATCTATTCAAAATGGATAGTCTGCCATGGGGTTACGACAAGCAGACAAAGAAAAGGATGTCGGCCTGTCGTAACCGTTCCGGTTGAAGGGTTAGTTACTGCTGCTGGCCTGCGCTCATAGGCTCTCTGTACTCGGAGAAACTCGTCGAGCGACCGTCCTGCTGAAGGCCGAGTGTCGCATCCAGGCCGTTCAAGGCCTGTTGGTGCGGCTGAGCGGCAAGTGGTGCCGGCGGGTTGGTTTGGAGCTGGTTGTCACCGAGGTATAGCCCGGCTGTCTCCAGGATCCTTGGCACAACAACTTCGAGCAGAATCGTGTTCAGCGTCCGGTTCGAAATATCCCGATTGGCGTCGATGCCGATTTCGGTGTAGACCTTGATCTCGCCGATTTCTGCCGACGCCTTGCATACCTGCGCGACGTCGCCGCCCTGGTTGTTCTCGCTGATGCCCTTCAGGACGAACTCGGCGCCCAGGGCGGCGACCGCAGTCGTCATCATGTGGTTGACGCATTGTTCGGGGCGATCGATCTTGCCTTCAGCTCCGACCTTTACGTTGAACTTGCCGAACGTCTGCTCCAGAGTCGAGCTTATCTCTGTCTTTGACATTGCCATACTTCCTGCCCATCCCCGTCAATGGCTCCACTCGGCCGTATACACCCCGAGCGGACGTGTGCATCCTTATCACACAAGATGAGCAAAGGGATCACAAACAACGTTTGCGACCTCACAGCTCACCTTGTGCCTCATTGTCTGCTTGTCAAAGTGCTTAGCCCGGGTATGTATTACCACTCGGGTTATGCACTATAACTTAGTTTACTCATTACGATAGGGCATAGCTGTAAGATATTAGATTGCATCGGAGAATTTCGCCACGAAAAAAGTCCACCGGAGTGGTGAACTTGTTTCGTGGCGGGCCCGACCGGATTCGAACCGGCGATCTCCTCCGTGACAGGGAGGCGTGATAGGCCAGCTTCACTACGGGCCCCCGTAGCTTTGGCGCTCCACGTATGATATCAGCTTTTGGCCTCTGGTGCAACGGTAGTAATAACCGTTTATTTCTCAGTAGGTAAATGCTATAATCAGTCGGAACGGACAAGCGGATCTGCCGCTGTAGCTCAGTTGGTAGAGCGGCGCTTTCGTAAAGCGTAGGCCTCCGGTTCAAATCCGGACAGCGGCTCCACACGATATGCGCGGGTATCGTATAGTGGTTAATATGTAACCTTCCCAAGGTTAAGAGCAGAGTTCGATTCTCTGTACCCGCACCAGATCAATATTACTATGAAACAACAGATTACTTCATCAATTCAGGAACTTATGAAAGATCGTTACCTAACGGTATTATTAACGGTATTTTTACTCAGCTGTATCAGTTTACTCGTATTCCTTGTGACGGCAATACACCCTAGTGAATTGCAAGTAGTCGTTCACTATACTAGCTTTGGTGCGACTAATTTCTACAGGGACAAATGGTACTATTTGCTATCATTTGGTGGTTTTGTGATCATTATGGCGGCAGTTCATAGTGTCCTCACATATAGGATATTTCGGCTCAAAGGTCATCAGCTCGCGGTTGCGTTCACATGGCTGGGTATCCTCATGGTCGCAGTTACAATAGCACTGTTTCTCCAGATAGTAAAAATCGCATCGTTATCTTAATATGACAGATATAGAAATCCCACTAGGTAAGCGAACACGAAAATATCGCTTTTTTGAGATGGTGCCTGCGCTTGTCAGCTACGGTGCAATCGTTCTCCTCGTCGTACTTTCTCTTATCAACCCACTCTTCGCTGCTGTATATTTACTTGCTGTTATAATTACAACACTTATCAAGGCCGTTGGTATTGCTTATCATACGACCAAAGGGCGCAGTCGGTTGGAGCGTGCTCAACGGATTGATTGGCATGGCCGGCTGGCTCAATTGGAGGATCCAGCGAGCCATCAACACTCGACCAGTAGTGGTATGCATCATGGGTTTGACTATCAAACTCATCTCTTGAATCTCCATGATATTGCGGCACAACCAAACAATTATCCCAAGCCATCACAGCTGTATAATGCTGTGATTATCGCCACTTACAACGAATCGTTTGAAGTGTTACAGCCAACCGTTCAGTCGCTTGTTGATAGCACTTACGACAAAGATCGTTTAATCGTCGTTATTGCCTATGAGGGGCGAGGCGGAGCGGAAACCGAGGCAACAGTCCGTCGGCTCGCAAGTAGATACGAAGGTGTCTTCAAAGCTTTTCTTTTAGTAAAACACCCCAATGATCTCCCGAACGAAGTTATTGGGAAGGGTGGCAACATTACATATGCAGGGTTTTATCTCAAGGAATGGTTGAAATCACAACAGATTGCATATAACGACGTAATTATGACAACATTGGATAGTGACAACCGTCCTCATGCGACGTATTTCGACTATGTGACCTATGAATATATTGTTCACCCCGATCGCAAATACCTCTCATATCAACCAATCTGTTTGTTTATTAACAATATTTGGGATGTACCAGCGCCAATGCGAGTAGTGGCAACGGGTAACTCTTTTTGGAATATCATCAGTTCAATGCGTCCTCATACGTTACGTAATTTTGCCTCTCATTCCCAGCCGATGGATGCGCTCGTCGAGATGAATTTTTGGAGTACACGAACAATTGTTGAAGACGGTCATCAATATTGGCGGAGTTACTTCCATTTTGACGGTCATTACACTGTCGTACCGATCTTTGTTCCTGTCTACCAAGATGCAGTACTCTCAGGAACGTATATACGCACACTCAAGGCACAGTTTATTCAGCTGCGTCGCTGGGCCTATGGAGCATCAGATGTTGCCTACACTGCCAATCTTATATTCAGCAAGAGGCGCACCGTACCGCTTGGGAGCAGCCTTGCGCGGCTTATTAGACTACTAGATAGCCATGTGACACTCGCGAGCATCGCAATACTGATTGCTGTTGGTGGCTGGGTGCCGCTCCTTATCAATGGGGAAGCGGCTCATAGTATCGCAGCTCACCAATTACCGGAAGTTATTAGCCGCGTTCAACAGATAGCGCTTGTCGGGTTGTTTATAACGGTTTTCCTCGCGTTTAAAATGCTACCGCCGCGTCCGCTGAGGTATAAGCGTCACCGTACGATTGGTATGGTGCTTCAATGGGTTTTGATGCCAGTAACGGCTATCGTCTATAGTTCAGCATCCGCGTTCACATCTCAAACGGCATTATTAATCGGGCACTATTTCGACAAGTTCGATGTCACCGAGAAGGCGACTGTCAAAGACAAAAATACCCCCGTTAAATAGACGGGGGTACGGGGTAATAAAACAATTGCGAGATTATTTTTTGTTTGGTCGCAGTTGAACTGTTTGTTTTGCCTCACTCCAAGTGCGGTCGTATTCAAAGGCAATATGAAACTTCTGCAACGCAGAGGTGTCTTTGGTGACTATTGGATTTGTTGATTGAGGGGTCATATGTACATATTAACACAAGCTGTATAAATTGTCAATGGAACAAACACAAGTTTGATATATCATAAGTGATATTATTTACTGTTAGTTAGTCGATTATCGAACGTGGAAAACTAGACAAATGAGGGGAAAACAAAACAGACCACCGTTTGGTGATCTGTTATATAGCTACTATGGTGGGCGATGAGGAATTCGAATCCCCGACCTCCTCAACGTCAATGAGGCGCTCTAGCCAGCTGAGCTAATCGCCCATA
>CAYIQY010000003.1:0-17639 GCA_964365665.1 uncultured Candidatus Saccharibacteria bacterium | reverse complement strand
CCCGACCTCCTCAACGTCAATGAGGCGCTCTAGCCAGCTGAGCTAATCGCCCATAGTCAATTTATAGTAACAAAAGAGGTGATATCTTGCAATAACTGGGGTAGTTGGGTATTATATTAATAAGCAATGACGCGGAGTAACCGCCCGCCGAGCTTCGTGGGAAGTGGTAATGTACGATAACGTTACTTCATGAGTAAAAGTCCGGTGGAACCGTCCTGTATAGGGACCCGAGACATGCGATCTATGGATTTATAGGATAAATCTGAATATCGCATGTTTTTATTTTATCAATATAACAGAGGTACAGACATGAACGACGATGAATTACACGCAATGAGGCACAGCCTGGCACATATTATGGCCGCAGCCGTACAGAAATTATGGCCAGAAGCAAAATTTGGCGTCGGACCAGTGGTCGAAAACGGCTTTTATTACGATATTGACCTTGGTGAAAAAAAACTTTCTGACGCGAACTTTCCAAAGATTGAAAAAACGATGCATAGCATTATTGAATACGGTGATGATTTCGAACGGTTTGAGATGCCTATCGACAAGGCTATTGCTTGGGCGAGAGAGGATCACCAGCCATACAAAGAAGAGCTACTGAACGATCTGAAGCGCTCAGGGACTACCATTGCGAAGGATTTGGACGCGAGCGAGCTTGGGCTTGAGGCTGAAGGTGACGCTGCAGTCGAGAATGTCTCATTCTATAAAAATGGCAATTTCGTTGACCTCTGTCGCGGACCCCATGTGGCAAATACCAAGGATGTCGGTGTTTTCAAACTCATGCGTGTCGCCGGTGCCTATTGGAGGGGCAATGAGAAAAACCCACAGATGCAGCGACTATATGGCGTCGCTTTTGCAACTCAAGAAGAGCTAGATGAATACTTAGAACGATTAGAGCAGGCAAAACTACGTGATCATCGCGTGCTTGGCGAGCAGCTGAAGATCTTTACCATTAGTGAGGATGTGGGCAAGGGACTGCCGCTTATGTTGCCGCGTGGCGCGACGCTAAAAAACCTCCTCAGCCGCTACATGCGTCAATTAGAGGAGGCGCGCGGCTATCAGTACGTCGATACTCCAGTTATCTCGAACGAACGGCTCTATCAGCGATCCGGACATGCCAAGTTTTATGCAGATGACATGTTTTCGATTATAGATTCTGAAGACCAGAAGTTTTATGTTGCACCTATGAATTGTCCGCATCACCATCAGATCTATGAAAAAATGGTGCTCAGCTATAATGATCTTCCCCTCAAGCTAGCAGAGCATGCGGGGCTATATCGGCACGAAAAGTCAGGTACGTTAACCGGTCTTATCCGTGTCAGAGGTCCGATCACGCAGAATGATGCGCATATCTATGTTACAAGAGATCAATTGAAAGATGAGTTCAAAGCGGTTCTCGAACTATTTCGGGAAGTTTACAAGGAATTCGGTATTGACGACTATTGGTACCGATTATCGCTCCCAGATTTCAACAAGGATAAATACGAAGGTGACCGATCTGTTTGGCAGGAGTCGGGCGAGATAATCCGTGAGGCTATGCAGGAGCTTGGTGTGAATTTTGTTGAAGCTGAGGGGGAAGCTGCTTTCTATGGTCCAAAGATTGATGTTCAGACACGAAATGTTCTCGGAAAAGAAGACACAATTGCGACTTCACAGATAGACGTCCTTGTTCCAGGCAGGATGGATCTTACCTATACTGATGCCGAGAGTAAACCTCAACACCCGATTATTATTCACCGGGCAATTCTTGGTTCGCTCGAGCGGTTCATCGGCTTTTATCTTGAGAAAACAGCCGGCTGGTTACCGTTTTGGCTGGCCCCCGAACAGATCCGTATACTGACGATTAATGATACGGTACTTGATTATGTTGATGAAATCAAGGTGACGCTTGCTGATGTTGTGCTAATGAAACCCCTCAAATATAACGAACTGCGCTTTACGGTTGATAGTCGGAACGAAAGCCTCGGTAAGAAGATTCGTGAAGCCACTAATTTGAAAATTCCTGTTCAACTAATTGTTGGTCCTCAGGATAAAGAATCTAAAGAAGTGAGTGTCCGAACCCAATCTGGCGAGGAAAAGATTGCTTTAGATCAATTAGCTGATTACCTCCGTAATCTTTAAGGTATTCTAGTGGAGCCAGATAAAAACTTTCGTATCAAGATCGAGGAGCTCATGGCTCAGGTTCCTCGAGGCCATGTGACGACTTATGGTGATCTTGCTGGACTAGCGGGCCATGCGAATGCCAGTCGTATTGTTGGTGGAGTTGCGCACTATGGTAATTCTGATTTACCCTGGCACCGACTAGTCAACCGTTTTGGTGGCCTCGCCAGTGGTTTCCACGGTGGTCGCGAGGTTCAGGCGCAATTGTTAGCGCAAGAAGGAGTTCACTGTACGAATCATATTGTCGATAATTTCGAGGAACTTAGATGGAAGCCAAGCCTTTAATTGTCATCGTGGGCCCGACTGCTAGTGGAAAAACCTCACTAGCAGTCGAACTAGCAGAGAAATTTCATGGTGAGATTATTTGTGCCGATAGCCGTACTGTGTATCGGGGTATGGATATCGGTACAGCTAAACCAACAAAAAAGGATCAGGCAAAAGTACCTCATTGGGGATTAGATCTTGTTCAGCCAAATGAGCAGTTTACAGCAGCAGATTTTAAAATCTATGCAACGCAAAAGGTGGCTGAGATTAGAGAGCGGGGGCATGTACCATTTTTGGTGGGAGGCACTGGACTTTACATTGACGCAGTCATTTTTGATTACCAATTTGGCCCAAAGGCAGACGATAGTCTGCGTGATCAGCTTAATGCAGTGACACTGGAAGAATTAATTAGCTATTGTATAGAAAACAACATTATATTACCAGAAAACAACAAAAACAAACGTTATGTCATCCGTGCGATTGAGCAAAAAAGCATAAACACAAAGAGAAAAGACCAGCCGCTAAATAATACTATCATTGTTGGAATTGCAACAGACCCCGTGATGTTACGAGTAAAAATTGAACAGAGATCTGAACAACTATTTGAGGATGGAGTCGTCGAAGAGGCAAAGTTATTGGGCAAAATATATGGCTGGCAATGTGAGTCAATGACGGGTAATATTTACCCACTTTGTCATAAGTACATTGATGGGCAGATAACATTAGATGATGCTAAACAAAAATCTCTAGTTCTCGATTGGCGACTTGCCAAGCGCCAGCTGACATGGCTCCGCCGCAATTCGTTCATTCAGTGGCTATCGCTTGAGGATGCAAGGATTCATCTGTTAACGGTACTCGCATCTGAACACTAATCATGGTATAGTCGGTACAAGAGAGTTATACGGGAAACACCATGATTGACGCATTATTTGGTTCGAAAACAAGGGTAAAATTACTTCATCTATTCCTGAACAATCCAGGGAAAGCGTTTTATGTTCGTGAAATAACCCGGCTTATCGATGAGCAGATTAACTCTGTGAGGCGTGAACTGTCTAACATGCTATCTGTCGGTGTCATAACAAGCGACAGCTCAGATAATAAACTTTACTACGAAGTTGATCAACGCTATGAATACTATGTAGCCCTCCGGGCGATCTTTGCTGATCAACCCCAAACGCTACCAAAAGCCGTCGCAGCTTCTGTGGCAAACGACTGGCAACCCCTCATTAAAGATCTTCACGGTGTTCGCATAGCAATTGCAGCTGGCATGCTAGTTCAGGGTTCGGGCAGCAAGGTTGACTTACTCTTAGTTGGGACCATTACTCCGGCACTATTGAAGAGAGCGATCAAGTCTATCGAGAAAATAGAAGGTCGCGACTTGAACTATAGCATGCTAACATATGATGAGTTCTATTATCGTCTGAGTGTTCGTGATAAATTTATAACAGAGATATTGAATAGTCACCATGTCGTTGTTGCGGATACCGATAATGTGCTGAAAGGATAGGAGAAAACATGTTTGATATTGAATATAAAGGTGGTAATGGCGTTGTCATCACCAGTAAAAAAACTCAGGTTGTTATCGACCCTCAACTGTCAGTTGTCGGCCTTAAGAACCTGAGCGTTAAAGATGCGGTCGAAGTTGCGACCGAAGCTCGGTTTGCGCTTGCCGATGAGACAGCAAAGCTGCAGGTTGAAGGTCCTGGCGAATATGAGGTCGGTGATTTCTCGATTCGTGGTATACGAGCGACCAGGCACCTAGATACTGTTGATGATGAACCGATCAGTACAATGTATCGCATAGAGATCGGTGATGTTCGAGTTGCCGTATTGGGCAACATAACCCCCAAATTATCCGAGGATCAGCTGGAGGGGATTGGCGTCGTCGATGTTCTTATTATACCAGTAGGTGGCGGAGGCTATACGCTTGACGCTGTCGATGCGGCGACAATCACACGACAGATTGACCCACGGGTTGTGATTCCTGTTCACTACGCAGATTCTAGCCTTAAATATGAAGTCCCCCAAGATGATTTGGGAATCTTTATCAAAGATCTCGCAGCACCTGTTGAGGATGCCGGGATTAAGTACAAGATCAAGGCAGGTTCTTCGATTCCTCAAGTATTAACAGTCGTACAGGTAGCACGAAGTTAACTTATAACTAGATAAAAAATAACCTCTCATGTGAGAGGTTATTTTAATGAACAGACAAATTATTTTGCTGAGGCCAGGATACCTTTTTTCTTGAGGGTACGAATCGCCTGAGTGCTCAGGATCATCGTTACTTTTTGACCATCAACCATGAATGTCTTTTTTTGTAGGTTAGGCTTGAAAACGCGCTTAGTGCGACGCAAAGAAAAGCTGACATTGTTGCCAAACTGTTTGCCTTTTCCGGTGAGTTCACATCGTGCTGCCATGATAAATCGTTCCACTTATTTTTTTGCAATCTTAATCAGTGTACAGTTTTTCGCCGTATCTGTCAATCATCGTTTTAGTGGCGTCGAATGATATAATAATCAACATGACTGAAGCAACTATTCTTAACATTGCCACAATTATCGGCGTTATTTTGGTGTCTATGACGCTCCATGAGGCAATGCACGGCTTTGTTGCCTACTGGCTAGGCGATGACACTGCTAAATTACAGGGGCGGCTAACGCTGAATCCCATTAAGCACATTGATCCCTTCCTTACGATTTTGCTGCCAGTGATGCTAGCAATCGTCGGTGCACCGATATTTGGTGGAGCCAAGCCAGTTCCATTCAATCCGGACCGCGTTAGATACGACGAATGGGGAGCTGCACTTGTTGCTTTGGCGGGACCTCTGACAAATCTTGTTATTGCATTTGTTGTTTTCGGTATTGGGACGCTACTGGGGTATGATCTTACTGATTTTGGTGCTGTCGATGTTATCGAAATGGTGCTGACATATGGCGTGATCGTTAACCTTGGGTTCTTTGTATTTAACATGATACCGTTGCCTCCGCTCGACGGATCTCGAGTACTCTATGCGTTGGCTCCGGAATTCGTGCGCCGTGGGATGGAAGTAATCGAACAGTATGGATTGATATTTGTCTTCGCTATTGTCCTTATCGGGAGCAGTCTGATCGGAAGTGTTATGAGCGAGGTAATACAGTTCATTGTGCTAGTGTTTGCCAAGATTTTCATGGTTGGATGAGGTATAATAAGAGAGTCCCGGGGTGGCCGTGGCGCGTATGATTTTCCTAACATCATACGATAGGGAACTCAAATAATCTGTTTCCGTGGAAACACTTTGAGAGTACCCACCTTGCCTGCAAGCGGGGAATATCAAGCGTTGCGTGCCTCACTCTGGGCTTTTATTATCTCTTTGCTATAGCACAAACTATTTTCTATCGATTATGAACCAACGAATTTCAGTCAGAGCCATTATCAAACAAGACGACAAGATACTACTTGTGCGCCGTGCGAATGGCCGAGAGAGTATTCTTGGATTGTATGAGCTTCCCGGAGGCAAGTTAGCTTACGGTGAACAGCCAGAAGATGCCTTACGGAGGTATTTACATGAAGACACAGGGCTTCATGTAAGCAGGGCGACACTTTTTGATGTTGTAACCTACATAGATCGTGATGATCGTAATATTCAATACGCCGTCATTACCTATACCGTAGCGCTCGCTGATGGCCATCATGATCTAATGCTAAGCAGAAACTACGATCAGTTCATTTGGCAGTTATTGTCTGATATACAACAAAATTCTTTGACGGACTTAACACAATTATTGTTGGGAATTATACAACAAGAAGAAATAACAGATAAAAGCATTGAAAATATCGTTGATGTAGATGTAAAAATAGCATCAAATAGTGATGCTATTATATATACGGATGGTGGATCACGGGGTAATCCGGGACCCTCAGCATCGGGGTATGTGATCATGGATAATGGCCAGCACGTGATTGCTCAAGGTGGCGAATATCTCGGTATAACCACAAATAACCAAGCCGAATACCAAGGAGTGCGATTGGGCTTGGAAAAGGCACAAGAGCTTGGCTTGAGAAATGTCGACTTTCGACTTGATAGCATGTTGGTTGTGAATCAGATGAATGGTGTTTATACGATAAAGAACCGCGAGCTCTGGCCAATCAACGAGAGAATTCGCGATTTGATCTCATATTTTGACAGGGTCACCTTTCGTCATGTCTCGCGTGAACTGAATCAGCTTGCCGATGGTGAGGTCAATCGCGCGCTTGACGCACATGACAACACTGATCATCATGTATAATAGATGGTGACAGTCCGTTAGACGATCGCCTCGAGCAATCGGGGAGGAAAGTCCGGGCAGCATAGGACATGACAGTTGTTAACGGCAACCGGGGGTAACCCTAGGGAAAGTGCCACAGAAACGAAACTACCCCGCAAGGGGCAAAGGTGAAACGAGTGGGGTAAGAGCCCACAGCGGCGTCTGGCGACAGACGAAGAAGGTAAACCCTGTCAGCTGCAAGGAGATCTACATAAAAGGGCGGTTCGTCCGTAGGTCGCTATCCGCTTGACCAAGCAGGCAACTGCAAGGCTAGATAGATGATCGTCCACGACAGAACCCGGCTTATCGACAGACTGTCTTTAAAATAACCCCTCTTTGAGGGGTTATTTTGTTCTTCAGATTGAACCTGTGTGGTTCTAGGCTTTAATACTTTTAACGATAGCTACGAAAGCTTTTGGTTCGCTGATGACAAGTTCGGCGAGAATCTTACGATCAAGCTCGATGTTTGAAGCTTTGAGGCCAGCGATTAATTTACCGTAAGTTGTACCGTTTTCACGGGCAGCTGCATTGATACGTGTAATCCAAAGACTGCGAAGATCGCGTCGCTTGTTACGACGGTCGCGATAGGCGTATTGGAGTGCGCGAATAACCGCTTGTTTAGCCAATCGGAATGATCGGGTGCGGTTGTGCTGCATGCCTTTGGCGGCTTTGAGGATTTTTTTGTGTTTAGCTCGTGCTGGGACGCCTCGTTTAACTCGCATATTATACTCCTAACGCTCGTTTAACATTTTTTGCGATAGAACCGGTAACGGTTGCAGAACCGCTAATTGATCGTTTACGACTTTTGCTTTTTTTCGCAAGCAGGTGAGTCCCAAACGCACGGCGACGGGTCAATTTACCGGTGCCGGTAATCTTGATCCGCTTGGCGGTTCCTTTGTGGGTTTTTAGCTTTGGCATTATTTACTCCTTATGACTACACTCAGATTGCGGCCAGCCATCTGAGGATGTTGCTCTGCTACGGCGTCGTTTTCTAGCAAACCGAGAATACGGTTGATCATATCGTATCCTATCTCTTTGTGAGCCATCTCGCGGCCACGATAGAAAATTTGGATACGGACTTTGTGGCCTTCTGATAAGAAACTACGAATCTTTCGGAGTTTGATATCCAGGTCGCCACTACCGATCTTGAGGCCGAAACGCATTTGTTTCAATTCACTTTGCTTGCTGCTCTTGCGATTCTTTTGCTGCTCCTTCATCTTTTGGTACTGGTACTTACCCCAGTCGATGATCTTTGCAACAGGTGGATCAGCGTTCGGTGAAATCTCAACCAAATCAACTCCTGCATCCTCGGCAAGCTTGAGTGCTTCCTGGCGTTTCATAATGCCAAGTTGCTCACCGCTGTTCCCGATCACACGAAGTTCATCTGCTCGAATTGCCTCGTTGATGCGAATGGTTGTATTGATTGTTCTCTCTCCTTTGTCGCTGATTGGTCGCAATGCGCTTGATGTGTAACGAGCGCTTACTCGCAATCTATCGTATCAGATACGGAACATTTATTCAAGAGGTTTGACCCCGATATTGTAATGCTTCGCTAATATGCTTAGGCTCTATCGTCGGCTCTGTCTCAAGATCGGCGATTGTTTGAGCAACTTTAATAACTTTAAAGTAGCTCCGAGCACTTAGACCTAGCCGTTCACCAGCAGTTGTCAGTAACTGTTTTGCGCCATCGCTGATATCGAATAGGCGATGTACCTGGCTGCTTGTTAACGAGCCGTTGTAAATGACACTACTATTATAACGTGTAGTTTGAACATTACGAGCATTATTTATAAGTATGAGCGCTGTTTCATGTTGTATGTTTTGCGACGATTGCGGTGTGAGTAGCACATCATTTGGGACGCGAGACACTGCAATAACAAGGTCTATGCGATCAAGAAGTGGTCCGGACAGTCGTTTTTGATAGGCAAGAATTTGGGTTGTACTACAGGTACACTCCTTTGCTGTGTCCCCTAAATGTCCACACGGACATGGGTTCATTGTGGCGACCAGCATAAAATCAGCAGGGTAGATCATTCGGCCACCGGCACGACTTACGGCTATCTTTTTATCTTCTAGGGGCTGACGCAGTGCCTCAAGGACAGAGCGGGGGTATTCTGGGATCTCATCTAGGAACAAGACGCCGAGGTGAGCAAGGCTAATTTCACCCGGCTTTGGTCGAGCCCCACCACCGATAACCGCAACCGGACTAGTAGTATGGTGTGGCGCACGAAATGGTCGTGAAGTAATGATTTCGCCGTCAATTTCGCCGGCGATGCTGTGCAGTTTTGTGACAGCAATTCGTTCATCAGGGGTCAAATGGGGCATCAAACCAGTTAATGTTTTAGCGAGCATTGTCTTGCCCGCACCTGGCGGGCCTGTTAGTAAGATATTGTGGCGACCAGCGATAGCAATAGTCAGGGCGCGTTTTGCTTGTTCCTGGCCATGGATATCGTCCAGTTGGTGCTGTGTGGCAGTCTTTTTATGCGCTAACACTGGTTGATCATGCCCGGCAAGCAGTAGTTTTTCACCTTTGAGATGGAGAAAAAGATCTTTGAGGTGGGCAACGCCGATGACTTCAAGCCCACTAATAAGACAAGCTTGCTCGACATTCGCAGATGGAACGAAAAGCTTGTTAATGCCTGCTTGTTTGGCTGCTTGCGCGATGTTTATTGTACCCTTGATAGGTCGGAGGGCGCCGTCTAGGGCTAACTCACCCGCGAATACCGTTCCATCTACCTCTGATTGTCGCAATTGACCGCTACTGACGAGTATTGCGAGTGCAATAGGTAAGTCGAAGTGAGCGCCATCCTTTACGAGTTCAGCCGGAGCAAGGTTAATAGTGATTTTCTTTGTCGGGAACTCCAAAAGTGAATTTGTGATGGCGCTACGGACGCGTTCTTTTGCTTCATCAACAGATTTGGTACCCATACCGACGATCTGAATAGTCGGTAACCCCTTTTTGGCATCACTTTCAACCTCAACGATAGCTCCTTCGAAGCCAACCGGAGCAACAGTAAATACATGAGCCACCATAATTAACCTTATTATAAGCATAAGCCTCATAATCACACAAGTAATATGCTATAATTAACAGAGGTTGGGGCTGATTTAGCTTTCGACGAGAGGACCTTAACAGATTATTTTGCAAGCCGACCATACACGTACGTATATTTTTAATTGCAACAAAACTTGCTAACGCCAAGGAATCTTTGGCTGTCTACGCTTCTGCTTTTGCAGATGCAGTAACACCAAAGACCCTTAGCTCAGTCGCAGCCTAATACGCTCGACCATCACTTTTTACAGGCGACATAGATCTAAAGTGGTGTTATAAGCATGTCGCTTACTTTTTTAATGTGCAGCGGCATTGAGAGAGAACATTTTACCGCGCGACCAATCGAACATTTACGTTTGTTTTTTAGTTCGAAGCGTCGTAAATTTCTAAGACAAACTATGCTTGTAGACGAATAATCAGTTACCTTTCGGACCGGGGGGCAGTTCCCCGCAGCTCCACCAAATAAAATAACTCCATCCTCATGATGGAGTTATTTTATGGAAAATAGTCGCTATTTGATGTGTATATTCTTTCAAAAAAAGACAACCACCTGCGAGTAGTGGTTGTCTTTACGTGGAGTTTTTTGACTATGTTTATTTTTGGCTTCTGTATAATTTTTTTATTCAGAGGCTACCCCTATAATATGTCGTCAAAGTGCTTGTGTCAACAGATTTTTTACATTTTATTAGGTAAAAAATACTACGTGTGTAAACAGCGGCTCACGAACAGTCACTCATATTGTTAAGACGAGAGTGGTCGACGAGGCTCAATTGCGATACATGATAGTGGAAAATGAATGTCCATCAGGTATAATAGAAAGTAACCTAAGACGGGGGATGCGAGCTATGGACAACAGCAATCGGCCAGGAGACCAGCGATCCTCCGATGATGCCGCCAGCCAGTCTACCGGAAGTTATAATTTCCTTTTACGGCTTAGTCGTAAGTTGGGTACAGCTGCGACAAAATCTTCATTTATTCACGACGTGAGATCATTTCTGAATCAAGAGATTACTCTTCCTCCAACAGAAAAGCTGTTCGGCAGTGGCCTACCGCGGATTATTCGAAGTAAACAAGTGGAAATTGAAGCACCGAAAGATAAGGTTAAGGACCTCAAAAAACTAGTTGAACTCTCACATGAGGTACTCATGAGTGCGAATACTGTCTTTCCGATTACTTTATTCCCTGACACGGTGACTGTTGACCGAACGAAGGTAACAATTACGCGCAGAGACTTTTTTTGGTCGTCCGACGTCATGAGCATTAGGATAGAGGATGTTCTGACCGTATCGGCTTCCGTGGGTCCGATATTTGGATCACTGACCATCGCGAGCCGAGTTATGAGCACGATTGATCATTTCCAAATTAACCATTTTTGGCGTAATGACGCCATTCGGCTGAAGCACATGATCCAGGGATATGTCATAGCTCAACATAATGAAATCGAGATAGCGCATTTGGGTACGAAAGAGCTCGTAGATACAATTGTTGAGCTTGGACATGATTCGAATAGATGATATTTACAACAATGTAATAATAACTACAGAGCTCATAATAACAGATTCAAGTAATGAATCATATATGACCAATACGTTATAATTACATCGAAATATCTTGACCAAGTGTTTTGCTTATGCTAGAGTGATCTTAGGCTTTCTACAAACACAAAAAAGCGCTCAATACCTTAACAATTCAGCCGACACTCGACAATTTGGCGGGTAACCGATGGCGACAAGGAGCACTATAGTATTCTGCATCTTGCAGAGAAAATACTACGCACCTTCTGCTTTTTGGCGCTATCGATGCAACGCCAAACAATTTGTTCGGTGTTGATACGTTCGGTAGAAGTACCGACGTGCCTAGTACATTCCTTGTTATCCTGATTAACAGAGATACTACTAGGTGCGTTGTGGAAACTATCGGAAGCAACATGCTCCCGCAAGGGAGCGGTCAGATGTCACGAGTGGCGAACTGATCATTGGAGCACGCGCCCTTCATTTATTCTAGCGGCGGTTGTAGCAACCAGATCGTATAGGTTTGTCACTCTGACTCCATGGGCTGGTATACTGAATACATGTTGGCAAAATTACTCGCATTTGCAGGTCTCGTTTCGGCGGGGCTTCTTTTGATTGTTGTAACAATAACAACTCCATCAAGTGCAGGGGCAGTTGGAATTCTAGCAGTGTTCTTGCTCAGTTACGTCGTCGTCCTTTCGGTCTTTACATTTGTTCTGTGGTTATCAATAAAATTATTTAATAGACTGGGTCACGATGTTCATTTAATCCGAAAAAGTTATTCAATGACATTGAAAAAAGCTTATTATTTTTCAACGATCGTTGCACTTGGGCCAATCATTATAGTCAGTCTCCAATCTGTTGGCGGGGTAGGCGTCTATGAACTTATACTTGTCGGTATCTTTATTGTACTCGGGTGTTTGTATGTGGCGCGGCGTACGGCGTAAAATCTATCAACAATAAGAACTGGTTATGGTATAATTACAGATATGAATCCGGAACTTCCAACTCCGCAGTTGAATCAAGAATATCGGCCTCCAAGTCCCGGAGACGGAGAGCGTCTACCAAGTCCTGAAACAGCTGGAGAGCGTTCACATGAGCGTGAACAGAATATGCGTCAAGTTGATCGCCAAACAGCGCCACCGCCACCACCAAGCGCGTTACCGTTGCCTGCCCCTACTATTGCGTCACCACCTGTTGTTGCACCACCAGTGAATGATTCAGTTGGTCCAACCTTGGCTGGAGATGACGATTTGATCGAGAAAGAATGGGTGGATAAGGCAAAGATGATCATCACCGAAACGCAAAACGACCCCTATCGTCGGGAGCAAGAAGTGAATAAACTACAAGTTGACTATTTGCGTAAGCGATATGGCAAAGAACTAGGTACCTCAAATTAACGGCGTGGGATAGAATAGAAGTATGGCAGGCGTTCTGATTGCGGCATTTCTTATCATAACCCTTGGTGCAGGGGTGCTTATTATTGTTTTTATGCAATATAAGAAAACTCTCCGAGAGGCGAAGAATTACGAACGCGGGCTCAAGATGGTACCGATGTTTATTCACCTGCCACCATCAAGCGAAGACATTGAAAAAGGTTCCCGAGACGAGCGTGATTTGACCGAAGAAGTGCTATCTGAAGCACAGGTCATGTACAACATCATTGCCAGTACGGCGACCAAGGGATTCAAGAATAAGATCTATGGACAGCGACACCTGTCATTTGAGATCGTGGCAAAGGGAGGACTAGTCCATTATTATGCTGTCGTGCCGGTTGTATTGGTCGATGTTATCAAACAGGCGATTGCTGCTGCCTATCCATCGGCGAGGCTTGAAGAAGTGAGTGAACATAACATCTTTAGTGAGGCTGGAAAGATGAGTGGTGTGATTGGCGGCGAGTTCACACTCAAAAAGAAGTTTGTTTATCCGATTGCGACATATCAGGAAACCAAACGTGATGCAGCAAGAGCACTGCTGAATTCCCTGTCGGCAGCTTCGCGCGAGGATGGTGTTGCGCTGCAGTTTTTGTTTCGGCCTGCAGGCGAGGGCTGGGTTCGGAGTTCAATCGATGCCGCAAAGAAAATCAAGGATGATAAGGGCAAAAACAAAGGTCTTGGTATTAAGGGTGCCAGTGGTATGGCTGAGTTGCTATGGAAGCCGCCAGAGGCATCAGATGAAAAGAAAGCCGAAGACAAGCAATTGACTTCGCTTGAAGAGGACACGATTAAGGCAATTGAGGAGAAGACACGCTATCCTGGCTATGAAGTGTTGATACGCGTTGTTGTATCGAGTAATACCACTGAGCATTCGCAGGGTTTGTTAAAGAATATCGTTGCTGCATTTTCACTGTTTGATTCACCGAGCAATAATGGATTCAAATTTAATCCGGCACGAGATATTGAAGAACTTGTCACGTCATTTATTTTTCGATTTTTCCCTCAAACGGTAAACCGTAACATCCTTAACAGTGTTGAGATGGCAACGATCTTTCACTTACCAGATCAAAATAGTATTCCGACATCAAAGGTGAAGCGCCAGATGTCAAAACAAGTTGACGGTCCAACGGAACTTATGGAGGACGGGCTCCTTATAGGCGTGAACGAATACCGAGGCATCAAAAAAGAGATTCGTTTGAGTGAAAATGATCGTCGTCGACATACATATATTATTGGACAGACGGGTGTGGGTAAGTCGGGTTTTCTCGAAAATCTGGCGTTTCAGGATATGCATAGTGGCAAGGGATTCGCTTTTATCGATCCGCATGGCGATTCAGCTGAAAAGCTGCTTGCGAGCGTTCCGAAGGAGCGTGTCGAGGATATTATCTACTTTAACCCTGGCGATTTGGAAAACCCTATCGGCCTCAACCTATTCGAATGGGAAACAGAAGATCAGAAAGACTTCTTGGTTCAGGAATCGATTAATATGCTCTATAGTCTTTACGATCCCGGCCATACGGGTATCGTTGGGCCACGCCTTGAGCATATCTTTCGCAACTGTGCGCTACTACTTATGGCAGATCCTAATGGCGGAACGTTTATCGACATTCCAAAATTACTTGTTGATGACGCGTTCATGAAGTCGAAGTTGAAATACGTCACCGATAGGAATGTGCTTGATTTTTGGACGAAGGAATATCCGGCGTCTCAGCGATCAAATGAGTCTGGTGAAGTAACAAGTTGGGTTGTGAGCAAATTCGGACCGTTTCTCAGCAATACCATGATGCGCAATATCATGGGACAGACGAAAAGCGGATTTAATATTCGTGAGATTATGGATAATGATAAAATTTTACTTGTTAACCTCTCCAAGGGCAAAATGGGCGAGCTCAACTCAAAACTGATCGGTATGATATTCGTTATGAAATTCCAGGCTGCAGCTATGGGACGTGCGGATATACCGGAGGACGATCGAAAAGACTTCTGTCTGTTCGTAGATGAGTTCCAGAACTTTGCCACTGAAAGCTTTGAGTCGATTTTGTCCGAGGCTCGTAAATATCGTCTGAATCTGGTGCTAGGAAATCAGTTCATGACGCAACTAACAGATAAGATACGCGAGGCAATTATTGGTAACGTAGGGACGGTCATCAGTGGCCGTATCGGAGTAACTGATGCCGAACTGATGGTGAAGAAATACCAACCAGTTTTTGATGCCGAAGATCTGACAAAACTTCCTAACTATCAAGCGATTACATCCGTTATGATCAACGGAGTTCCTTCGGCGCCGTTTAGTATGTCATTGCTACCACCGATGGTTCAGCAGAATAATCAACTTTCGGATGCGATGAAGCGGCTGTCGGCAACCAAATACGGGTTTGGCAGGGCAATCGTCGAGAAAGCAATTTTTTCTCGGTTAGAGCCTCCAAAACCAAGTATGCCGGCAATTCCTACTGGAGTAAGACAGAGTCCTGCGCCATCTCAGGGGAGCGGTGGCGGGTCTGGCGGTTCGTTCCTTGACGAGTGGCTCGCAAAGCGACAGAAGCTACCTGCGGGCGCGCCAGCCAAGTCCTCTGTGCCTCCAACGATTAGTGGTGGTTCAGTTGCTCAGTCATCGCCACAACAGCCTCCTGTGATGTCACCAGTGGCACCTTCCTCACCGGTAGTATCAGAGTCGACACCGCAGCTACAGCCAATGCCCACGCCTCCTCCTGCCTCTCCTCAATCTCCTCAAGCCCCCTTAGGGGCACCACCTGAACCAACATCAGATGTTGGAACGGATCCGCAGGAAGTCAGCGTCCGTCTTCGCTAGATCAGTGTTTTCGACCACGAATCATGACCGAAAAGTAGTCGTAGAGAATACCAAACACCCATCCCAGAACAAAAGCAGCGATTGTCTCAAAACCCGATAAACGAAATCCGTAATATTTCGCGACAAAATAAAGGACGGTGATACTAATAAATGCTGCGATACTGCCACTAAGCAGTGCGTTGGGTCGTGCAAATGTTGATCCAATAAAGTCACTCGTCGTCTCAACTGGTCGGCTATGAATGAATTTACTGATAAGTTTGTTGCTGGCATTCATTTCATTTTGCACATGTGTCATTTGTGATTTAAAACTAGTATCGAGCTGTTTTTTACTGATAGGGCCTCGACGTCGCTCAGCGGGGCTCGTTGTTGCAGTCTTTGTCTCTTTGGCTGCATCAGCCTTTTTCGCGAGTTCAGTGGCTTCAGCGAGTATTTCTTGTTCAGAATGATCTTTGTTGTGCTGCTTTTCAGCGCGCTCCAGTTGAGAGCGCATCATTTCACGTCGTTCATGCGCAATTTCACCGAACTGCTCAATATCCGTCGCTTGTTCATGCGATTTTATCGCTTTTTTTTCTTGTTCAGCCACCATCTACCACCCTTGATTATGTATTTAGATTATACCAGTATTCAGATTGTGACGAATAATTCGTATTTCTTTTTTGAGTTGACGGGTACGAACGTAAAAGAACCCAACAACAAGTGCAAGTACTGTCGCGAATCCAACGTTCGCACCAATACTTGTAGTCGGTAGTTGAGAAAAGAGACTCTCAACACCCTTTATCGGAGGGCAATCGAGTGGTGTGTCAACCGAATTACCAAAGACAAGACTTATTTTGCAATCATAAGAAGATGGGTTGCTTTGACCAGAGGCCGTAGCAGGGAGGTCAGAGAGCAATTGAACCGCAAAGGTACGTTCTTGTGACTGGTCTGGTGCCAATTGCACCTGCGGCCAACTGAGTGTGCCCGAGTCAGCATCAAAGCTACCGCCGCCGCCGTCAATCAACGATGCGTACTCAAGAATATCAGCAATCCGTACATTAAATGACGAAGTAACAGAGGTGGTATTTGTATTTGATAGTTTCAGAGAATAACTTATTTTATCGAGTGGTTTGGCCGCTGTAGAATTTGCAGCTATCGAGCTTTGGGTAAGATTGACAGCGCTCGCTGCTTTGACTGCACTTGCGGCTGATGCATTCATAGGACTGATTGACGTTGGGAGACCGTGCGTTGCCAAGCTACCGCTTGCCTTGATGATGCCGAACCAACCGAGAGTCGCCGATTGGCCTACCCATCCGCTAAAGCTTGCTCCGGAACCGCTGATCGCTGAGAGTGGACTAAAATAGCGAATACCGACGCCACCAACACTTCGTTGATAAGACATGCTAACTTCACCCTTAGAAGCGCTTAATTGGCCGTAACGACTCATTGCGTAGGTGTTATCTTTGACATCAATTGTACTTGCATGAGCAGCCACAATTTCACTTCTGCTCACCCCAGCTGCGCTGTAGATATCTTTAACATCATTTTCGTTATGGTCGTATCGTGTCAAGAAATCATTTAAATCACTAACGCCGCCACGAATAATATCCTGTTCACTGGATGCATTGGCGGATTCGGGGGGTGAAAACACGGCTAACGACTGCATTATCAATGCCAATACTACGAATAAGACAGTCATACGACGCGTAACTTCCTCTTGTCGTAATCGCTTAGCATAAAAACCAACCTCTGTTATAAGAGCTGGGCTGAACGACAGATTGGATACAAGCTTACGAAACACGTTGTTTTTTTGTTTTTTTGCGGAACCTCTTGCGTATAGATTAGCATAACAATTGTGTTCAATACAAGAGCTTGAGTGAATACCATTTATTCGGTATAATGGAGGAAATGTAAATGGCTGAATAGTCTGAGTAGTGAGGGAGTATGGCGAAAAAACCGAATGCTGATGCCTATGATGCATCACAAATCCAGGTTCTTGAGGGTCTGGAACCAGTCCGTAAACGACCAGGTATGTATATTGGAAGCACTGGTTATGACGGTGTTCATCATCTGATCAAAGAAATTGCTGATAACTCGATTGATGAGGCGATTGCTGGTTTTGCCACACGTGTTGATGTCGTG
>CAYIQY010000002.1:0-39962 GCA_964365665.1 uncultured Candidatus Saccharibacteria bacterium | reverse complement strand
ATTGTCTTGCACCGCCACCACCACCGCCAGCACCATATCCCGTTCCGTTACCGCCGTTTGAGGTTCCGGTTCCTGTTCCGGCTCCACCACCGCCACCACCGCGACCAGCCTGTCCAGCTACCGCGGCGGCCCCCGCAGTGCCGTTATTGCCAGGCGTTGAACCGGTACCTCCAGCACCACCGGCACCGTTGGGCGTGGTACCGCCAGCACAACCGTTGCGTTCTGTATCAGAACTATTGATTCCGCCGCCATTACCGCCGCCTGAAGCCCCAATCCCCGAAACTGTCGGGGCATTAACGCTAGGATTCAAAATTCCCGCAACACTCGCTGCACCAGCGCCACCGTTTCCTGTCGTAGCACCAGAAGTTCCAGAAGTTGATGCTGTTCCACCTGCACCACCGGCACTAGAGGCAGTTCCAAGAAGTCCACCTGTACCAGCGCCGCCACCGCCAGCAGTGTAGGAAACTGAACCCGAAGTAAATGTACTGGCGCCACCAGCGCTTCCGTTAGGAGCAGTGACAAAACCGACATTTGAAGGTGATGCGCCACCAGTTCCACGAGTGACAGAATAGATAGACCCAAGTTCACTCACTGGACGCCATGCACCTTGAACCGCAGCACCACCGCCACCGCCAGATCCACCTTGGCGTGAGCTGCCGGATCCTGCTTTGCGACCATTACCACCGCTACCGCCAGCACCAATCAAAGAAACCCTGTATTGGGTTGCACCGGCAGGGATGGGTTGGTTCGTTTGATTTGTATTTTCTTCGCTGAACGAAATAAATTGGGCGATTCCAATCATCAGATTGTTTGCAGCGAACATTACGGTGTATAACCCTGCGTGTATGATCCATACCAGCTAGCGCCGTCCGAAAAGAAACTGAGAATATCCATTTTGCCCGCCGTCGCCGTGATAGTCGGTGCGCCAGCCGCATTCCACTTCACGCTTGTGAATGTAGCGGTGCCGTTACCCGTAGCAGCAGCTTGCTTAAGCATCAAGATGAAGGATTTGCCGGCAGTCGCCGTAGGCATAGTGAACGTACAGGCGGTCGAAGCGGTCAATGTCGCCGTCTGAACCGTTCCGTTCGTCAGGTCGAGCGTGTGGGTAGTCGTGACCGTACCAATCGCGACGACGCTTTCAGTGTAGTTGCTGACAGTCGGATTAGTCAGGGTCTTGTTGGTCAATGTATCAGTCGTAGCCCGGCCAACAAGCGTATCGGTTGATGTCGGTAGTGTCAAGGTACCTGTGTTGGAGATCGTGCCAATGACCGGTGAGGTCAGGGTCTTGTTGGTCAGCGTGTCGGTCGAGGAGATCGTCGGGACAGCGACGCCCTCGACGGCGAGAACGCCAGCCGATGAACGTGACAGTGTTGTGTCGGAGGCATTTCCTAGCTCGATAGTACCTGCCGTAGTGTTCTCATAAGTTGCTGCGTACTGGGTGCCTGCGGCGGGCGAAGCCAGAAATGGCTGCGATCCAAGGAACGCCACGCGGGAGACGTCGATGATACCTGGCAGGACAAACCACTGCTCATACTGGTCGTCCAGTTTGCCGTAGAGGGTGACGACGGTGCTGCCGATGTCCTTGGTGGTACAGACCGCGACCAGGTTCGAGGTATCGAATATGGCGAAGCTGGTCATCCGCAGGTCAACGAGGGGGTCGTTGGTCATGGCGGCGTCTTGGCGAACCCGCATGGCGAACTGGCCGCGGGCGTAGCCGCCGGAACCGCCCTCGGTATCACCGAAGAAGCCGGTAACCAGGGTGGTCTGGAACTGGGCGGTTAGGGTGACTGTCGCAATAGCGGTGTACTTGCCCGCGTCGGTAGTCGAGGTGCTCGATGTCGCTACGGGAGACAAGACGACACCCGACCAGGTACCGTCGCCTCGCCAGTAGGTGTAGGTGCTGGCGTTGGTGCCGCTGTTCAGGTTGGCGACCGGGAGGTTGCCGGTGACTGCGGTTGCCAGCGGGATATTGGTCAGGGTATTGTTGGATGCATTGATGGTTTTGTTGGTGAGAGTAGCAACCGCTGCATCCTTCGTGGCGTCACTCGTATTGTCGACGTTGCCCAGACCGACATCACCTTTGACAATTCCAGTAGGTGTATTGATAACTGGTGAGGTTAAGGTCTTGTTTGTCAGCGTTGCAACGGCTGCGTTCTTCGTCGCATCGCTCGTATTATCGACGTTGCCAAGGCCGACGTCGCCTTTTGCTAAGACGACTGCTCCCGTCTGGCTGTTCACGGATGTCACCACATCAGTTGGAGCGTTGAGTAACGTCCAGTTGCCGAGTATCGAGGGATCAGTAGCGGTGAGCATGAAGCTCCCTGCCCCGTCGGTGCGAACCGCAATATCACCTGGTTGAACCTGGCCTGTGGTGAGGGCGAGCATCGCCGCTTGTGAAGCAACGGTCACGACAGTATTCAGTGAGAGAGCTGGTAGTTGGCTAGAGGGAACAAAGCCGCCGACCAGGTCGGCCTTGTCGTCGAGGGCGGTTTGGGTGGCGGTACTGATGGGTTTGTTAAGGTCGCTGGTGTTGTCGACGTTGCCAAGGCCAATGTCTGCGCCGTCTAGCACGACGAGACCTTGCTGGCCGTTCACCGATGTGACCGAATCAGCTGGCGCATCAAGTAGCGTCCAGTTGGCTAGTATTGACGGGTCTGTGTCGGTCAGGATAAACGATCCTGCCCCATCAGAGCGAACAGCGACGTCGCCCGGCTGCGCCTGTCCAGTTGTCAGGGCCAGCATCGCCGCCTCATTCGCCACTACAATGACGTCAGTGAGTGCGAGCGAGGGTAACTGGGACGTGGGTAACACGCCACCAACCAAGTCTGCTTTGGCATCGAAGGCCGTTTGGGCAGCGGTACTGATGGGTTTGTTAAGGTCGCTGGTGTTGTCGACGTTGGCGAGGCCGACTTCTGCTTTGGTTGGGAACCAGTCACCAGCTTTGGCGGTCGTACTCGTACTACCAATAACAAGGCTTGATGTACCGGCACCGATGGCCGTGCGGGCGGCGGCGGCGTCGGCGGCGGTGAGAACTGAGCGGCCGGTGGCGGTAGAGTCACTGACATCAGTAGCAGTATGGGTGTGGACAGTAGCTGCCTTGCCCGAAAGGTCACTAGTAAGGTTGGTGACGGATGATTGGGCGATATTGGACAGAGTATTATTGGCTCCGGAAATGGTTTTGTTGGTAAGAGTGACACTAGCAGCATTTTTGGTAGCATCGCTGGTGTTATCGACGTTGCCGAGACCGACATCAGTCTTGGTAAGTGAGAGGCTGGTTTTGACCGCAGCGGCATCAGCTGCTGTGACAATTGTCTGCCCGATAGCAGTACTGTCTGAAATCTGGGAGACCGTATGTGTATGGACAGTTGAGGCTTTGGCGTTAAGTGCAGTTTGAGTTGCGGAGCTGACTGGTTTATTAACATCGCTGGTGTTATCGACATTCTCAAGACTGATCACTGTTTTGGCAGCGGCTTGGGTGGCGCCGGCGGCAATGACGGCCGGTTTGTTGGTGATATCAGCCCAGTCGGCAGAACCAACAGAATTCAATTTTGCTTGGACATTGCCATCAAGGAGAACTTCGGTGATTGATCCATCCTGAATCGCAGCTGCATCAATAGCGTCAGGCGCAATCGAACTGGCTGTGACTGCATTGTCTTTAATTGCCCCATCGGGTTTCAAGGCTTGGGATAAATAATCATTAAGAATATTACCCCAAGTACCATTATCGGCGCCAGGTTGAGGAAGACGAGCCATTAGTTCCCGTCTCCTGCTGAGCTAATTTGTATTGTCGCCTCTGTTTCTTTTGTAACTAACATAGGTGTATCCTAGCACTTTAGCTGTATAAGCATGAGTATACATGATTGTGGTTATGATTGCTACCGTGAGCAAGGGGTCAACCTATTACTTAGAAGCTGCTTGTTATTTAGCCATCTGTGCTGCCTTGATGAGACCGACAAACAACGGATGTGGACGGTTCGGGCGGGACTTCAGTTCCGGGTGCGCTTGAGTGGCCACAAAATACGGATTGTCTGATGCTTCAACGAACTCAACCAATTTGCCATCTGGTGATGTGCCGCTAATAGCTAGACCGCCCTTTTCAATATCATCTTTGAATTTCTGGTTTACCTCGTAGCGATGGCGGTGACGCTCAACGACGTCAGTTGTCCCATACGCCTCGGCAACTTTACTGCCCGGTGTCAGTTTGGCATCATAATTTCCTAGTCGCAGCGTCCCGCCAGTCGACTCCTTGCCCTTCTGTCCCTCCATGATATAGACCACGTTGCGCGGCGTATCAATGGCAAATTCGGTGCTATGCGCATCGTCGAGCCCGGCTCGCCTTGCTGCTGCAATCACCGCTACTTGCAGTCCCAAACAAAGGCCAAGATACGGTTTGCCTGTCTCCAGTGCATACGTCGCAGCCGCGATTTTGCCGGGAATTCCCCTTTCACCGAATCCACCAGGCACGAGTATCGCGTCGACAGTATCAAAATCACTCGCCTCAGCCGTTTCGGCATTGATCCATTTGATCTCGAGCCCCACGTCTTGTTGCCAAGCTGCGCTTTTGAGCGCCTCCAACACCGAGATATACGTGTCTTCATTGTCCATGTATTTTGCAACCAGTCCGACACTGACTGTCTTGTCGCGCTGTTTCATTTGCGCATCAACGATCTTTTGCCACTTCGTCAGATCAGGAATCTTGGTGTTGCCTGTGAATCGTGTCAGCACGTCATTAATCCCGCTCGCTGCGATCAACAGCGGTACCTGAAATACCGTTGGCGCGTTAGCGAGTAATACGACCGCCTCTTCGCCAACACCGCTAAACTGACTGATTTTACGTGCTACGTTCTCCGGCGCTGGACTGTCACTGCGAACAATCACACAATCCGGTACGATACCGAATCCGCGCAATTCGTTCAGGGCGTTTTGCGCCGGTTTCGTCTTGAATTCTTTGCTGGTACCAATAAACGGCACATAGACGACATGGACATACAGACAGTTTTCGCGGCCGACACGCCCTGCAAATTCCCTGATCGCCTCAACAAAACTCAGCCCTTCGTAGTCACCGACCGTACCACCGATTTCGACGATATGAACATCGCTGCCATCGGCTGCCAATTGGATCGCATCCTGGATCGCCCCCGTTAAATGAGGCACCAGTTGGACTGTCTTGCCGCCGAATTTGCCAGCTCGCTCATCGGCGATCAATTGCGATAACAGCCGGCCCGACAGTGTGGCGTTTTTCTGGGTTAACTCCAAATCCAAAAAACGCTCGTAATGACCGAGATCCAAATCCGTTTCGGCACCATCAATCGTCACAAAACATTCGCCGTGTTCGGCAGGATTCAAAAGACCCGCATCCACATTGAGATACGGGTCACACTTTTGAATTGAGACATTCACACCTTTGGCTTGAAGTACCGCACCAATGCTAGCTGCACTGATGCCTTTACCAACCCCCGATAATACCCCTCCAGTTACAAAAATAAATTTTTGTTTTCTATCCACAGGTGTAGTCTCTCCCATGGGACTTCATTGTAACAACAAATACCCGCCAGCGCTATGTCTGGCGAGTAGTGTTGTCTATTTGACGTTACTTCTTGTCTTTTGGTTTACGGAGGATTGCGACACCACCAACACCAAGTCCGACTGACTGAAGGATACCTGCTGAATGGCTATTCATAAAACTATCAAGACCGGCAGTTGACGGCAGTAGCACAGTACCAGCAACTGCTGTACCGCCCAAAATACCGGCCGCCTTAATACGCTTGTTTCTTTCCTTGCTGATATCTTTATCGTACTTTGATGCGGCAAGCTTTTGTAATGATTCATATCCATGCCCATTACTCAGATGTTGATGATACTTGTTGAGATCATCATCGGTGACCGCTTCGTCTACAGAGCGCAGACCACGAGTTTTTTGATCGTATTTTGATGCGGCAACCATACCACCACCTAGAGCCAAACCGAAGGCTAATGAAGCGCCGCCAGTCACTGGCGCAAGTATAGTCATACCGGCAATAGTGACAAATTTGTGCTTGCCAATCCACCTTGCGATTTTCGCAACTGGTGTTTTTTGTAGCTTTTCGTTAGTCACCGCGCGCAGACGGGTTTGTTCTTCTAATACAGCTTTTGTAGCTTCTATAATTTTTACTTGTGGATCGATATTAGGATCATCAAGAATGTTAGAATGTTGGCTTCTACCGTACTCGCTGGTAAGTTTGAAATACTCGCTTTCCAAAGCAGCCTGGCGAGCTTCCATATCATTGCCAGTTAGCTTACCGACAATATTTTTACCAAATTTGCTGTTACTTAAGAATCGTATTTTGCTATCAGCCATTTCTTCGCGCAGTTGGTCTAGTCGACGCTCTAGTTCGGCTTTACGAATTTCTTTTGTCGCTTCGGTTTCTTTATAGACAGGTTGAGGAGGTGTATATTCCAAAGCAGGATCAGGAGGCAGCGTTGATGGATCATCAGGTGTTCGGGGGTGATATTCGGAAAGAATATCATAAGCCTGGAACCCATAGGCAGAATCATTATCACGTTCTTCCATTTTTTCAATTTGACCTATTAACATATTTTCGGCGGCTTTTTTCGCGTCGCCAGTTGCCGTATCAGCTGTATGACTTGTAATCATATACTGGTTTTCAAGCGATGTATTACCGTAATCAACAACTTTATGCGCTATCGTTAAGTAATGGTTTAGTGTTCGTATTTGACCGCTATAGGTAGCTTTTTCGTCATTATCAGTCGTTGCGTCCAGCTTTGCCTGAATCTTGCTGATAACATCACGAACACCAGCATCTTCTGCTTCGTCGTCAGACAGATCACTGTGATCTGCCGCCAATGCATCAAAATCAACTCTCGCATGATAGCTGTCATGCATAGTTTCTATTTTCATGTGATTAACGAATCGCTGTTCGTTGTCGGTAAGGTCAAAACGATTTTCGTTCCGAAGAGTGTCGGCAAGTAAAATTAGTTCCGGCGCACCAGCACGGTGGCCCGGATCGCTTGGGTCATAAAACGCTGCTATTTTGTCAGTGTCATCGCCTGCTTCGTATGCCGCATTACGCAGTTCACTGGCAACGCCAACCACCCCCGCTGGGTCGCGGAGCTGCTCTAGGTGGGCAGCTGCCTGTTCCTGAGGGTCTACCGCCGTTTGCGGGCTGTAGTCGTAAGGGTTGGCAACCGGTGGGTGATTTTTATTTCGTGACATTGTGGTGGTTATGGTTATCCTTAATTACATCATAGCAAATAATTGACTAAAAGTCAAGTAGTGGTTATGTCTATTTAGGGGCATTCTCGATGATGTCGCGAGCTTTGCTGCCCTGCGGGTACGACGCAATATCAGTCGCTGACTTCCAGGCATCCTGCAGCGGTGCGAGGATCTCCCACGCGCGTAATACTTCATTACTGGTGGCGAACAGGCTTTTGCGGCTGTCTATGGCATCAACTAACACCTGTTCGTAGGCATCAGGCAGTCGCGTATCGGCTGGGTACATGTAACTGAGTTTTTGACGCTCGACTTCACGGTCGTAGCCAGGTTTTTTGGTGACCAGGTCAATCGCAATGCCTTCATCGGGCTGGATCTTAAAAATCAAATAATTACTCTGTGTGTCATTGATACGGCGAAAATGAATCCGTACCTCTGTTTTCTTGCGATCAAGCGCTTTGCCGGTGGTGAGTGCGATCGGAACGCCTCGCCAAGAAGGGTCGGTCGATTCCAATTCCAGTGATACGAATGTTTCAACCGTGCTTGCCGGGTTACCTACCTCTTCACGATAATCCGCATATTGCGCTCGGATTGCTTTTGACGGATCGACCGGAACAATAGCGTCGAGCGCCGCCTGACGCCTGGTCGGCAGATTATCCCAGTCCAGATCGTCGGGAAGCGGCAGCAGGGTCAATGCTAACAGTTGCAATAAATGCCCTTGAACGATATCGCGCAGCGCGCCTGTCTGTTCATAAAACGCCGCTCTGCCCTCAATATTGATTGATTCGAGGGCGATCACCTCTATTCTTTCAATGTACTGGTTGCTCCATAGATAGGAAAAGATCGCGTTCCTCGCACGGAAAGTAACGATATTTTGTGCCATTTCTTTGGCGAGGTAATGGTCGATGCGATAAATTTGTGATTCATGAAAATAACTGGCCGTATGCTCGATCATCGCTTGTGCCGATGCCAAATCCCTACCAAACGGCTTTTCCAGCAGTACCTTCATGTTGGGCGTATTCAGCCCGGCTTGACCGAGTCGTTCGACAATACCAGCGGTCGAATCAGGTGGAACGGAGAGGTAAAACAGTACTTGCTCACCCGTTTGCGGGTCGATATACTCACGCAGCCGCTGATAATCATCGGGATTGTCGAGATCCATTTGGAATAATGACGTCGTGCCAGCGAGTTGGTGATGGTGATCACCGAGAACCTGATACTGTTCGACCGCGCGACGCGATACGCCAATAATCGACAGATCGCCCGCTTTGCCTGCTTCGATGATATTAGAAAGCGCTGGCAGCAGCTTGCGTCGCGCCAGATCACCGGTAATGCCAAAGATAACAAGGGTCGTCTTCATACTTGTTTTATTATATAGGACTTTCGCACTTGTGAAAGTCCTATACGGCGTGTCTGTGCAGCATAAGCTGAATTACTTTATAATTAAACAATGAGTACGAAACAAGAGGCTATCATTACTATTAGTAGTGTCACTAAACGCTATCACCGTGGCAATGAAACGGTCACGGCACTTCATGATGTGTCACTAACGATTAACAGAGGTGAATTGATCGCGATTACAGGCGTGTCGGGCTCGGGCAAAACCACACTTGCGCATATTATCGGCGGCCTCATGACACCTGATAGCGGTAGCGTCAGCGTCCATGGGGTTGATATCGGCCAGATGAACGACGGGGCTTTGTCGGCATATCGCAATCACTATATCGGGTTTGTGTTTCAAAATTTCAATCTTATTTCGTACTACAATGCAATTGATAATGTTTTGCTTCCAATGATCGTCAGGGGTGTATCACAAAAAAAGCGTCGGGAACATGCCGAACTGCTCTTGCGGCGTGTCGGGCTCGAAGGCAAACTCAACCGCCGTGTCGACAAATTATCTGGCGGTGAGCGCCAACGAGTCAGTATCGCCCGCGCTCTGGCAATGAACCCGCGGGTGATTATTGCTGACGAACCAACTGGCAGCCTTGACTTGGCTCGTGGCAAAGAAATCATGACAATCCTCGAACTACTTGCGTCCAAACACGCTATTACGGTCATCGTAGTAACACATGACCAATCACTCGCTGCAAGAGCGCACCGTATCATTGAACTAAGCGACGGAGCAATCGTGAGAGGAGGCATTCATGCGAGCCGCTGATTATGCCCGTATTGCGGCCGGTGATCTCCGCCGTCAGCCCCTTCGTTCATCGCTTACTATCATTGCGCTCGTCATCAGCACGGTTATTTTAGTTATTATGATTGCACTGAGCATTGGTGGACGCCAGGCGGTTACCAAGCAGTATGGTGGAGGTAACGAACTATCGACGATCGCTGTAACGGCTAATCAATCAGGCAGTGGACTGAGCGTGTTTGGCACCGTGCAGACGGTTACTGCCGATGACAAGATACTGACCGATAAAACAGCGCAGGAATTGGCGAAAATTCCCCACGTCACCGGTGCAGTCGCAAGAGCACACATATGGGAATTCCGTGATTTCACAATTGCCGGCTCTGATCGGCAATTCGTCGCACAAACCGAAGGCGTACCGAGTAATGACCAAATACCACTAAAAGCTGGTCGTCATTTCACTTCCAACGATGAAACTAATGTTGTTATCCTAGGCATCGGCTACGCGCGTGATCTTGGCATGGATGACAATCCGCAGCAACTTGTCGGCAAGACCGTTCGTATCACAACTCAGCCCGGTTATCGTGGTGTTGATGCAGCCATTCCTCCGGCAGGGGCACCAAAAAGCCAAACTGACGCATTTTCCAAAACAGCAACCACACTCACTGCAACAATAGTTGGCGTGAGCGACACCGGCTCCGATCAAAACAACCTTCTTGTCCCTATGGGGTGGGCGCATCAAATTCGAACAGCCCGTGATACTAATTCGTCAGTTGACCAGCTAACAAAAGAAGGCTATACGTCGATCAATGTTACTGTTGATGATTCCGCCAATGTTGAGAATGTTTCAAAGGCTATTTCCGATCGCGGGTTCGGCCAATTCTCGGCAAAAGCGCAAGTTGAAAAAATCAACCAGCTGACAACAATCCTTTGGTTTATCCTAGGTACGGTCGCGCTTATCGCTGCTCTCGCGGCAGCACTTGGTATCACCAATACTATGCTCATGGCCGTTGCCGAACAGCGATATGTTATCGGCATCTGGCGAGCCGTCGGGGCAAAACGTTCGACCATTGTCAGGCTGTTCCTACTCCAATCAAGCCTTCTCGGCCTCGTTGGCGGACTTGTTGGAGCCGGAGTCGCCTATGCCGCTAGCTATTGGATTAATCTCTACGCAAGCAGTCTCCTCCGTGCCGAAGGACTCGCTATCGCTAACATCGCGGACGTATCGGTATGGCTCATTGTCGCGGCCACCATATTCACAACACTGTTCGGCATGCTTGCTGGACTCTACCCTGCATACAAAGCAGCGCGCCAGGATCCCTCTGACGCGCTACGAAGTGGACAGTAGAGAACTTAGATTTATTTATCGTCGCTTGTTTGCCATCAGTGCCAGATAAACGCTCGCAAGTGCGGGAACTGCAATGATAATCGTTGGTAATATGCTTTGGTTGAAGACATAAGCAACGCCAAGTATCATGCCGCCAAATAGTAACTCTCCTTTGTTGGCAAGCAACGCTTCACGACGTGACAGATGATTGTGATCCTTGGGAGTTACGAGGAAAATTGACTTACCGAACAATGACTTAATCGATGAGTACAGGCTGGTGTATAGCATCGAACCATAGAGGAGAATCGTATTAATGAGATACCAACCAAGATGAAAGGGATTGATACGACGACCATAAAATATGATGTCGTTGAGCATCGGTGCAAACAGGAAAATAATCGTTGGAATGATCAGCCAGAGTGGATAGTCGAGCCTGTATTGGAGATATGGCAGTAGTACGACGTTGATTGCAATATACATTGCGAAAAACGCAGATAGCGGCAAGCTGTAGGTAAACAATACGATGTCGAGTTTTTCATACCAGGTCATTTTTGATTTGATAATGCGCCAAGTGTATTTTTTAATAAATTCCATGTTGCCCTGTGTCCATTTAGAGTGGCGTTTTTTAAATGCGAGGTAGCTAATAGGATATTCTTCTTCGCAGGTGATATCTGGTGCGAACGCCACATAGTAACCTTTGTTACGCGCCTCGATACTCAAGCATAAATCTTCGGCCACCATATGCGGGAATCCACCAGCTGCCACATAACACTCACGGCTTACCATTGCCCCGTGACCAAGCAGCGACAGAAATCCGTAATCATGCTTGAGCGTCTGATACGTCGGCCAATGCGAGTTCACACCGATGGCAAACAAATTCATGAACTTGTTGCGATTTCGTGTCGCGACGTGGTTTGCTTGCACGATACCAATCTTGTCATAATGTTCAAAATAGTCGAGGCATCGACTCACGAAATTATTCGGGATTACTTCATCGCTATCAAGAATCACAAAATAGTCATAGTTTGCTGCACCCAGATAATTGTTCAGGTTACCAGCCTTGAACCCTACTCTGTCAGTTCTTCGCACGACCTTAATACCACGAGGTACGGCGAATTCATCTATTATTTGTTTATACGACTCATCTGTCGAATCATCCAATATGACATACTCGATGTTCGGGTAATTCTGATGCATGCATTTTTCAAGACTTGAAGCACTGAAGTCATTATACGTACAATAGACAGCAACAATTTTTTCGGTCGCTTTGCGTCCGTTTTTGATTCGCCACTCACCACCGACTGGAATCTTATGAAACCGTTTCGTCAAATAGTAATAAATCGTATAGACGATATCCTTGACACCGTTGAGCCAAAAATATGCGATAAATAATGTGCTCATAATGACAAGTGTGTAGACAAGCCATCCATGACGCCCTGATTGATCGACCGCCTGCAGCAGTGCCGGTACTGCAAGGGAGATGAGCGCCAACCATGAGACAATAATAATAGTGTACAGCAGCGCTGATTTCTTCATAATAACCCCTCTTTTTAGTTCTGCCTCAATTATAGTTAGGGTTCAGAAACCAAAAAAGTAAAATTCTCTCATTTTTGTCAGATGGCGCTATTTCGTACGAGTTGTTGGTCGTATTCATCATCAAGTAAACGATTGAGTCTGTCCGTCATCACGATATATTTTTTGCGTTTCACTGTCAGTATGCCGCGTTCAGCAAGCTGTTTGAGCTCGGCGCCAGTCGTTTCGCGAGTTAAACCCGCAAAATTCGCGATATCTCGTTGCGTCAATGGGAGTGGAATTTCGACGACGTCGGTGCGGAGATCACGTCCAAAACAGAGGGAAAGGTGATGGATCGTCCGAAGTACTTTGTCGCCAGCTTTTGACTGGCTAAGCGCACTGATACGCATCTCATGATTAATAAGTTCGCCAATGCATTGGTCGAGCACCTGCGACATTACTTGAGCCGACGTACCTAGAAATGTCAGCAGTTCCTCCTTCGGCACCATATAGACCTCGCAGGCCGAAAGAGTACGATAATAGTACTGTGTACGGTAGGTCTTGCCAAACAACCATCCAAGTGGAAAAAACTTACCCCTAAGCCCAAAGCCTATGGGGTGTTCATCACCCGTCTCGGTGACATTGTAGGTTCCTATGACACCTTTTTTGATAACAAACGCACATTCTGGCACTACGTCCTGCTGTAAAATTGTGCAGTTCTTTTCATACGATCGTACTTTATGACGTTTTAGGAAATCTTGAAGACTATCCAAATACTTCCTCTCGTTTATCGCTTTATCAAGATATCTTATAAATAAAACGAGACGAATGCGGTGAAAAATACCACTGTTTTTCCAAGAGCCTGTTCTAGATCGAGCTAAAGTGAGAACTTTAACTTTCTAAGAACATAAAGGGCGACCAACCAGAATCCTACAATCCACGCAAAGGCGAGCACGATATAGGCAGTCTTTAACAAGAAAAACCCTGCCAGCCACACAAAGATAAGAGGAATATATATGACGACACGGTCGAATGAGCGCATCGACGCAAAAATGCGTCGTACAATCAGCCAGTAGCCAATAGCACCTACAAATGCCAGCGGTATGAAAAATTGTCCTAACACCCAACCGATTAGACCGCCTAGCATCAAAAACATGACCAACAGTATCGATTTGTCCGTCATGTTGAAGTTATGATCCTTTTCGTACTTTTTCAGCTGGCGTGTCAGGTCTTTGTCGTCCTCATATTCAATCACTACCGATGCGACGCCGTCGAATAATTGTTTGTGATCAACACCGTGTTTTTTGGTCACGATGATAGGTTTTCGCAATGCATATGCAATGCCTGTTTCGACTAACCTGCCTCCGGTCGGATGATCCGATACATCGACAAGCAAGGCATCGCAGGCACCGATTTCATCGTATGATCTTTCCCATAGTTCCTTGGGATTATCGAACGTATATTTGTAGTGTTCAACATCGCGGACAAAGGAAAAATCAACCATACCCGCCTCTCGTACGGCGGCACAGAGTGCCTCGATTTCATGCCTATTCTCCGCGCCCTTGAAGCGAGCAGTAACGTATATTTTCACTGTTTTTACTATATCAGACGGAAATTAGCGTTTGAATCTACTTTTTCGCGCCGTTGACTTCGTAACTGGTGTTGGTTGCTTCAAAGAAGTTAACCAGTTCGAGTGTGTCATTCGCCGTTGCCATCCATTTGGCAGGGTTTGATACCTTGTAATGTGGTTCGAATCCAAGCTCTTCCAGGCGGCGGTCAGCCAAATATTTGACGTATTGGTTGATGTAATCGCTGTTGAGACCCAAAATACCATTTGGCAATAAATCTTGGTTATACTGCTCTTCCATTTCGACGCCGTCGATAATCATTTGCTTGATTTCCGCAGCGAACTCTTCGGTCTGCAGGTCTTCGTTCTCTTCCAGTACGGTCAAGATCAAATTGATGCCGAATTTCAGGTGCAGAGATTCGTCACGAACGACCCAGTTGATCAAATACGCAAAGTTGCGGAGCAAGTTACGCTGGCGGAAAGACAAGGCAACCATGAATCCGCTATAGAACCAGATGCCTTCAAGGATGATGTTATAGGCGATCATGTTGCGGATGAAGTCTTTTTTGCCTTCGGTTGTCTTAATATCCAACGTATCTTCGGTCATGCGTTTGATGAATTTGGTTTCAAACGCCTCTTTGCGTGCCATCGATGGAGTGTCGACGTGTGCCGCATATGATGCCTCACGGTCAATTGGAAAGGTTTCTAGCACGTATTCAAACGCCATACAGTGGTTGGCTTCTTCCCACATCTGTTTTGCCAGGTACAAATGGCATTCGGCGGCGTTGACGTAGGGGTATACGCCAAAAGCCAAAGCTTTGTTAACCAATAGTTCGTTCGGGTTGAAATAACTCATCAGGAACGTCAACGCGTGACGCTCTTCTTCGCTCATTTTCTTCCAATCCGCGAGGTCTTGTCCTAATTGAATTTCGTTGGGAAACCAGGTATTAGCAACTGCCTGATCGTAAAGATCCATGGCCCATTGATAATGAACCGGTTTAAGAAGTAGTCCGTCCTGGATACCAGTGCCGAGAATGCCTGCCATGATAGTTGCTTAGTCCTTTCCGTAAATGTTTAATGAATCGTGCCATCGCCGGTTCCTATTGGCAACCGACACACATTGTCGCGTCAGCTGGGTCGATTGGTGCTGAGATTTGACCGTTTGCTGCTGCTTCGTCGTCAGCTTGTGCCTGAGCATTTGCCATCGCTGCATCGATCGCTGCTAGTTTTTCGTCGAGTGTCATTTGGTCGTTGATGATTGTTGTTGCGTTCATGATATTATTATCCCCTTATACCCTATTGTTTTCTGTTAAATTTTGTTCGTTTTTGCGTTAATTATCCTGTTGATTCTACCATAGGCTAGGTTCCTGCTCCTACGGTTTGCTTCTTGGCGAAGCCAAATCCCGTCTTGCGCTGACCGCCTTCTGCGACTGCCTCGGCTTTGTTGACTTTGACAGTACTTTGTTCGGCGCTATGACGTGGTTTGACGTGCAGATAGTACGTTGTTTTCAAGCCGCGGCGCCATGCTTCCAGATAGATCTTTTCGTATTCGTCGATATCGCGTGTTTCTAGGTACATGTTGCGGCTGATTGCCTGGTCAACCCATTTTTGTGCCCGGGCTGCGACTTCGATGAACGCGTACGGGCTTAATTGGAAGCTGGTCTTGTAGACATCTTTGATGTGCTGCGGAATTGCATCAATTTGTTGTACATCACCCTGCAGGCGCAGTACGTCTTCTTTGACCTGATCCCATAGATCGATTTCTTTGAGAGCATTGATCAAGTTAACGTTGACTTCAAGGAACTTGCCGTTGAGTGTTGCACGGCTAAAAATCTGTGCAAACTGAGGATCGATGCCAGGTGTCGTACCTGATACGTGTGCATTGTTAGCTGTTGGTGCAATTGCCATCAAGGTTGCGTTTCGCATGCCTTTTTTGACTTTCGCGCGCAGTTTTTCCCAATCCAGACGCTTTTTGCGGTTAATTTCAACTTTTACTTTGCGGTCGAGATCCAATGTGTCCAATGTGTCGATTGGCAAGATACCCTTGCTCCAGCCGCTGCCTTTGTATGTTGGGTAGCTGCCGCGTTCTTTAGCGAGGTCTGCACTGGCGTCGATTGCATGGTAGCTAATGAACTCCAATAGTTGATCGATCAGATCATAAGCCTCATCAGACTCATAACTGTAGCTGAGCTTCTCGATAACATCGGTAAAGCCCATCACACCGAGGCCGACAGCGCGGTTCTGTGTATTGCTATGCATCGCCTGTGGAATCGGTGTGTTCGTCAAATCAACAAGGTTGTCCAACTGGCGGATTGATACACGGACGGCTCGTTCGAGGCGATCCCAGTCCCATGTCTTGTCTTCTTTGAGGTGTACGGACAGGTTGATGCTTGAAAGGTTACAAACAGCTGTGTTGTCCTTGTCCTGTGGCAACGTGATCTCGGTACAGAGGTTACTGTGATGGATTGTGCCGGTGTTGTTGTTTAGCGCCCTGACGTTCATCGTGTCTTTCCACGTCAGCCATGGATGGCTGGTTGCCTGCAGAACGGTCAGGATCTGACGATACTGTTCACGGGCGCCAGTTTTGACAAAGTCTCGCATTTTGCCCTGGTCGGCCAGTTCGACATATTCGTTATATCGCTTTGCAAACGCATCACCGTATAGTTCGATCAAATCAGGTGTTTCGGATGGATCAAACAGATACCACGCCTGATCTTTTTCGACACGTCGCATGAACTCGTCGCTCAAAACGACTGCCGTGTTGGCAATACGCGTACGCAGGTACGGGTCACCGCTGTTTTGCTTCAAATCCAAAAACTGCGGGAAGTTCATGTGCCAGTTTTCCATGAATATTGCGGCTGCACCTTGTTTTTTGCCTTTCCGGCTGACGGCGAATAGTGCTGTGTCGAGCATCTTGATGAATGGAATCGGGCCGGTTGACTCAGAGTTAGTCGTCTTGACTGGGCTGCCAGACGCACGTAGTTTGGTGATGCCAATACCGATGCCGCCGGTACCTTTGGCGATCCACATCGTGTCGCGGACACCACGGGCAATCGCTTCCATGTCGTCTTCAATATCGAATAGGAAACAGTTCGACAGTTGCGGGAATGATCCCCCAGCGTTGATTCTGGTTGATCCAGCTGGGTTCGCATCTAGATTGCTGATGTATTCGTAGAACTCTAGCGCAGTAGCAGTCGGGTCTTTCTCTAGGAGGCTCAGTCCCATCGCAATACGCATAGCGGTAAATTGCGGTACTTCCATCGAATCACCACTGTTTTTACGCAAACTATAGCGGTTACGGCTGGTAACGACGCCTAGATAGCGCATCAGGTTGTCACGTGATGGATCCAGTGCGTCTGATAGTTTTTTCAGGTCAAACGTCTTGGCTGTCATGCGTTTGTCTAACAAACCGTCAGCGATGCCCTTCTTTAGATAGTCAGGGAACTGTTTGGCGTGCAGCTTTTTCAGATCAGCAGCATCCTTGTAACTACCTAGAACTTTTTTGTATATGTTCTTTAGCAGTAGTCGGGCTGCAATCGTGTCAAAGTCAGGATCGTCTTTGACGTTTTGCAGTGCCATATTAATAACAGCTTCGTCCAATTGCTCGGTCGTAATACCGTCAAATAATGTCAATTGTAATTCTGTTGCGACTTGAACGACCTTGCTAATCTGATCAGGAAGCCCCTCACTGGCTTCGACCAGAGCGAGATTGATCATGTTGGCGTCGAATGGTGCGCGGGTGCCGTCGCGTTTAACCACGTTTATGCTCATATTCCCCCTTAGTTACTATTATTTTGTTTTTGTTTACACCTTCCTGCCAACTCCTACGTGTCTCTCGGACGTTTTTGGCGATGCAAGAAGATACCATATCTTGGCAGATCTGGCGGTTGTTAGCCTCCGTCTTGCAAAATGTGTATTTTTGTTGAACTACTACATATGTAGTGTCTGTATAGAACTATATGCCCCCACATATGGTTTTTCAAGCACTTTTTTATGTTTTTTTCACCACATGCCATTTATGCTTACGTTAACACCTTAGAAACGCCCTATAGTGTTGTAAATAACAAACACTACGCTATATGTAGCGTCTGTGTCATGCGCCTGTACTGTGGCGACAATCGTGCTGTAGCCGTTCGGCAGGGGCAAAGTTATCGCTATACAGGTGGCCGCCAATTACCTGTAGGGGTTGTGACCCCGCCCACTGCACCGGCTGGCGGCTATAGGCAGCAATGATGTTTGATCGTTGCTTCTCTGGATGCTCTATCGCATACGCCGCATGGTCAAAGTGTGTCCTATAGGGCGCATCGAGTGTATCAAGCAATGTACCACACCCTTCCTGTGTCCCGGCGATCAGGTTGGCCGCCACAATGCCCTGCGGTTTCACGATCCGACTAATGTGCTGGCCATATTCGCGCGTCAGCAGTGTGAACGGTACTTGGGTGTCACCATAAACGTCGACAATGACAATGTCATACTGTTTGTCCGTCTGGTTGACATAGGTCCTGGCATCGGTAAAGATCATTTTCACATTGGCGGGGTCGCCGTAATGAAAATACTGGCGGGCAATGCCCGCCAGTGCTGGATCGATTTCGACCACATCAATTGCCGAATCTGGATATTTGGTCGCCAGATATTGCGGTAGTGTGAATGCCCCGCCCCCCAGGATCAGGATATTTTGGCGCTGGGGTGTGGCGGCGACAACAGTAGCAAGTTGTTGCGTGTACCAAAAAACAAGTTCGTCCTTGTCGACCAGCGACACGCCTGATTGCGCAGCTTGCGGACCAGTCGCAAGGTATCGTATCTCGGGCGTTTCATATAGTGCATAATGCGCGCTTGGGGTATCGATGGATAGTGCGCTGATGTTTGGCGTCGGTACACCGACCAGCATCAGAACAGCGACACTGGCAACTGCCCGTAGCTTCCAATTGATACGCGGCGCCGCCAGCCAACTGACAGCAACCATCGTGATTGCAACGATAGACAGTGTCTCGTACGACCCAAGGTAACCGAACAAGATGAACCCAGCGACAAACGTCCCGACTATACCGCCGATAGAGTTAAGCGCGCTCAGACTGGCAATCGAACTGCCGGTTGTTTTGAGTGATTTCACATTGAGTTTTGCCAGATACGGACTCACTGTTCCCAACACGAAACTGGTCGGTGCAAATAGTAATAGTGACGCGATAATACCCTGCAAACGTGGGTCGTCGAAATCCTTTGCAACCCACAAAATAACTTCTTGGTATTGAAACATTGCGAATGTAATCGTCAGCCCAGCTATCAACGTCAGCCGCGCTACATCAACCATGTATCCACGCCGATCGGCTAGTTTGCCACCGAACCAATAGCCCAGGCTCAGCGCAGCAATAATCACACCAATCACACTTGTCCAGACATATGTCGAACTACCAATGCCAGGTGCCAATATCCGCGCGCCCGCTAATTCAAACACCATCAGCACAAACCCGCAGACAAAGGCGATAATCCCAAGTTTGTTAATCCGAAGTTTTATTTTTTTCACTTATTATAGTGTAGCAGTCACTTAGTCGTTAAAATATACATACGATTTTATTTACACTAAATAAAATCTGTAAGATCAAGCTTACGTGAGTATAAATATTTGCGCACTACAGTAATTCCTGTTTTTGCGTCAGGATGACATTTTCTAAACTTTTTTTTCGAGCCACAAATACATGGCTTATGGAAGCGAGGACGTATGGAAAATAGATCGTGGAAGTGGCCTGGCTTCTCTATGCCACCTATATTTAGAAGCATTACTTTCGCGTCTCTGAGTACTGGTTGATCTATGCGACCAAGCCACTCAAGATGGCCGATTAAACCATGTGATAAATCACCCCATGGCCATATATCCGTCTTGGCAAAATGCTCTTGGGCAAACAAATAAGGTATTAAGAAATCTTCAACATAAGCCTGAAGCGAAATACCATTCATAGCTGCCGGATAGGTTACCATGGGACTTGCTAGACAAAGGGCATCATTATCATTTGGAAAGGTATGGAGGTCTATCATTCTTAAACCCTTTGAGTTCGCAACAGCTTGAATCTTACCAGATGTTTCAAATACTTTAGGAAAAGACGTATTGCCTTGATGTTCAATACTGACGTTATACATGGCAGATATATAAATGCTGTTGCCTTTTGCGACAAGTTCATCTGAAGGATTAATATAACGGTTGCCATCCTTAAAGAGCATCCGGAAAACGAGGGGGCCAGATAAAGCCCCGCTCGCTAGTTTCTTAACGGCTGGATAATTTTGCTTCAGCCATTTAAGATCTTTCTTTGACCACATTTCAAGCTTACTACCCCGCCCATGGTTGCTGAGGAGGAATTGGGGTTGAACTTGCCGACGTTGATACTATCCCAGGCTTAATATTCGTAAGGCCTTCAATTGCTGTATGCAATGCATCGGTATTATCTGCAGCAAGTATGTTACCGGCAGCCACATGAGCCTTTGACTGCAGGTTGTAGATAAGCTGTCGCTCGGTAACCGTCAATTCCGCCACATACTGATCAACAAATGATAGTGAGTCTGCACGATCAGAAATCGATGGCACAGTTAACGAAGTGCCTAGTTCACCAAGCGACTCAACAACCGCCTCGGAAGTTGTTGCATCAGGATGATTGATAAAATACTCAGTAATAATCAATTCCAAATGAAAAGATTTTAGCTTGAAGCCACTTTTGTAAATCTCCTTTGCAGCGTGTCGCCATGCTTTTACCAGTTTGACAGTGTGTCGAAAATTAGCATTCATTTCATTGAGTTTGCTTGCAATTGACATATAACCACGCGGGTCTGTTCTAACCCAACCAATAGGTTTTGTTGCAGCATTCACATAACGCTCAGCTCGCTTGCTATGGTTCATAGTTAAAATTTCAGGCACGAGATATAGCGGCTGACCAAACTCATTTGTTTCGTTCAACTCGTGGGCAGGCACAATATCGATACCGAAATCGTTCACGGCATCATCGAACTCAATCGTTACTGAGTGTGTTTGGACATCAATATTTTTTACACCTTTAATCTTAGCCACTTCCAGCTTGCGTTTCAGCTCTTGCATAAATGTTAGTGGATGAACCTGCAAGAGAGGATCCTTGCACACATATATTACGTCGAGATCATGAACGGGATAAATTGCCGTAAACCGACCATAAGAACCAGACTGAAAGACACTGTCGCCAACAACCGCCTTAATTAACTCGTATTTCTTGCTGATGTAAGTTCGGTCATCGAGCCTTGGCGAGAAATGATCGCTAATGTAATTGTTAAGTTCGTTGTTAAGAATAGCTTCGTCCATCTTAGTTGTCTCCCCTGAATGTGCTCATTACTGCAAAAACATCCGACACCAGTCGTAAATCAGTCTCACATAGAGAGCTGAAGCTATACGTCTTAAGTACATCACGATCCTCATTGGAGAGTCGATGCTTGCCTGCGAAAACAATGAAGGGTAGTTTGTGAGACTTCGCGTAATCAAAAGATCCCTCATAAACCTGCGAATTGGGCGAATAGCCCACAACAATAACTGCAGACCCATCAAGAAGTGTCAAATTGCGTACGTCGGAACTAACTCGTTTTACTTTGAAGTAACCTACTCGTTCAAGTAACTCTGCCTCATGATCCATCATCTGATTTTCTGTGCTAATCACCACGACTTGTCGCTTCATATTTGAGAGTAGTCTGCGTTCTTTTTTTAAAATAAACCTAGCGCCGGCGATACCACCACCTAACCCTAAAATCCCACCGCCTGCAACTGTTGCTGTTAATATTGGCCACGTTGTTTGCACAATTGTGGCGATGTCTGCTGCTTGTGATAAATCACTCATAGTTCTTTAGTCCTCCTATAGAAACTTGTTGTTATTTGAACATTTTCAACAGGTAGATTTGCTATGAAGCCAGCCGTATCGTATTATGGTTATGTGTGCTTATGGTTAGCCATAAGCAATAAATCGAAATACCGGCAAGAAAGAGCAGCAATTGCTCTTTTTTGTTCGCCAAATTGTACCTATTCTTGTTAGGATTTTTATATTGAAAGTTGGAACACAATAAGTCGAAATACCGATTTCCGAACGTGTGCCTGGTCTTCTTGCCAGCTCCGTTTGTGTAGTTTTCTTTTTCTCTTTGGAGAAATTCTACCCTCACTGGATATTGACCATTATACACCTATTTTTTTATTTGTCAAGAGGTTATGGTATTAATCTAAGCATACTTATGGTCAACTATATAGCGAACCTGCGATTGAGTTGCCCCAATACATGCTTTCCTAACAGTTAAGCTTTGCTTTTATCCAAATCTATGGTTTAATCAAGTTATGAAGAGGCCTGAGTATCACTACGACCAACCACTTGTTCCCGATCACCTGACAAAACTGACGGTAGAAAATCTGCCAGTAGAAAAAGCTTTTTATATCTCGCCCGGCGAACGTGATAGCTACAATGATGATACCGCGATTTTCGTCGCACCTGATCGACGATTAATGATGTCAAAGACTTATGATATCGACCCGGATGACGCGCATGGCTCATCCCCTATTGGTCGCGTCGGTATCAGTCGCGTCTGGTTAATGAATTCCGAGACTATGACACCACGACAAGTAATCATCGCTGATCTGCGTTTTCTCGAAGATCATCAGCTGGTAGATTCGGATGAGATGAAGGAAGAAATGATCGATCAAGAAGGATTTATGGGAGCGCTTGCAGCCTTAGAGGACTCGGTGCAGATTGATGCCTTCATCGCAGCCGAGGCGGGTGAAGATTTTGACGAGAAGAACATACCGAAAGGAACGTTCTACGGCAATCCTGAACTATATCCACACCTAAAGAAGCTTCGAAAAAGAGGCAACAAAATCATGAAGCAAGTTTTGAAAATAGAAGCCGAACGCGGACCAAACGCAGAATCAGCCGAAGAACAACCGTCGACTGAAGAGACTGTACCTACCGAACAGAAACCAACTGATCAAACGACAGACCTAAGCGTCAAATTCTCTCACGCAGACAAATAAAATAACGTCCATCCGGACGTTATTTTATTTGGCGGAGAGAAGAGGATTCGAACCTCCGGTACGATTGCTCGCACACACGCTTTCCAAGCGTGCTCCTTCAACCACTCGGACACCTCTCCTCGTCGGCATTCACTCAGAGTTTTCGTTTCCGATCATAGATCGAAAAGCTGTCACTCCTCCGTTATGCCTCCTCTCAATTTATCAAACAGCAAGCTTGGTTTGATAAATTGGAGCGGCTTTGCCGCATTTAGTAATTTTAACAGATATTAATACTGCAGTCTGGTTCGACACGGTGCAAAAGTGAGGGTTGTATAAAAGACACGTGTTTACTGTTGCGTATCGTAGCAAGACCTATCTATAATAGGGGTATTATGCCAACTGATGCCACCACACCAGTCATTGCTCTGAACCGCCTCACCAAGAGGTACGGAATTGGTGACGCCGAACACACGGTACTGGACGGTCTGGATCTGACAATCGAAAAAGGCGAATTTATCGCCATCATGGGTCCCAGCGGCTGTGGCAAAACAACCCTGCTAAATATTCTGGGACTCCTCGACCGCGCTGATGATGGCGATTACATACTGGATGGTCGATCAGTTGATAACCTCGGCAGTGGCAATCGTGCCCACATCCGCAGCAACCAAGTCGGCTTTGTATTCCAAAATTTCAATTTGGTACCGCGCCTGAATGTGATCGAAAACGTCGCCCTACCCCTTACCTACAAAGGTATGCACAAAACCAAACGCTTACAGGCCGCCAGCAAAATGCTCAGCACATTTCATCTGTCCGAACGGGAATATTATATGCCGTGGCAGCTGTCCGGTGGCCAAACGCAGCGAGTCGCCATCGCCCGCGCGCTAGTTAACAATCCATCAATCGTATTAGCCGACGAACCGACAGGCAACCTCGACAGTCGTTCCAGTCATGTGATTATGGAAGAACTCGCCGACATCCATCGCCGTGGCAACACGATTATCATGGTGACTCACAACCCCGATCTGACTACCTATGCCAGCCGCGTTATCCGCATGGTCGACGGCCGAATCGATACCGACACCAAAAAACCGCGTGCCAAAAAGCCAACCGTTGCGGGCAAAATATCCTTGGCTGACAAACGCAAAAAACCAGCCAAGAAAAAGCCGTCAAAATCCAAGAAAGGTAAAGACGAATAATGCGCCTTCTCATCGCCAACCACCTGACCAACGCATTCGAATCGCTGCGCGGTAATCGTCTGCGTACTGGCCTGACTATCCTCGGCGTCACGATTGGTATCGCTAGCATCACGGTCATTTTGTCACTCAGCGCCGGTGCAACCAAAATTATTACTGACCAAGTCGACCAATTAGGTGGCACGATCGCCGTCGTCCGCCCCGGTTCACCGGACAAAGATTCGCAGATCAATAACCTGACCGCAACGCTTGCTGGCAGCATGGCCACCAGCAGCCTGACCGAACAAGACGTCAACAGTATCAAAGACATTCCTAATGTCAAAGCCGTCGCGCCGATCATGCTCCTAGGCGGCAGTGTTACGACCAACAACTCTGCGCCCCGTAACGTCTCGTTGGTTGCCTCGACACCGAGCCTGCCAGATGTCACATCACTGCCACTCACCGACGGACAATTCATCGACAGTGTCACCAATCGCGACACGGCAGTTATCGGCACCCAACTGTCCATCGACCTGTTCGGCACCGAACAAGCTGCGGGTCGCACATTCCGCACCCACGGCATGTCCTTTACTGTTATCGGTGTGTTAAAGCCCCTTAATAACCCGATTAACTACAACAATGTCGACTTTGACCATGCGGCGATCATCAGCCTGGACAGCGGCAAGAACTTTAACCAAGGCGTCGCTGCAATCCAGCAAATTAATATCCGAACAAATAATGTCGCCGATCTTCCCGAAGTCGTCAAACAGGCGAACAAAAAAATAGCCGCCAATCACCACGACGAAAAAGATTTCATGGTTCTGTCCGGCAACGATCTATCACAACCCGCAAATGAACTGTTCTATGCGGTCGCCGCTACCCTGACGACCGTCGCCGCTATCTCGCTATTGGTCGGTGGCATCGGCATTATGAATATCATGCTGGTCGGCGTTACCGAACGTACCCGCGAAATCGGCATTCGCAAAGCCCTTGGCGCTTCCAACGCCCATATTACCTGGCAATTCCTGATCGAGTCCCTTGCCATGAGCCTCGCTGGTGGTGTCGTGGGTTACGTATTCGGTTACTTGTTCGCCTTTATCATCGCCCGCAGCTTCCTTACCTTTGACCCGATATTTAACTGGACGATCACCGGCCTTGCCTTTGGCGTATCACTCGGCGTCGGTCTGCTATTCGGCCTGTACCCTGCCATCCGTGCCGCCCGCAAAGACCCCATCGAAGCCTTGCGCCAGTATCATTAAAATCGACTTATTTTCTCTTTATTCGTGATACAGTAAATGCACGATTCTATGCGACGCACAGAACGTCCTTCTTAGATACGGAGAGATGGCATGACAACCGCAACGGCGCGTACAATGGTCGAGCAATTGCTCAATGAGGCGAAAAGGCTGGTGAAGTACGAGGATACTGCGGCAAATGATGCCCGCCCCACCAAAAACGGATTCACCTGCTGGTGGATCTGGGATCCGTGTGCGATCGGTGGAAGCGTCGCGATCGAGTTGTCTGCAGAATTCGATAACTTCTCGTTGGCAAACTCGGACACCTGGTGCCGACCCAAGATGCTGGCAATCGTTCATCGGTTCAACGGTAACCGAGTCGTCAGGCTCGAATCCGACCAAGGGGGAGATCGCAGGATCGACCACACCAGGCGGCCGAAACAACACCTCTCCTACCTGCTCAACCGCCTCTCACCGGACAACGTCCGTGTGATCGAGACATAAGGCTCAAGAAGGGACCCCGGCGACGCAAGCAGAGATGCGAGCGTCGGCGGGGTAACTTTTTTAAGTCAGTTCTTTTTTCAGTTTCTCGACCAAATCAACCGGTGTCGGATCAACGCCGTTTAATATCGCAACGTAAATACTGACAAAATCTGCCAGTACACTCCCCCACAACAACTGCGCGAGTGGCGTATCGCCTTCTAATTGAATCGGCACAGCTTTGGGTCGCAGGCCGCTGAGTAATTTATCAGTTACCTCAAACCGTTTCAAAATCCGCGGATGTTCAAACGAACTTTTCAAATCAAACACAGCGAATGGCTTGTCGACAGGATGCGATGACCAACCGATAAATTCATTATGATTCGCTTCGGGATAGACGTTCCAAAAGGCCACGTTTTTGGCGTTTTCGTTCCAACTGATCTTCCATTTATATGCTACTGGACCGGTCAAACGACCACCGTAAAATACCGGTGTTTTACCAACAGATAGCAACGCCAGTTGTTTCGCCTGGTTCTTGTCCGTTGTGACAGTCGATAACCATTGCTCTGTTTGCGCATGTAGCCACTCCCCCGGCTGCGTTACTTCGTCGATTTTACTCGCCTGCACCACACCAAAGTTAGCGAGCAACGCGACAAGCGCCCGCAGGTTGAATAACACTGCCATTCGTGGCTGCAAACCAGCCGGTATCTCCACCCGGGCAATCTTGGCAGCTGTTGCCTGTTCGACCAATTGACCACCAGCCGCCAACACTCCGACCTGCGCAAACAAATCTTGCGCCTGCTGCAGACAACCCAATGTTTCTTCGGTATTACCCGAATAACTGATGGCAATCACGAGCGTCGAATCATCAACATATGTCGGTAATTCATATTCACGCACGACTTCAAATGGTATCTTCAATTCCTCTTCCAACCATGCCTTGGCAACCAAAGCCGCCAACGCACTGCCACCCATTCCGGCCACGATAACTTTTGTCACTGGTCGATTATCATGATCACCATCAACCACATCAGCCGCAAATTGTACTTGCTGCCATTGTTCTGCCGCCACTTTCAACGCTCCTTCCGGATCACGTTGGGCTAGTACATTTGCGTCATCAAGCATCATTTTCCTCCTGTTGCGAGTTTTACTCTATATATGATACACTTTTTACAGTTAAAGCATAAGTAAAACAGACGAGGTGGGCATGGGCGATACTGAAGTAGACGAACAAGACTTGGCAAAGGCGCTTGATAGCGTTGCCGAAACAGCCGGGACCTATGGAAGTGGCTCTGTACCGACTGCGAAGGTCAGTGATGTGCACGGTGATCTTACGTTCGAAGAAACCCCATCAACCACACCTGGTGCGGTTGCCTCTCCGTTCACCCCTACTCCACCGTCAGACTCTTCTATCCCACCTTATCTTGCTTCAAACGAAGAACCTTCTAGCCTCCCAACGCCATCAACGCTTCCAGCCTCTGATGATACCGGCCCCCTCGCCTCGATCAAACAAGACGCCCTTGTCGAGTTGCGTCCGTTGGTCGACAAACTGAACCTGTCGTCCGAAGAAAAATTCGACACCTACCTACTGTTGATCCGCAGCACCGACGATGCCAGCCTGATCGGCCCTGCACATGATGCCGCCAAAGAGATCAGTGACGAAACCCGACGCGCCGAAGCGTTGTTGGACATCATCAAAGAAATCGACTATCTTTCCCACCCCAAGACTACATAAAAAATAACCCCTCATCCGAGGGGTTATTTTATTTTTTATGTTATCAGTGTTTATTTGACGTGTGTTTCGTGAGTCTTGACTTTACCAGTCGTTGGATGAGCCTGTGCTTCGTACAAAGCATCTTCCAGGTCACGACGGCTCTTGAAGAAGTAGACGACACCGACAGTAATGGCACCGACACCGACCAGTCCAGCAATTATTTCAACCGGACCAGTTGTTGGCAGACTAGATGCAGTAACAACACAGTTCGTCTTGTTAACCGTAACTACCGCTGTATCACTTTTTTCACCGTTCTGGGTTGCGACTGTTGCGCTGTTGACCAATTGGTTTGGTCCACAGACCGCCAGTTGATCGTTCGTTGGGAGGATTGCGCTAAAGCGGATGAAGGCATTCGAACTAGGTGCATAGTTGCCAAAGTTCAATCCGTTCGCAGCCACAAGATTATTGTTATTGATCTGCAACCCGTTACCGTTAGGGTTGTCGGCATTTTTGACGGTGGTTGAACCACCAACATAGCCGACACCTGCAGGCAATGTATCTTTGGCAATCACATTTGATTGAGTAGATGTACCAGTGTTGGCATAGCCGATTTGGTAGTCAACTTTTTGACCAGGATTAGCCGTGATGCTTTTCGCCCAAGTCGATGCGCCACTCAGGCGTACTTTCTTTTCAACAGTGAAGTTAGGGCTTGGGATAGAAACTTTTACCTTGAACGTTGCGACACCTTCGTATTGGTAACAACCAGGTACTTTACCATCCATGGCATTGTAGCCAACTAGTGCACCGCCACTTGTAACGATGCCGTTAGAAAGTGGCTGGCCACCAGGTTTGACGTTATTGTAGAAAGTCGCTGATCCAGCTACGTAAGCAATGTTAAATTTCTTGTCACTCGACATAACGACACTGTCCCAGATCTTCTGAGGTGAAGCATTGTCGGCACTGACATATCCATCAATCTGAATACTATTAGAAGTCGTATTAGGCACATTCGCAGATACACGGGTATTAGTAGCGACAAGGTTGAGGTTGGCAGCTGCATTGTTATGAACAAGCATGCTTACCAAATATTCTTTGCCGTCCTGAACGGTCACGTTGTCTGTCCAACCACCAGCTGCAGTGTTACTTGCATCTTTGATAGTCGTAAAGTTACGTTCGTCACCATAAGTCGCGTTGTTTGTAATCGAGTTAAAGGTAATATGATCGGCAGGAACCTGAGTCGTATAAGTCGGCCGTGCAGGACCATATGCCAAGACAACACCGCTACCGACAACAACAGTACATAGGACTGCAGTAACAACGGCAATTCGGCTAGCTAGAAATTCCTGTACGATTGTTTGAAGTTTTGCTTTCATAATTATCCTTTATTATTCGCCTACATTACCGCTAGTTGTACCAGAGCCACTGCCGCCGCCGGTGCTTGTACCTGATTGGGCTTCCGAGCCGCCACCGAAGAGTCCGCCGCCTGACGAGGCACCAGGCGCAGTGTCATTCGATGATGGTGCTTGTACTGGTGGAGTGTAGCTAGGAGCCTGTGGAGCCATATCACCCTGATTTTGTAGTGGACTTGGACCCATCAAGCCGTCTCGTCGGATTTGTTCCGGAAGGCCTGGGTTATGGAAAACCTGCTGCTCATCAATCTTTGGGGCTAGTGGTGGTTGTACAGGTGGCTGTATGGGAGGTTGTACTGGCGGCTGCACAGGTGGTTGAACTGGAGGTTGTACTGGTGGATAAGAATGTGGAGGTTGTTTTACAGGGGGCGTGTTAGTGTAATACTGCGGAGAGCTCACACGTGGATGCGATGAAGGGGTAGAATATTGCTGCACTGGTATGTGTTGGACAACGGGACGAGAGTGAGCGATTTGATTACAACCAGTCTCGACCAGCAAAGTTTTGTCGCCAACACGCCATTCGACAGCTTCGACATCGCTATAGTTGACCTCAGGATCAATAAAGACTTGGCCTTCGTGCGTACCAAAGATAATCGAACCGGGCATTTGGTTACTACCAGATGACATATAGCCTGGTTCAAGTATAATTTTATTACCAAGGGTACCGTTATTCATCGCTTCAACAAGTTCATGAGTTTCTTTGAAACGAAGTGCTTTGTTATTAGGATCTGCTAGAAAGTCACCATAAGCGTTGAGCTGTTGGTTGTAGCTGACTAAAACATTCGGATCATTAGCCAGGGCTTCAGTACTTGGGCGAACAGGAGCACCGCCAATACCAAGTTCGGATAAATAGGTCGCCGTGATACGCGGGTTGCCACGGAACATAGCTTCAAGATTACTGACCGCGCCCGATTTGTCACCAGCTAAGAGGGCTGGGTTACCAGCACTGAAGTCATTGAGATGATGCTTGTTAGGCGCTGTCGCAGTGTCGCTCGCGCTAAAGTATTTATCCAAGATAGTTTGTTCTGCAGATGTCGGACCGTGACCCGGAAGCTGATCGCTAGGATTGGTACCACCGTTGCCACCTTGTGACGGTGGCGTTGTGTTAATATCAAGGCCGCCTGATCCGCTGCCGCTACCAGTACCAGGTCCAAACCAATCATTCCAATGCGTGCGGACTTCTCTTGTTGTGTAGTAAGTAACACCTAAAGCTACGAGAGCTGCGGCACCATAACCAAGTAGTTTCGCTCCAGCCAGCAGGGATTCGCGCCTGTCCAATTTTTTCTTGATATCTTTATCGCTCACACCTTCAGCACGAAGCTCTGCTTCTCTCTTCGATCGTTTGATTCTTCGTTTTGCTTCTTTTGCATCGCGCTTTTCACCACGATTTGCAAAAATTGCCATCAAGTGACCGCTAGCTCCTGCCGTACTACCAGGAAATACACCGTCGTCTTCAGGAATGGTGACTTCCCACGATTTTGGTGGTAGAGGCGATGCTGATGCTGGTGTTACTGATTCTGCAGGTCGTTCGATACCAAATTGATCAATTAATACGTTGCGTAGGCTGTCGTATTCATCAAAGGTGTTACCCATATTGCCTTTGGCTAACATTTGTACAAGTTCCCTATGAGATTTGTCTGCTTTAATCTTGTTTATATCTTCAAGGGTCAGCAGTTGAACAATCTTTTTGCCTAGTGCTTTTTCAAGCGTTTCTAGTGAACGGTTCTCTACCGTTTTGAGAATTTTCGTAATTTCACCATTTTGTACTTGTTCAGATGTTAGTCCTAGGCCTTTTAAATTCAATTTCTCTGGTACATTGCCAACAGAAGCCGTTATGCCATATTTTTTATCCAACAATTCATTAGTAGTGTCATCAATTACAGATTTCTGTTTTTCAAGTTCTGCAACAGCAACGGCATCATCACCTACGGGTATAGTCTGAGTAGCGCCTTCCATGAAACTACCAGAGGGTGCTGTGAATCGCCGAGGGCTTGATTCTGGTGACTGTATGTCACGAGGCTGAAATGCTTCACCGGTCTTATTATCGATGGCGTAGTAGGGCTTTTCTTTGTTTCGTCGTGACATCGTGGTGGATCCTGCTTAATGCTTTTTATTGCGTTATACCTCAATATTAGCATAAACGGTTCATAATGTCAATGCTTATAACCCCGCTTTGGTATTTACGCAACTATATAGCAAAATACTCCACACGAATGTGGAGTATTTTAGGGAAAGAACCTAGATTACTGGGGTTGTGAACTGTTGGCAGGTGGTTGCGGAGCATCATCATTGCTCGGTGGAACCGCAGGTGTCCTATCGGGCATTGCTGGCCACTCTGATGCTGAAGGTGGCGTTGGAACGACTGGCTCGACTGGTGCGATAGGAGCAACGGGAGTAGTCGGTAATGTGGCAGGCGCAGACGGTGCGGATGGTTGTCCGAATGATGGTGCCGGTGTTGCGGCTGGTGGAACAATATCGTTACCAACAACCGGTGCGGCTGTGTCATCAGCAGGCGTTGGTGCGTCGTCAAGCTGTGGCGGAGGTGCGAGTGACGGTGCTGGCGGTGCGACTGGCGCTGGCTTTTTGCCGAATAATTTTGCTAAAAAACCTTGCTTGGGTGGTTGTGGTGTTGGTGTGCTATCTGATGGTTGCATGTTCGTTCCCCTTTTATTACTTCATTAACACTAGCGGATTGATGATTCGGTGTCAATTGTTAAGATAACCATTGTAGTAAATTACCAGCATGAATCAACTTGGCTTCGGAGTCGGGATAGGTGTCTTTAAAATATTTGGGAGTCGTCAGTTTTTTGTCTGCATAGGCGAAATCATACGCGTCGTAACGGTCGTTTTTGGCTTCGACAAGGTCAAGCTCGGTCGAAAGTGCTCGCCAATAATAGCGCTGCACACGTTCATCGCGCGCCTGCCAGTATTTCATCCGTTCGTTCATACAAAAATTCTCCCACAAAACGTCGCGGTCAGCACGCAGATCAAGCGGTTGCAGGGATTGAATAAGGGCGTTACGGATGCCAAGGTCATAAAAGTAAACTTTTCGTTTACGATTAGACAGCGCGCCTCGCTCGCTACCGGTGAGCGCTGGCAATCGATAGACGACAAATGCCACTTCTAACAGTGTAATATAACGTTCAATTGTCTCGACTTTCACCCCGAATGTCACCGCAAGTTCGTTATAGGAAGTCTCTTGACCGATATTCAGTGCGAGCGCCTGAAGTAATCGTGGAAGTAACTGTCGTTGGCGTAATTCGACCAGTTCCAGGCTGTCTTTGTATACATAATTAGTGGCGAGCGCGATGATTTCTTCGTCTGCCCTATTATCATCTGTCAAAATAATACCCGGATAGCTGCCAAGTCGCAGTAAACGGTCAAACAATGTCGGCAACTGCAGATCGGTATAACCAAAATAGTTCTTTATTTCGGCAAGCGACAGTGGCGTTAGAAAGTATTCGTATGCCCTGCCCGTCAAAGGTTCTTTGACCTTGCCCGCGAGGTCAAATGATGATGATCCGGTCGCGATAATATCGAGTTCGGGATGAGAATCAATCAGTAATTTCAAGGTCAAGCCGATGTTTTCAACCCGTTGCGCCTCATCAATGACGATACGTTTTGCCTGCCCTATCGCTCTTTCGAGTGATGCGAGGCTTGTCGGCTTCAGGGCATCCTGCGTCACAAGCTCATCGCAGTTGAGATATAGTTGGTCGGCCACGGGAACCTCATCAAGCAGCTGTCTGGCCACCGTTGTTTTGCCAACCCGACGAGGTCCATAAAGCACAATCACCCGCCCTCGTCCCAAATGGGAACGAATAAGCGGGGTGATTGTTCGTTTTATCATTTTCTCTGCCATACTGGAGATAATAGCATAAGTTATTTCCAGTAGACAAGAGAGAAGTTAAAGTTAGCCTGATTTATAATTTCGTTATGCAGCGCACGCAGCAAGGACGGCATCGATAACTGCAGGGTTCGCGATATTTGTCCATACATGTCCGGCAGCTCCCTCGCTTACGACAGTCGCGCCGGTAGAAGTGATGAATGGTCCCATGCTGGAATACGAGATGACCGTATCGTCGGTTGCATAGCATACCCACCCATCGAGGCCTGCATACTTACTATTCGCGGCCATTGTCGTTGGATCATCCGTACTATTGGTGACTCCTCCTGGGTAAGCAGCCGCGACAAGCGATGAGGTACCGGAATAATTGATATCCACCAGCCCATTCACGGTGACGAATGCCTTGACGCGATCCGTTGGTGTTGAGAGGTTGCCAACCCAGTTAAGTGTCGTGCATGCGCCCATGGAGAAACCGACGGTAACGATCTTGCCGGCTCCCACCGCGAGTGTTCCAAAGGAATTAGTGTGTGTTTGTACAAAATCTGCGACTATCTCTACCTGAGCTCTGGCAGTCGGGTTTCCAAAAAGATCAGTGCCACCGTACCGTGACGTCACGACACCATAACCCTCAGCGACGATTGCTTTCACGAATGTGTCTGTCGCCAGCTGCGTGGAAGTTAATTTTGTATCATCGCCATACCCTAACGCAAGTAAAACGATGGGCGTATCCGCACCGGGTTCCCATCCTGTTGGCAGCCAAACCTGACAGAAATCAGTGAGTCCGGTGATATTTCCGCTGTCCCTATATTGAGAATACATTTGCTATACCCTTTCCGCCCGAAGGGATGCGAATGCCGTACCCTCTGGGGTCCATGTTGGATTCAAAGTAATATCTACCTGAGCCGTCGTATTGGTGCTGGCACCGCTAATCACCCCGACAAAGTGCGTCATTGCCCGTCCTTTTGGTATGCGCGCAATCATAGCAGGCGGCTTTGCCGCAGTAAAACCATCCGACGCAATGTTTGGACTTGTGAATAAATTGTAAGCAAATGTTTCGTTATTGCTGGCATCGCGGATAAACATTTCAAATGCGACATTGGTGCCCGCTGTAGTGGGACCAAGTACGACGATTCCTAAATCCAGAGTCAGATAGACGGCACCATCCAGCGTGTCAAGGAAAATGTGGGTACCGTCTATGAATTGGGTATCGTCCGTAATTGCCACTGTGCCAAAACCCTGCGCAAACACGATTTCTTGCGAAGAGCCGGTTTCAGTACTGAGCGAACTTGAACTGAATGAATCCAATTTTGATTGGAGAGGAGCCGAAAGTTGCTCCTCCGTGATACTGTTGTCTGCCAGCTGAACGCTTGTGATTGATTTGTCTTTGATTTGATCACTGCCGACCGTGTCGGGTTTAAGCGACCCATCATTTTCATGTGACTGCGACAAATATTCGTTAAGAATATGCCCCCAATCACCTTGATCACCACCTGGATTTGGTAAACGTACCATTTGTTTTTTATTCCCCTTATGAATAGTTTCATTCTATAAGAGGATCTACAGATTGTCAAAGAGCTTCTGGTAAAACAAAAGGGACTCCACTGGAATCCCTTTTGTTTTCCGAGCCGAGTATTGCCTAGAAGCCCATGCCGCCAGGCATACCACCGCCAGGTGCTGGTGGAGCTGCAGGTTCAGGGATATCAACAACCAGTGCGCCCATAGTAGCGGCAGTTGATGCAATCGATACGGCGTTTTGAACGGCTTCTTTGGTGACGCGGGTCGGGTCGATGACCCCGGCTTTTTTGACGTCGACCAGTCCTGCAGTCGGCGCGTTAACATCGACGCCTTGCCCCGGTTTGGCAGCTTCAACTTGTGCCAGCAGTGCCTCGCTATTGAGTCCTGCGTTCGCAGTAATCAGCGTAAACGGTACGCGCAAAGCTTGTTTCAGAATCTGGCGGCCAGCACTGAGGCTATCAGCACCATCTGCTTTGATAGTTGCAGCCAAATTGACGAGGGTTACACCACCACCTGCAACGATACCTTCGGCGAGTGCGGCTTTGGTGGCAGCGACAGCGTCATCAACGCGGAATTTCTTTTCGTCAATTTCTGTTTCGGTTGCACCGCCGACTTTGATGACAGCAACTTTGCCAGACAAGGCTGCGGCACGCTTTTCGTACTGTTCTTTGTCGTATTCAGATGAGGCGTTATCAGCCTGGGCAACGATTTGAGTAATGCGAGCCTTGATATCAGCTGACTTACCAGCACCTTCGATAATCGTCGTGCTGTCTTTACCAACAATTACCTTGCGAGCGCTACCAACAGCGGTCAAATCAACATTTTCAAATGTCAGGCCTTGGTCTTCGGAGATAACAGTCGCACCGGTTAGCGTCGCGATATCTTCCAAAATCTCTTTGCGGCGGTCACCAAAGGCTGGAGCTTTGACCGCAACAGTATTCAAGACGCCTTTTAATTTGTTAAGGATCAGGACACTCAAAGCTTCGCCTTCGACTTCGTCAGCAATCAGGACAACGTCCTTTTTGCCAGCTGCCGCAAGTTTTTCGATCAGTGGAAGAAATTCGCTGACATTGCTGATCTTTTTGTCTGTGATTACGATGGCGGGATGTTCGTAAACCGCTTCTTGGCGATTGGCGTCAGTCACGAAGAATGGCGATGACCAACCACGATCGAGGTTGAATCCTTCCACGACTTCGGCTTCTAGTTCCAAACCTTGGCCAGCTTCGACAGTCACGACACCGTCTTTGCCAACTTTTTCGATAACACCAGCGATTAGTTTGCCGATTTGTTCGTCACCAGCACTGATAGTCGCAACCTCCGCCACGCGGTCGGATTTGCCTTCAATACTCTCGGACAATTTGTCGAGTCCTGCGATGATTTCGGAACCAGCGGATTCGATGCCTTTGCGCAGTTCCATCGGATTGTGGCCAGCAGCAATCAGGCGGTTGGCTTCTTTCAAAATATTATAGGTCAATACAGTCACAGTTGTTGTACCATCACCAGCCGATTTATTCAGTTTGCTCGCTGCTTGCTTGATGAGTTCTGCGCCGACTTTGTAACCAAGCGTTTCATCATCTTCGTCAGGCAAATCGATTGCCTCGGCAACAGTCACGCCGTCATGAGTCACAGTTGGACCACCGTAACCTTTGGCGATCACAACGTTTCGTCCTTTTGGACCGTAGGTTACCTTGACTGCATCATAGAGTGCTTTCGCCCCGCCGAGTACTCGCTCGCGCGCGTCATCATCATAAAATACTTTTTTTGCCATCTGTTATTTCTCCTGTACCGTCGCGAGGACGTCTTCTTCTTTGACGATTATATATTCGGTGCCGTCGATTTTAAGTTCGGTCGTGCTGTACTCTTTGTAGATAATTTTGTCGCCTTTTTTGATGCCTTTGACATCGGGTCCAACGGATTGAACAGTGGCGACAACTGGTTTTTCTTTGGCTGTATCAGGCAGATAGATACCGCTCGCAGTTTGAGATTTGGCTTCTTCGCGTACCGCAACGACACGGTCAGCCAGGGGTTTGATTGGTGTGTTCATACATTCCTCCGTGTTTTTTACTTCTTCCCCCATTGTAGCCAAAAGAATTAGCACTTGCAAGGTTCGAGTGCTAATTATTCTCTTAACTTCTGGTTGCTTGACTTATCGCTGATATAGTAGTATAATCCATTCCATATTCATTGATTGAAATACAAATATGCAACCAAACGAAAAATACCGTAAACAAGAAATTGATCCAAATCGTATTTTGGATCTGCACTTAAGAGGTCTTCGCAAAACAAGTGAAAATGTAGCTGACTTTCGAATGCATTCAAGACTGGGAAATGCAGGAGTTCAGGAACAACAACGACACGGCAAACACACCGAAGGCCCCGCTGATTTTGCTAACGATGCAAAACGATATTCTGAACAGCTTGACCTTCGTGATCCTGAAAATATTGATGTAAAAATGTACGCCTTGATCCTTGGCGCTACCCCCTCGATGATTGAGGCGCAAAAACAACTTCAACGACGAACTATTTCGGATCATACTAAGGATAACGCAAAGTTAAATCTGATTGGATTTAATAATATACTGAAAGATATCATTGATACAAATCCGAGTATCGAACCATTTGTTATTACGGAACTGGTTAAATCGGCCACTATTGCGTACGGCTACGGTGCAGAGGATATCAATATGGCCGTTCGAGAAACAGAAGAAAGACAAGTCGGCATGAAACACGAGTTAGGGTTCGAGGCACCGCTCTATTACTTGCCTGAAGGTTTTGAAATCCTCGATACTACCGATAAGGACGACTCAGAGGGGGTTGATCATAGAATTCTTTGTCGAAACGGCGTCATCGTAACGGTAGACGTAAAAGCTTCGCAGGAACTCGCCGATAAAGCCATACAAGAAGCTGAAGAGTTTTCTTATATGAGCGGTCACGGTGGTCGACTTCCAAAAAATAAGCTAATTATGTTTTCGGGCTATACTATGGATGATTTCGATCCAAAAAATCCTTGGCGACCAAAGCCTGATGCTGTTGAACGAGTCTATCCTGCTATTGAAAAGGCATTGATCGAAGCATCCGGAGAGGAATATACCCCAGCACCTATAGGGGTAAGATGATAAAATGGTAGTATATGGCTGAATCAGAATACAGAGAATACCTCATTAACGCCAACGCTGTTGAAGAAAAAATGAGTGATATTCTAGATAGCATGAAAGTGGAGCTAGCTCAACGAGCCGGCGTTTTGCTTACAATCTCAGCCATGATCGATGGCGTTCCTACAACTACCGACGTTAGGTTTATACCTACCGTGGTTGATTACGACGATAAATTCATAAGCAGAGGTAGAATCAAAGACGATAATACTGAAGCCAGTATCAAATCCGAAGCCGACGGAATGTACCTTGTAATGGACACTGCCATTGATCACTCAGCAGATGATTCTGAGCACTTAACTACTACTGGTTGAAGTAATTGAGCCTTTTTCTGCTGCCGGTACGAAATTGCCGGCAGTTATTAGTTCTTCAATACTAGCCAGGCCGGCATCGGCAGTAACAACGACGCCGCGGGCGTCGAAAAGAGTAATGATTTCGAGATCTTGTAGTTCGTCGTGATTGATTAGCACGCCACCTGCTGCCTGGCTGTCGCCAATAGCACCGGTAACGGCTTGCTGGTCTCCCTGTCCTCCGTCAATAACATCGCGGCCTTGCAAAAGCAGACCTTCGGTCAAGGCGTGAGCAGTCGTATCATTCGCTCCTGCACCTTTGACGATAACGACACTTCCCTCTTCGGGCAGCCATTCGGCAAAAGCTTTGCCAACCGTCCATACGTATTCAGTTGTCAGTGAGTCGCCAACCCGTCCACGGATATCATAAGCAGAAAAAATCGTTCCCATATCACGATATTATATAAGACTTAACCCTGTTTTAATAGTCTTAATCTTATACACATTATGTCCGATCGGACATAATGTGTATAAGATTCTCAAAATAGATTGATATTGAGAGTCTGTGAGACCGAATGATTATATACTGGTCATATGGACATTCGATTTGCAACTGAATCTGAAGTAGCCGAATGGGATTCGAAGATTTTGGCCAACCCCGATGGCGGGAATGTATTTCAGGGTGATGAATTCGCCGAACAAAAAAAACTTGGTGAATGGACACCGCGCTATATCATTGCTGAAAACATCGCGATAACGGTACTGGAAAAACCTGTTTTTGGACTTGGAAAGATGTGGTATATACCCAAAGGTCCCGGTGTGAAAACCGTCGTGCAGCTTGGTGATATGTTACCCGCCCTTCGTGATTTTGCAGGTCATAACGGCGTGTTTGCCGTCAAAGTCGAACCGGAATTAGAAAAAACAGATGATGCAATGAAGGCGTTGACCGAACTTGGGCTACTGCCTGCCGCCCCTATCCAGCCAAACTTTTCGACAATCCTGGTTAATCTGTCTCCTAATCTGGACAAAATCATGGCAGATCTGAACCAAAAAGGCCGTCATGCAATCCACCGCGCTGAACGTGACGGAGTGACGGTAGAACAAGTTGAAAGCAACGACGAAAACTGCCAGCTTTTTTACAACTTACTATCCGAAACTGCTGCCGGATCATTCGTGATCAGACCTTATGAATATTATCAAAAATTCTGGCAGCGATATGCTGCGGCTAATCTAGGACAATTGTTTTTCGCTTATTCCGAGGGTCAGGTTGTCGCCGGCGCGTTTGCCATGATATTTGGTGAAAAAAGCACCTACAAAGAGGGTGCGAGTGTCCGTGAGAGGAATGTTTATGGTGCCAGCCACCTGTTGCAATGGCATATTATTCAATGGGCAAAAGAAGAAGGTTCAAAACTTCATGACCTGTGCGGAGCACCGCCAAGCGATCGGATTAATGACGAACTACACCCCCACTATGGTATTGGACGGTTCAAAACCAGTTTTAACAAGCAAGTCACCGATTACGTAGGAGCATTCGACCTGGTAATTAAGCCGCGGCAATATAGTTGGTGGGTAAAGTTCGGTGAACGAGCCACTAAAAGCCTGTGGTGGCGCAAACACCACGAGAGTTGGTATTAATCTTTGTCCTTTTTGCGAAGGACCAAACGCCTTCTTTTCGTAGCGACGTAAAGAAGCAAAAGGCTTTGTGACGGCTTCCCTCCTCCGGGCTCCGGGACAAATAAATGACGGTTGCTGCGGAATGCCCGCTGGGCAGTCCATTACCATTTTCTTAGTTGTTCGTAATGGACACGTCCTCGCAAATGATTCCGTCATGTGTCTACCCAGCCACTCGGGTCGGTGCAGATGTCACGATTGGCTGATTGATTATTATCCGCACCTCTGGTGCGTTTGTTACAGTGGCAGCTTCCGTGGCTCTTGCAGAAACCCGGCTACCGAGAGGCTGACGGGCGGAGTAATTCGCGAGGACCTGTCATTTTTAAACAACTAAAGAAGTGAAAAATGACTGCCCAACGGGCATTCCGCAGCGACCGCCCGTCAGCCTCTCGGTAGCACGGCGTTTCGAAACTGCCACAAATGTTTTGCTTCTTTTGCTGCCCAAAAGAAGGTACTTTGTTTCTTTGGTACCACAAAGAAAGGATTATTTATCTGCTAAAAGCTCGCGTACAACATCGCTGTCGTTCCAGGGGATTTTTTTACCGTTTACGATCCTAAATTGCTCATGTCCCATGCCAGTGATGAGGATAGTGTCGCCTTTGGTGGCAATACTAAGGGCTTTTTTGATTGCTTCGCGGCGATCGGCGATTTCGGTCGTTTTGCCACTGACACCAGCCGCTTCGATACCGGACATTACTTGAGCACGAATAGCGTCCGGGTCTTCGTTATAGCTTTCCTCGT
>CAYIQY010000001.1:0-50971 GCA_964365665.1 uncultured Candidatus Saccharibacteria bacterium | reverse complement strand
AACTATTCAGTGAAAAACGTTGATGAATTCATAGCAGCTTCTCCGGAAGTAGCCCGGCATCACATGGAGGAGCTACGGAAAGTAGTGAAAGCGGCGGTGCCGGAAGCTGCCGAGGGCATCCACTATGGCAAGCCGTACTACAAATACCATGGATACCTAGCCGGGTTCGATACATACACAAACCACATCACCTTTGAAATTTTCGAGGGTCAGCTCCAAAGCGAAGACCGCAAGATCCTCGAAGACATAGGGTATAAAACCGGCAGCAAGTCCTTTCAGATACGGTACGACCAAGAAGTGCCTACTGAAATCTTGGAGTGGCTACTCAAAGTGCAAGCCAAAGTGAACGAAGCGAAAGGCAAATAAATAGAACATACCTAATTTGCTATGATAGGAATATGAATACCAAACAGCTCAAAGACGGTGCGAAGTGCAAGGTAATTGCCGGGACACATACAGGCAAATCAGGCACGATCGAAGACATTCACACTAGTAAAACAGGTGTGATGACTGTTACCGTCCGTCAGAAAAACGACATCAGGCTTAAAACCCTCGCAAAAAACGTTGAGATTTTATAAAGCGTATGCTTTTAGGGTTTAACCCTAAAACTCTTAAACCAAAAATGGAGACACCCTCAGGTGAGGGGCTCCACGACGGCGCTTCCTGCTGAGGGTGTAAGATGATCACTCAGAATGCACCGTACGAAACCAGCGACGTCCACCAGATCGCTTATGGATGGCGCTGGTATGAGCGACATGCATTCGCCCGACTGGTCCGAGACTAGCTCGATGCGATTGCCGGCGATGCAGTATCTGGTGATACCTAGGTCGATGCCATAAGGCAACGAGAATGTCACATAGCGGCCGCGCACTAGCTGCGTCCACCAGTCGAACGAGAACGTCGCACGTTTGGCGCTGTCCGACTCGTCCAGCGTGATTCCGCTGACTTCGCCAACATGCACCGTGAACTTGTAGACGTTGCGAACGATCAGTTGCCCGCCGACATAGGTGTCGAGCAGTTCTTGAGTGAGTTTGATCATTTATCTGCCTTCTGTGTAGTGATACTACATGAACTCTCTTATTACAGCACCATTTATTTGTAATGTCAATTAATTTAGGTTGCTGTGATCAGGGAACAGCGCAATCATAAGCTTTACAAACAGTGATAAAAATGATATTATTAAATAAATGAAAGAATATATCCATCGCGCTCGTGAACCTATCGTCGCATTTACGTTTGATGCAGATGCTGCTCAGTCATATGCAGATAGCGTCGGACCTATTCCTCGGGAGGGCTCGCATGATCGAGCCGTGCAACAATTTAGTGAATTTAGTGCAGACTTTGGTGATCGTACTGATTTTGAGCAGACATACATAACCAACACCCTAACCTCATACGTTGAACACGTCCCGGAAAAATTGGATCGGGGCGGGGGCGAGAATTTATGGCACATCGACTTTGATCCAAACAAATTCACTTTTGAACTAATAAATGTTGGTTTTGGTGCCTCTAGCCATCCTACGGAAATAGTCTACGGAGATGTGAAGTTCAAACACGACATCACAAAAGAGCGTCATTTCAACAAACATTTCCTCAGAGAAGTTGGCCAACGTGCCGTAGATGATGCTATAGCGAGAGGCGATGCACAGATATACAAGCCGGCAGCAGGAGAAGTCGTTGAATTCCGTGACAAGAATATCCATAGACGAAACCAATCCCCACCCGTCCATGATCTCAGGTTCGCATTCAAGTTCTTCCCGATATCTCGCGATATTTCATAATCGCTCAAGATTAGTTATTAAATCATGTTTAGGATGGCGGAAGATAAACTTGAATATTTTGATTTATACTGCTTATTATTGACTGCTATATGAGATGATGAGATACTTCGCGTAGTTGTCCGAGAGATGAAAGGCGAAGACAATGGCACTTCACGAGGAAAACTTGCCCATCTGGTCACTACGAGGGGAGACGAAGGAAAGCGACACACTGACCGTGACGCTCGAGTCCGGCGCCGAAATCATATTTCACGGTGCGCCTGATCGAACCAGGGAGCGTCTGGGCGACGAGCTGTATCTGCTTGATGTAGAACGCTCTGATGGCGACGTCGTGGCACACCTCTGGTCTCAAGCCGAAGAGATGTACCGGGGCTGGTCATTCTGGCAACGACGGTCCAAACAACCACGCGACGCCGCGAAATGGGTAAGGGCAAACATCGAGTTCGCTGTCGGTCCCAGCCCATATCGACCCATGTTTCACCGCCCCGATAGGCTGATCACCGGAGAACGCCTGCATGTACGTTATATTCTGTACGGCGGATGGTATGAAAACTACGGCAATGGCATCCCCGAGGGCGGTGCCTACGCGGGCTGCCATCCATGGCCACAGGCAGGCATCGCAAATGTGTCTCTTAGTACCGAGTGAACGGTTGCGACACACCCAACGGCTCCGCGCCAGCAGTACGGTTCGAGCAGAAAAGCTCCCGGCCGCTGGTCGGAGCTCTTCTGTTCTTTTATATGATTAAGATATAAAACAAGCTGTTTTACTCCACGGTTCCGGCGGCAACGATAAAAATTATTTTTGGGTCGCGGATACAATTCAGTTTTGGGTCAACGGATCATCAAAAAATTTGTCCGGGACAATCGTTCGGAATCATCGATTCGAGATTGATAAAGCGGGGCTTCTTTGACTTCATACGATTTTTCACTACAATACTACTATGACAAATCCTGAGGCGGCACACCTTCCCGAAACTACCACGAATAATACCGAGTTGCTCATCGGCCGTCTCCAGAATGTACTCGACGAATTCGGAGAGTTGGGAGATGACATCAATGCAGAACACGGTGTCGTTCGACGCGCAGGCTTCCTAGACCACAATAAGGATAGCCGATTTTTAATTTCAGGCATCGTTGTCATTACCGAATGTGTCAATGTGCAGGTACCCGGATGTCCGCCAGCCTACCAAATTGATCAAAGATCACACTTGGCGGCTCCCCATAACACCAATGTTATAGACAAATATACGGACGAGGACGACGACGAAGTGTCAGGTATACTCAATCACGTTTTACCTAATCTCAGTCAGCAGCAATTCGATGCTTACAAAGATCCCGAAAATGCTTGGGTTATCAAAAGCCTTTTTGACGAAGAAGTTTACGGGAAAGATCGCGAACGTGCGCGGCAAATTAGCAAACGCCAGCTGAGATCCGAGCGAAGGGTACTTGAACAACGCTATATACAGGATGGTACAACGCCGTCATTTGCGCGACACTTGGCTAGAACCTCACTTGCCGAGCGCTACTCTTGATAGCAATTGCTTGATATGATTAATTCATGTCGAGATTAATTATTCTTCGAGGAAATTCTGGGAGCGGGAAGACGACGGTAGCTAAAAAGCTGCGAGAGAAAATGGGATACGAAACCATGCTCATTTCCCAGGACACCGTTCGCCGCGAGATGTTGCGTGTGAAGGATATTCCAGGCAATCCAAGCATTCAGCTAATCTACGACCTCGCGATGCGCGGCAAAAAGCTTGGGTATGACGTCATCGTAGAAGGAATCTTGGGCAAAGATAAATACGGAAACATGTTCAAAAAACTCATTGATGACTTTGACGGGCAAGCTACAATTTATTATTTCGATATTTCATTTGACGAGACGTTGCGACGACATGATTCAAAGCCAAACAAAGACGAGTTTGGCGAGGAAGAAATGCGGAGATGGTGGGTAGAGAAGGACTGCCTTGGCATAGCTAACGAAAGATATATCACCGACGGCATGACCGAGGATCAAGTGGTTGATCAAATTTTGTCGCACTGAGATAAGCTATTTGTTTTTAAAGTCTATAATCCACTCTCCAAGCTTCACTCTATCAACAAGTTCACACTGATGTGCGGCAGCCACTATGCGGGCTGACGGCTTAAACATACTATTTGTTACAACTATTGATTTGCTGGCATTATATTGCTTCAGTGGCATACCTGCGACAACTTGCTGGACTGCCTTTAGATCTACATTGTGCTTATATCGTTTTATCTGTACTGCAGTTCGCACTTTAGCTTTCACGATAAGGAGATCTACTCCAAAATCTCCACTGGCTGGTGTTTTTGTGACTTTATATCCTTGAGATTCAAATAAGATAGCAATGTAATTTTCAAATGCTATGCCTTTCATTGAATCAATATCAGTTATGTCTACTGCTTTGAGTGCTTGTTTCCTACGTCGAGCTTCTTGAGCAATAAAAGCTAGGAGAATCGCAGCGAGAACAGCACCAATAACAAGCAATATCAACATCGTAAGCTCGATCGTCTGGCTAGCAAACCGGGAAGTTGTCGTAAAACCCAAAACAAGTAATACAACCGCGAGAATCAAAAGCACATCATTTCGTGGTGCTTTCTTCGTGCGGTAGCGTCTTTTCCTAAAAACCATACTTACAATGATGATAACAGATTGGTAGCTGGGTGAATAAAGCCTGTGCTTGCATTCTTATATACAAACGAAATAAGCTATCATAAATGAAAGACCTGACTCTGTCTAAGCTTCTCAAAGATATAAGTGCTATCGTCGGTAGTCTACTACCTATAATCCAGCTATTCTTCAATCAGTGGAGTTTCGCATTCGACAAAGTATTCCTCGCAAAAGAATATTTTTTAGGCATTTCTATCATTACCTTAGTAGTTAGCTACGTCTTAATAGTTGCTTACTTGGCAAAGCCATACGGAGAAATTTTATTGCCTCGTCAACGACAAAAACAAGAAAAGCAACAGTCACACTGGACTACCTACAACAATTTGCAAGTACAAATTAACACCTTATTAGGTGTACCTAATTTTGATCAAAAAGCTCTACTTAAACTATTTAAGCAGCAACACGAACTTAAATTGCCCCCGGCACCACTAAAAATAGGTCCAGATAATCACGTCAGAATTGCTGTTACTGGCGTGATCCTAAGTGCATTAGTTTTTATCGGTCTTTCATTTACTAAAAGTCAAGAAGGGTACATCCTCTGCGTACAGTCCATTGCATACGTACTTATTGTGTCATTCGCGGCACTGATGCTCACAATCTATAAAAAACTTAGCGACAATAATAACCAATGGAAATATAATAATCGTACCCGCGTAGAGCGGGCGATTAAATTAGCTATCGATGCAAATGGTTTTACGAAGCTACCACAAGTTACATTTGTTGATCAATATCTATCTGGTAACTTCCCCCAAGACCTGCATGTACGCGCAGAATATAACAATGAAATATTTGATATTGCGACTGATACAAACGCGGAATATCTTATTAGCATCACTAAGCAGCCTAAGCCTTAATCTGACGAAACGATTAATTAGTTCTCAATAAGTTTACTTCTACGTCATTGACATTCATCCCCATTTACTGAACAACAAAATTGACTTTATTTGTTTATCATTATAAAATACACATACTTTTCGTGAGGTGACTCCGACAAGACGTAGCGAACGAGGGAACCATAAGTACCACGTTACCAACAATTAGGAGTAATGATGCAAGTCGCAGTTGAACTGGGTAGTGATCGCATGACTGTTCCAGAAGGGATTCATGGCCACTCAAGGCAGGATCTCCACCGTTGGAGCCTCGGCAATATCAGCGCCGAACAGCTTCAGGAGTTGATCAACATTCTCGGTGGTGGAGGGCTCGGGCGAGTGGAACTCAAAGTCACCGTCACGCCGACATTCACTACACCGCAGAATGCAACACGCGTGGAACGCATTATCGAAACAGTCCTGGGAAAGGGTTGAACCGATGGTCGTAGCGCTCTTCGAGCAACTACATCCGCACATGATCGACGCCAAAGAGGGCAAGTGGGCGCAATGCTTTTGCTATTGCGACAAGTGTCGCGCCGGCTCGGGTATCCACTGCCAAAGACCGCAAGCAAGCTGCTACATGTAATCAGCGCCGCCCGAGAGCGCATAATCTCGGGCAATGACCAGAATTATTTATTAGTAAATGATTGCGGCCATTGCGGGAGTTGACATTTCACCTCCATTTGCTATACTTTCTATAGACATTACCAAAGACAGTAGCGGTCGAAAGACTTAATCAGCTACCGAGGTGAAACAAACTATCCACCGTTTCAACCGAAAGAAGTCTTTGATAATGCGAGAATCAAGGACTTTTTCTTTTCTCACATTATCTAGATGGAATGTAATGTGCACATTGACAATTTGGATCGAATCAAACAACTAAATCAAGGAGTTTCTATGGCGATTACTAAATCGAAAAAGAACGAATTGGTTGCTGAAGTTTCAGACCTGCTGACTACGTCAAAACTGACAGTGTTTGCCAGCTATAACGGATTAACCGTTGCTGACATTCAAACACTTCGTCGTGCCGCCCGTGAATCAGGCGTCGTTATCAAGGTGGTCAAAAACCGCCTTGTGCGCGTCGCCATGAGCGAAAACCCTACCTACAAAGGTACGGACACCGCTCTGCTGACCGGACAACTGCTCTACGCAGTTAGTAGCGAAGACGAAGTCGCTCCTGCGAAAGTACTCAACGATTTTGCCAAGACACATGATGCCTTGCAATTCGTCGGCGCTTTCGGCATGGAAGGCGAACTACTAGACGCTGCAGCCGTGAAAGCATTGGCAACATTGCCAAGCAAGAACGAGCTCATCGGCCAAGTCGTCGCACAATTACTGTCACCAGTACACGACGTCACCAACGCATTGTCTGGCAATCTACACGCCCTATTGGACGGAGTAGAGGCCAAGGCTACAGCGTAACTTCATGCAACCCCACCAAACTAACTGAATCATAAAGGAGTCATATTATGGCTGATGTAAAGAAACTGGCAAAAGAGCTAACCGCTCTTACTGTCCTAGAAGTAAACGAACTAAAAACCGTACTAAAAGATGAATACGGCATCGAGCCAGCTGCTGCAGCTGTCGCTGTCGCTGCTGGTCCTGCCGCTGAAGCTGGCCCTGCAGAAGACGCAAAAACTGAATTCACCGTTACATTGAAAGACGCTGGTACTCAGAAAGTTGCTGTTATCAAAGCAGTCAAAGAAATCACCGGCCTTGGTCTTGGTGAAGCAAAAGCAATCGTTGACGGCGCACCTATGGCCGTTAAAGAAAAAGCTACCAAAGACGAAGCTGACAACGCCAAGAAACTTCTTGAAGAAGCTGGCGCTGCTGTCGAAGTCGCGTAGTCAGATCACTGAATCAATCATTCGATCCAAGTCAATTCAATTGCCGCCCTTGCAAGAGGGCGGTTTTTGTACCGTCGTTTCTACAACAAAAATATCGTCATATCAGTTAGGGCTGTGGACAAACCATTGACAGTTTACGCCGAGGCTGATATACATAAAGGTAATATCACCAAACACAGACAAGGAAATGCGAGCTCATGTCTGATTTACCAGAAAAACAAGTCAAACGACTAACATCATTAATCCAAGAAGCTGAGACCAATTTGGCCGCAGCAAAAGAGCTATTGATTAGCATCATCGGCGACGACGGCACAGTGTTAACACCACGTTCTAGCCAAGAAAATGTCAGTGGCAAAGTCATCGAAGGCGTCTTTGACGGCCAAGTCATGGTCGGACCTGATGGCAAAAACTATCCTGTTCCTGCTAACTACGCCAGCAAATCAAAACTCCTTGAAGGCGACGTATTGAAATTGACGATTGCTGACGACGGTTCATTCATCTACAAACAAATCGGTCCAATAGAACGCCGACAAGTTATCGGAACATTAGTCCAACACGACGGCGCGTACTACGTGGAAGCCGGCGGTAAAGAGTACCGAATCCTGCTTGCCAGCGTTACATTCTTCCATGTCAAAGAAGGCGACCAAGTCACCATCATCATCCCCGAAGACAACCCAGATGCTACCTGGGCTGCTGTTGAAGCACCGCTATAGTATCGGTTCGTACATTCACGGCTTCATCATTCGCGACGAAGCCGCCGCCTGCCATGGCACGAATTCGTATCTTTTGACCATTTAATTCCAACGTCCGGTTGGAATTTTCTGGCTTTGACAGGTCCAAAAAGCCCAGCGACATCGTTGACAGTGATTCGTAAGGATCATCAGTCGCCAAATAAACCTCTATAAAATGAGTTTGGTACCCGCGCTTGTCGTAAACAGGGTCAATAACCAGCCGTTTGAATTGAAATTGCGGATCAGTCAATAATTCACCGTCCGAATCATGGAGAACGACGGTCTCGTCGAGATTCATAACGGCAAACCCATAATCTACGGAGGTCGGTTTCGGAATAGACACATAGCTGTAGCCGTTTATCTGATTCAGGAAGTCACCCTTCACGCTAGCGGCGCTCTTGGGATTCAGTACTGTTTCTGCCCATCTGAGGCGTTTTCGCTGAAGCCCGTTAAGAGAGTAGCCAGCCCCGTTGTTGTCAAAAAACGTCGCGCCCATAATATTGGACTGCGATCCATATTGGTCGGCAGGGTATTCGGCGATTACTTGGTCCAGGTCGATTTCAGTATCATTCGATAAATTAGGGTACGTTTTGAAATGATTAAGTGTCACTAACTTGTCCTGCCCCGTCAATGCACCAGCGTGACCGTAGCCCTGCATATGTCCGATTTCATGGGCTAATGTTTTCGGTACGCCATCAGGATCTTTGGTGTTGCTCGAAACGCTCGCAGAAAGCACTTCACCGTATCTAATAGCCTTGTCACCCCATATGAGACCGTCTATCCGACGCCCAGGGGTATCATTGCATGCAGGAAGATTAGTCAAGACATACACATGGTCAATATCATCCCGATATTCAAGTCCCATAAGCTGGTCGGTCATCTCCGTCCCGCCAGTCTGGACTCTGCTGGTATCGACGCAAAAAGGATTCATTTGACGGAACCGGGCAATTGCCTCGGGTGACGCGGCCAGAGGAACCAGATCGGGGGCTATGAGGTTCCCGGTTGCGCGCCGTAACAGCTTTTCGGTACGCGAAGCTATGTCTTCGAGCCGGAAGCTGTCTATTTCATCTGGATTCGCAATTAACGCAATCGTGCCATGACGGTCGTCAATACACTGCTGGGCAAGTGTCTGTCGGGCAGATTCGGAAAATCCCGCGCCCTGAGGGTCGCAAGGATAACGAGAACTGGCAAGGGCATCGGCAGGCGAAGCAAAGACAAGTGACAAAGCGAGAGGCCCCAAGGCTGCTGCGGCACCCCATCGACGCCATCCACGTTCCCGTGATGAGCGTTCCTCCATTTCGCGCCGCGCATTCATATATGGATTTTACACAGTAGGTGCCAAATCTACAACGCACTCATACGCAAAACAGCGTACAATAGGATTAGTTATGCAGAAAAAAGGGGAGAAAAGCGAGGGGCGTACCGCTCTCTACCGCAAATATCGTAGCCGGTCACTGGACGAGGTAGTGGGTCAGTCGCAGGTGACTGATGTACTGCGCCGCAGTATTGATCAGGGTAAAGTTGCGCATGCCTATCTGTTGACCGGTCCGCGTGGCGTCGGCAAAACCTCAATTGCCCGAATCTTGGCGCACGAAATCAATCAGTTGCCATACGGCAGCGAAGATACGCATCTGGACATTATCGAGATCGATGCTGCCAGTAACAACGGTGTCGACGATGTCCGCGACCTGCGCGACAAGGTACAGCTAGCACCGATTGCCGCCAGTAAAAAGGTCTACATCATCGACGAGGTGCATATGCTGTCCAAACAAGCATTTAATGCGCTGTTGAAGACCCTCGAAGAACCACCAGCCCATGTCGTATTCATCTTGGCGACAACTGATCTGCACAAAGTTCCTGCGACGATTATCAGCCGTACGCAACATTTTGCCTTTCACTCTATCAGCCCAACTGATCTCATAACGCAACTCCGAAAGATCGCCGATGCGGAAAAGCTGAAAATCAGTGATGATGCCCTGGCAGCCATCGCCACCCGCGGCGACGGTAGCTTTCGCGACAGTATCAGCCTGTTGGATCAACTGTCCAGTTTTGCCGATGACAAAGAGGGGATTACGCTAGATCTGGTGCAAACGACGCTAGGGCTAGCGCCGACCGAGGCTGTCGACGCGCTACTGACAGCGGTTGCCGACCGTGATGTATCAGCTGTTATCACCAAACTAGATACGCTCGAACAAGAAGGCATCCAGCCGACTGTCCTCGCCGATCAGTTGATTAGTGCCGTTCGCCAACAACTCGCCGAACAACCACAGTCAGTCACATTATTAGATTCGCTATTGTCGGTCACCAGTTCATCGCAACCGCAATTGAAACTCTTGACAGTACTTGTTGGTGCGATCAAACCAAAAACAGCTGCGGCTCGCGTCAGCACGCCACCAATTGCCGTGATTGAAGTTCCGCTGCCGCCTGTCGTTCCTCCCAAGGTAGCGAAAAAGCAACCTGCCGAACCAGTTCCTAAACCATCTAAAAAACCTGCGACTCCTGGAAATTTTGACTGGGCAAAATTACTTGCCCATACCAAAAAACACCAACTTGCGTTGCACAGTGTCCTCAACAAATGCGGCCACCAACTCGACGGCGACACATTGACACTATATACTGGACTCAAATTCAACAAGACCAAACTGGACGAGGCAAAATATCAGGCACAATTGCACGAAGCGCTATCCGCAATCGGAACCCAAAGCCTGACGATCGTCACTGTTCCCACCGCCACTCCACCAGCAGACGAGCAACTTGCAAAAGTAGCTGCTATGATGGGAGGAGGCCAAGAGGTGCCGTTAACTGAAGCAGGAGAGGCCGTATGAGCGCTAAAAAGTCCATAGACGCCAAAATCCCCCCACAAAATGTCGATGCCGAGATGAGTTTGATCGGTGCGGTATTGATTGACGAGGAAGTGTTGGCTGATGTCTCCGAACTAGTCACTGTCCGAGATTTTTATGACAAACGTCATGCGACGATCTTTGATGCCATGATGCGATTATATGAACATCACAAACCTGTTGATTTGTTAACGCTGACCGACGAATTGAAAAAGAAAGATCATTTGGACATGATCGGAGGGTCGGCATACCTGACCGAACTGACAAATTACGTTCCGACCGCTGCCCATGGTGCGACCTACGCAGATATGGTCGCTCAAAAGGCCGTCCGCCGGCGTCTGATCAAAGCCAGCGGCGATATCTCGGAACTCGGTTATGACGAAGATTTCAATGTCCAAGAACTACTGGAACGAGCCGAAGCCGAACTGTGTTCAGTCAGCGACCAAAGCCTGAAACAAGATTTGGCCAGTCTTGAATCAATTCTGCTGGAAAGTTTTGACCGTCTGGAAGAAATGCACCGCAACAAAGGCGCCCTCCGCGGCGTCAAAACAGGTTACCGCGACATGGACAACATGACGGCCGGACTGCAACGCAGCGACCTAATCATCCTCGCGGCGCGACCAGCAATGGGTAAAACCGCACTTGTGACCAACCTGGCATATAACGTCGCCACGCTGAATAAACAATCCGTGCTGTTTTTTAGCCTGGAAATGAGCAAAGAACAGTTGATCGACCGTATGCTGGCTGATGTCAGTGGTGTCGATGCCTGGAATATCCGTACCGGCAACCTCAGCGACGAGGATTTCAGCAAACTGTCCGAAGCATCAGGCGAGATGGCCGAAGCACCGATCTTTATCGATGACACTCCAGGCCTGACTGTGCTGGAAATGCGTACCAAAGCCCGCCGTGCAGCCCACCAGGCACCACTAGGGCTGGTGGTAGTTGACTACTTGCAGCTGATTCAGGCTAGTGGCCGCAGTGATGGCAATCGCGTCCAAGAGGTGAGTGAGATCAGCCGTGGGTTGAAACTGCTCGCACGTGAACTGAACGTACCAGTCATCGCGCTTTCACAGTTGTCACGTAGCGTTGAATCGCGTAGCCCGCAGATTCCGCAACTGGCTGATCTGCGTGAATCAGGGTCAATCGAGCAAGATGCCGACATCGTCATGTTTATCTACCGCGAAAACTATTACAACCCCGACACCGACCGCGAAAATATCACCGATATCATTATCGCTAAACATCGTAACGGACCAACCGGCAAGATCGAACTGTACTTCCACCCAGAACGACTGCGATTTATGTCACTCGACAAGCGACACGAATAAGCTCAATGTTCTTTGTGGCACCAAAGAACCAAAGTGCCTTCCTTTTTACCGATAAAAGGAAGCGAAAACCTCGTGACGGCTTCGAATCGCGGTAAAAATTTCGAATTGCTTAATTGGGTATCTGCGGAACTCGCGCCCTGACATATCAGGGGCTCAAACAGTCCTCGATACGCCAAATAAGCAATCCTCAATTTATCCGGATTCTGCAGATGTCACAATGGCTACGAAAACAATAAAATCAATTAACTGTGACCCCTGCACCGACCCGAGATGGGTGAGGCGAAAAAGTCGGAATCATTTGCGAGGACCTGTCACGGATGAATAACTAAAATCAATATCCGTGACTTCCCGAAGGGAATTCCGCAGCAACCGACTTTTTCGACGAATACATCCCGGAGGAGGGAAGCCGTCACGAGGTTTTTGCTTCCTTTTATCGGTAAAAAGGAAGGCGCTTTGGTACTTTGGCGCCACAAAGTACATTAACCTTTATCTGCTATAATAAAACGAAATGGCAAAACTGCTTTTTACTAATTTTTTATCCTATCGTTTCCGTTACCAAATCGGTTACGGCATCATTATCCTTACATTCATCGGCCTCTTGATCATGGCTGGTTTGTATGTACCGGGTGGCCTAAGCCAAGGCGAGATCACAAGTTTTGTGAGGACGGCGGCCATCGACAAACAAGACCTCAGTACACTCGCGATTCCCAATCTGCCGTTTTACGCATCTCAGCGAATAAGAATGGATGTGTTCGGCCCGAGTCTGTTTGCGTTCAAATACTCAGCAATGGTCTGTGCGTTCATTGCGGGTATCGGCGCAGTGCTGTTACTCCGACGCTGGTTCCGCCCGAATATCGCATTACTGGCGACCGTCATTATGATTTCGACCGGCCAGTTTTTATATGTTGCCCAATCTGGCATGGCCAGCATTACATTCATCATGTGGCCGATCTGGCTACTGCTAACCGCCACAATGATCACGACATCGCAGCGTCACAAACGATTCTGGAAATTGCTGTTTTTTATTGTCATGCCAATGAGTCTCTACACACCGCTGAGCATTTACCTCGTACTGGCGATTTGTAGCGCAGGCCTGTTACATCCGCATGTACGCTATGTCCTCAAGAGAATGCCACGGACCCACCTGGCACTTCTATCGCTCCTCAGTCTCGTCATAATGGCGCCTCTCGGCTATTTGATTTACCGTTATCCCAATTTAGGCCTTCAGTTACTCGGAGCACCGTCAACCTGGCCGCCGAATATCATTGCAAACCTGCAAACATTGTCGCAACAATATCTTAACTTTATATGGCCGCAAAGTGGCACGCTCATGACGCCCGTTCTAGGACTAGGATCAATCGCGCTGATTCTCCTCGGTATATGGCAACTATTTACCATACGCTACACGGCACGAAGTTATACGTTAACCGCATGGGTGATTTTGCTACTACCCGTACTCATCATCAACCCGACGTATACAAGTGTCACCTTTGTTCCTTTGCTACTCCTCCTCGCAAGCGGACTGAGCTATCTCCTGCGATCGTGGTACAATCTATTCCCACTCAACCCATATGCCAGATTTGTCGGAGTTGTTCCGTTGACGATTTTGGTGGGTGGGTTGGTGGTGTCAGGCCTTAACCGCTATTTTGACGGTTATCGTTACGACCCTGTCACGGCATCTAGTTTTAGTCATGATGTCACACTGTATAACGACCACATAAAGGCAAAAAATATCACCAAACTTGTCGTCAGCCCTGACGAAAAACCGTTTTATATTGCACTGACAAGTTATGACCACACGAATCCGCCGATTATCATGTCCTCGGCACCGGCAAGTGGCGAATTTGCTGCTACGCGTGCCGCGCATAACAATGTTTCGGGCGCCACTATCGAACGGATCATCACAACCGACGACAGCAAAGACAGCGATCGGTTCTATATCTATAAAAAGTAGACAAAATAATGTATGATTGTATCAGGAAACGAAGCAGTTTTTTCTTTGAGTGCAGTTCGGAGTGGTGGCCGAGCAACGAAGCGCAGCGTACGCACAAGTACGTGAGCATCGGAGCACAGGGCAACGCCCGAAATGTGCCAAAGAGAAAACTGGGTACTATTATGAAGGAGAACCAATATGGCTTTTGACCAAATGAAGATGCTAAATGACTTGCGTAAAGCGCAAAAAGATTTGAAAAAACAAAAGGTTGTCGTTGTTGCTGGTGGCGAGGACGATGATCCAGCGGTCGAAATCACGATTAACGGCGAACTGAAAGTCGAAAAGGTGACTATCAACCCTGATTATGTTGACCTGAACGACATCGAAGATCTGGAAAACAACATCGAAATCGCAATCCGAGATGGCATGCAAAAAGCCCAGGAAATCGCCGCAGAAAAAATGAAACCGCTGATGGGCGGACTAGGCAACCTCGGACTGTAGTTTATGAGCGGCCTTCTTCCCAAGGCTTTGCTCGACGTTATCGACGAGCTTGGCCGCTTGCCAGGCGTCGGAGCACGCACAGCAGAACGCTATGCGTATTATTTGTTGAAGGCGCAACCAAATGTAACCGACAAGCTAGCGCATAGCCTGACAGCGCTTCATACAGGCGTCAAATCATGTCCAATAACGTTTGCATTGATCGACGCCAATCAGGACGTATCGCCGCTATATAGCGACCCTTCACGGGATCGTACGACGATTGCCGTCGTCGAAGAACCGCTTGATATCGTGTCATTGGAACGAACAGGGCAGTTCCACGGAACCTATCATGTATTAGGTGGGGCAATCAGCCCGATTGACGGCGTCACGCCCGAACAATTACATATTCCCGAACTCATGAAACGCCTGACCGATGATAAAGTCGTCGAGCTGATTATCGCGACCAATGCCAGTGTCGAAGGCGAATCAACAGCATTATTCTTGCAGCGCCAGATCCAAGACGCCGGTATTGAAGTCAAGATGTCTCGTCTGGCTCGCGGTATCCCTGTTGGAGTCGACCTGGAATACGCCGATCAAATCACACTGTCCCACGCCCTCGAAGGCCGACGACTCCTGTAAAAAAGAATCACCCCCATCCGAAGACGGGGGTTCCGTGTAAGCTTGATCCTTTGTTCCTATTGATTCATCACCCAGATGATGGAGAGTGGTATTGCTGCCAGGAACCCCGCCTGGTGATTGCCAGGGGTAAGTGCCCAGCCTACGCAGGCCACTGCCAGAATTACGAGCACGATCACAACGATCGTTTTCGTCTTCATTTTCTTCTCCTTGAATATAGAACCAGGCTTACGAGCCACGATTGTGACTATAAATTAATTATACTACATATGCTTATATTTGTCAATGTCATAGAAAAGAATCAGCCCCTGCCGTGAGGCGAGGGGCTTTCTGTGTAAGCTTGATCCGTAGGCGGGCAGTGCTACTTGCGAAAGGCAGCGATAACGCTACGTATAACGACTACCGTTATCCAGGCAGCAGGCACCAACAGTACTGGTTCCTGGTACTTTTCCGCCACTCCAACCAATAGTACGACGACTGGTGTTCCAACAGCAACACGTATGATGTTATTCATTTCATCACTCTCTCAGGGAAGTGGTACTGGTGAATTTGGATCAGCCTTCAATCTTACGTAACCCAAAGGTTATGTTTAATTTATACTACTTTTACTTATATTTGTCAATGTATTCTATCTGGGATACCTCTGATACAATAGATTAAATGTACAATACCGCTACCAAACTGATTACTGATGCCAAAAAAATAATTGTCATTCAGGCCGAAAACCCTGACGGCGATAGTTTGGGTAGTTCGCTTGCGCTCGAAGAAATCCTGGGCGACCTAGGCAAAGATATCGTCCTGTATTGTCCCGTTGAAATCCCCAAATATATGCGCTATATCAATGGATGGGACAGGGTAGTGACTGATTTTGACACAAGCGCTGACCTGGCAATTATCGTCGATACTGCTGCTGACGTATTGATCACCAAAGTCCTCGAAACGTCTGGTGTACGGCACTTTCTGGAATCACATCCGGTTTTGGTCATCGACCATCATACAACCGATTCTAACCTAACGTTCGACCACACAATGCTAGGCGAAGATGCCGTGGCGACCAGCGAGATTATCTACAAATTGGCGTCCGACAACGGCTGGGCGATCAGTGCGCAGGCGGCCGAAGATATGTTGATCGCTATCATGAGTGACAGCTTGGGGCTGACAACGCAAAATGTCACGCCGAATGCCTTTTTTGTCGCGGGCAAATTGACCGAACTCGGCGCGCATAATTCCGTCATCGAAGAACGCCGCCGTGAGTTCATGAAGAAATCACCAGAGATTTTGGCTTACAAAGGCGAATTAATCGGCCGTATCGAATATCTATTGGATGGCAAACTAGCTATTGTCCACATCCCATGGGAAGATATCCAAAAATACAGTGATCAGTACAACCCAAGTGTATTGGTGCTCGACGAAATGCGATTAGTTGAAGGTGTTCAAATCGGCGTTGCGATCAAAACATACCCTGACGGCAAAATCACCGGCAAGCTGCGCGCCAATATCCCAATTGCCGAAACAGTCGCAGGGTTTTTCGGCGGCGGCGGCCACAAATACGCATCTGGCTTTCGTGCGTACGAAGACTACGATACAATTGTCAAAGAATTAATTGATGCTACCGACAAGGCCATACGAATGTATCAAGAAGAAAACTAAAGAATATGACAATCAAACTTCATAACACGCTGACGAGAAACACCGACGAGTTGAAACCGCTCGACGATAACAAGGTGAGCATATACACATGCGGCCTGACGGTTTATAGCCAACCGCATATCGGTAACTGGGTCAGTTATATCTATTGGGATGTCTTGGTTCGTACGTTACGCGCCAGCGGTTATGAGGTTAATCGTGTACAGAACATCACCGATGTTGGTCACCTGACAAGCGACGAAGATGCCGGTGAAGACAAGATGCTCAAGGGTGCTCTCAGTGAGGGTATGACCGCGTGGCAAGTCGCCGACAAATATATAGCTATCGCCGATGATGAAGCCTACAACCAGCTGGGACTTGTCCGCCCCGACCATATGCCGCGCGCTACCGAATACATTCCCCAACAGATTGATTTTGTGAAAGAGCTTGAAGCCAAGGGGTTTACATACACCATTACAGACGGTGTGTACTTCGATACCAGCAAGCTGACCGACTATGGCAAACTTGCTCGTTTAGACATAAAAGGATTGCAGTTTGGCGCCCGCGTCGCGGACACCGGCAAAAAGAACCCGACCGACTTCGCAGTATGGAAATTCTCTGACCCCGCCGAAAACCGAGATATGGAATGGGGTAGTCCATGGGGTACAGGGTTCCCAGGCTGGCACCTTGAATGCAGCGTCATGGCTCGTGAGTTATTAGGTGATCAAATAGACATCCATACCGGGGGTATCGACCACATCCCGGTTCACCACACGAATGAAATCGCGCAGACAGAAGCCGTCACCGGCAAACGCTTCAGTAATATTTGGTTACACGCCAACCACATCAAAGTAGACGGAACTAAAATGAGTAAAAGTCTGGGCAATATATATACATTGCAGGATATCAAAGACAAAGGTTACGACCTGCAAGCTTTCAAATTATTAGTGCTCAGTAAACACTATCGTACCGAGGGGAACTTTACTTGGGAAATCCTCGAAGCCGCCCAGAACCACCTGAACAACTGGCGCGCGATGTTCAATCGCAGATGGCAGCTTGAAGTACTGACAAATGATCAGCCGGATATTTCAGAAGAGATATTGGAATCACTTCGAAATGATCTCGACACCCCTGATGCCATCGCAAAGATTGATGCGTATTTTAACCAAATCGAAGCTGCCGGTGCCATGCCATCACGAGAAACACTCCTCACTGTTCGTGATAGCTTAGGAATTGATCTGCTGGACTATGACATTAATGACGAACAAAAAGCCCTAATCCGCAAACGTGAGCAGGCCCGCGAAGCAAAAGACTGGAATAAGTCAGACGAGCTCCGTGATCAACTCGCCAAGGAAAACATCGTCGTACGAGATACGGCACATGGCACTGTTTGGGAATACAAATAACCCCTACTTTGTGGCACCAAAGTAGCAAAGTGCTTAATGTTCTTTTGTGCCCAAGAACCAAAAGGCTTTCTTTTTGAACCGTCAAAAAGAAACAAAAAACTCTGTGACGGCTTCACCAAGCCGTGGTCTCTGACAGCAGAAAACCGGTTGCTGCGGAATTCCCTCCGGGAAGTCAAAATCCATTTCTTTAGTTATTTGATTTTGACAGTCCTCGCAAATGATTCCGGTTTTCTGTTGCCAGCGCCCTCGGTTGGCTGCAGGGGTCACGATGAGGTGATTTGTTGTTATTCGCGCCTGCGGCGCGTTGAAATACATTTATTTCCAGTGTGACATCTGCAGCGGCCGGGTAATGGAACAACTTGGCATCGTGGCGTGTCGAGGACTGTTTGAGCCCCTGATATGTCAGGGCGCGAGTTCCGCAGACGCCCAAGAGGACAAGTTGTTTCATTGCGCCGCGACGTGAAGCCGTCACGAACCTTTTGCTTCTTTTCGTTGACACGAAAAGAAGTGACTTGGTTCTTGGTCAGACAAGAACTGAGATTGTTTTATGCTTTTTCGATTGATTTGGCTAGTTTATGAACCAGATTACCACTCTTCTTGCGCTGAAGTTTGGCGCGTTCAAGATAATCTTCTAGTAATACTTTTACACATCCAGCGATTGGGATCGAGATGATACCACCTGCGATACCGAATAAATACAGACCGACCGTGACTGAACCGAGTACGGCAAGCGCCGACAACTCAACCGTCTTGGACTGAATCGTAGGCGAAATAAAGTTGTTTTCGATCTGTTGGTAAATGACAAAGTAGACAGCAAATATAAGCGCCGCGGTCACGTCATTGAATGCCAGGAGGATACAAATCAAAACTCCGGCGATCGTCGCTCCGAACATTGGGATGAGTGATAGCAAAAAGGCGATTGCGGCTGCAGGCAAAGCAAGATTGTGCGGCACATTGAACACCCAGCTGAGAATAAACACTGTCAAACCAGCAAAAAACGCACCAAGACCCGATACCGCCAACTGGCCAGTGACATAGCCGGTGACGACATTATACATACGAGTTGCCAGTTTTTTGTGGTTTTCCATACGCTCTTGGTCGTTATAGATTCCCCAGATACGCCCTAGCCAAAGTGGCGCTTCGATGAGCATCAAAAACGACAAGACTAATACTAGAAGCGCCGCCGTAAAGAAACCGAAGAGTGATCCGACACTCGATACGACACTACTACCGACGTTAGTCGCCCAGTTGGCGGCCCAGCTAGATGCGTTTTGCTTGATCGAATCCAGTGCATGGTTAACTTGCGACTCCAGGCCATAGTGTTGGGCGAGGCTTGATAGGCCATGCCATTGTGTCTGCACTTGATCGATTAATGAAGGTATTGATTCGGCAACCTTTGCGGACTGTTCAATCACCGGTGGGACAACAAGAAACAAAAAGGTGCCAAGTAGTACGATGACGATGATATAAGCAATCGCTGTGCCGCCGGCTCGGCTTTTGCCGGGCAGAATATTGGCGAGCGCGCTAACGGGACGGTTAAGTGCTAAGGCGAGGAAAAACGCTATGCCCAGAATAATAAGTGCTGTCTGCGCGCTGATAATAACGAAAAATGCCAGTATAAACCCTACCACTACTAGCCAAAAACGGATAAATGTCTTGGTGTCGATTTCGATGCGGGTTTTCATTGGTTGAAGTATAACCTAAATTAGCGGTTTTGAATAGGCGAGGTCTTGCGGATCAGACGGGCGTTTTCCGCGTCTCCTAAGGCAAATCCAAACACATACAGAGCGGTGACACCGATAAGATACGCGGTCAAAATTGCGCATTGGATAGTCAACGGAGCGCCCAGTAGCAAGAAGGTTCCACTGACGCCACCGACTGCAGTCGCTCCCAGTCCAAGAGTCGCAACATTAACAGCAGATTGCTTGCCGAATAGCCCCATCACAACAGCCGTACTCATCAGCCCCAGAGATATCATCATGGCAATTACGTGAATAATGACAATGATTGTATGCATGCAACTATTGTACCAGACGCGCTTGTGCTTGGGTACCGATAGTATTATTTTTTAGAGTAGTAATTTGTAAGAAATTCGCGCTTAAAATCAAAGAATGTTCCATTAGCGATACTTGCGCGAATATTATCAACCAAACGAACGATGAACCGTTCGTTATGAATCGTAGCCAGTGTCTTGCTGAGTATTTCGCCTGACTGGAAGAGGTGATGTAGATAAGCTGACGTGTAATTGGCGCAGGTGTAACAATCGCAGTCAGTATCGAACGGCGTGAAATCACGAGCGAACTCTGCGCGGGTGATGTTGACCCTGCCGCTGCGTCGATATAGCGCACCGTTCCTAGCCACGCGGGCAGGCGAGACGCAGTCGAAGGTATCGGCGCCGTTTTCGATACAGGCAAAGATATCATCAGGTTCGCTGATGCCGAGCATATGACGAGGTTTGTCTTCAGGCAATTCTTCGTTCATCCAACGCACGATGTCACCGATGTTTTCTTTGCGCAAAGCACCGCCCAATCCATAACCGTCGAAATCCATTTCACCCAAGAATTTGGCGCTTTTGCGCCGTAAATCTTCGTAATCAGCACCTTGGATCACTCCGAATAGTGCCTGCGGTGGGCGATGTGATCGTTCAGCGTTCAGCCGCTGGTGTTCAGCCAGACTCCGTACTGCCCATGGATGGGTTCGTTTATCGAGCGATTCGATCTGGTAATAATAATCGTGGTGAAGCGTCGTTAATTCGTCAAAAGCAAAGGTAATATCAGCACCGATACTATGCTGGATCTGCATCGACAGTTCGGGTGTAAAAGTATGCATACTGCCGTCCAAGTGTGACTTGAACCGAACACCTTCGTCACTGATCCAGGCCAACTTTTCCTTCTTCGCTAGCTGTTTTTCGTCAGTCGTCCCGCTCATATCAATCACTTTTTTAAACCCAACACCTAGCGACATCACCTGGAACCCGCCGCTGTCGCTAAATGTCGGTTTATCCCAATGCATGAATGTATTGATGCCACCAGCTTCGTCAATCACGTCGTGACCAGGTCGCAAATACAAGTGATACGCATTCACCAACAACGACTGTGCGCCTGTCGCCGCTAACTGTTCTGGTGTCAAAGCCTTCAGCGCTGCCTTGGTTCCAACAGGAATAAAAGCCGGTGTCTCGATCACACCGTGCGGTGTCGTCATCGTCCCGGTCCGTGCCAAAGCACCGTCCAGACGTTCGTGAATCTCAAATTTTAGTGCTTCGCTCATCTGTGATATAGGTTATCACAGATGAAAAAAGTTCGCTTTTTCGCTGTTTCCAGCTCATCAGCATGAATACGCATTCATGAAAAGCGTGAGAGATAACTCCGAGAATGTGGCGCATAGGAAGCCAGCTGCAGCGCAACGTACACACTACAGCCGGCTTGCCTATTTGCGCAGTTATAACGGGTGCCCAAAGCGGTTGACAGTCTCAAGGTCATACCTCGGAATCTGCGCGATCCTCAGTGGAAACGAGTAAGTGCCGAGCTGTACGCCACTGATGTCGAAGTAGCACGAGCGTTCATTCACGATGCTGCCGAAATGCCGAGGCGTAATGAGCCCCTCGAGACACATGAAAACCGTCACCCAGGGGCTGATCATGATCATCTCTACACGATGGATCTCGCCGCTCTCGACAGCCTTGTCGAGCAATGTCCGAAGATCATCCCTGATGTCGTTGACGAGAAGCCTGCTAAACCTATTCGGCGACTTCGCATTAACTTCCCAGTCGCCGTCCACAAGTCGTCTCGCCCTCGATCCAAACACATCGACGTAATCGGGTCGGATTTCGAAGTTTCGACCAATTGCCGTATCGTTCGTCATACCTATCCCTTCTCGTGTATCTCTCAATGTCCATCTCCGCCGGAGGCGAAGTTAAGCTAATGATGCCATGTGCATAAAATTCTGTCAATTTGGATAGTTGTAATAAGCACAAACTCTATTGACCATCACCTGGATGCAGGCGCATAATGAATATAGTCATGAAGGTACTGGGCAACCTTTCCACCTACAGACTTAATATACAATTTTCGTCGGCATACACACTGGGTAACCAAGCGTCCCTGTCACTCACGAAACAATCACTATAAAGGCACCAATACAGATCAAGCGGTAGAATCTGTTAGCCAATATAGTTCCCCTCAAAATCCGTACTGGCACTCTTGCCGGTTTTTATCTATATCTATCATCCAAAGGGGGAATAAGGAAATGACAAATCTATTTAACACACCAGTAACAATCCTATCGATGGGATTCGGCCGCGATCTCCGCGCCATCCCACGCCGCATGGAATTCGAAGGTCAATCAATTGACTTCGTTGATAATGGTTTACGCACTACGGTTCAACGCGAGGGGAGAATGGCACAAATCTTGGCACTTAGCGACGGCAGCCACACTTTTCATCTGCGCAGCGACAACCATGGTGGCAGCTGGACACTTATTGGGATAAATTAATCTCAAACTATTTAAGACTTTACAAAGTACTAAAATGTACGATATAACAAAGGTAATATGGTGAAGACAAACATGGAGCTTGGGGACTAATATGGGCGAGCGGTCTAGTACACGCGAAGACCCACCGATTACTCGTCATTCAACGCCCGATTTTACACCCCTACAAGGTTACGATTTTCTTCAGCAGGCTCGTGGGAATCGTGAAGACATGAACACATACGAGGGTTTTTCGCCCAATCCTCATTACTCGGTATACATGAACATGCCAAAAGTTTTCGTTGAACGTAAGGATAGTCAAGAATTGGTTACAATCGCGGAAGGATTGAAGGAAGAATGGCTACCTGACTACTTAGACGCCGGGGGATGGGCAGCGGCCGAGGCGAGTCTAGTTGGCGACGACATGCTCACGAGTGAACGGCTAAGTTTACTGGAAACAGCCGAAGATTATTGGCAACGTGCACTTACTAACCAGGCTGTGCTTAATGAAAAATGGGATCGGGAGTATTTATCTGAGGATACGAAAGAATTTCGTCTCGCCCTTAACCTTGCATTTACACCACTCATGAAATCCATCGTTATTGGAAACGTCACTCCGCAAACGCGCGAACGGACATTTGCCGATACCCTTGCCATTGCTCAGACAAGCGCCGTGCAGCTATCACTAGCCAGCAAGAACCGCGAGATGGAAGCCGTCGGAGATCATCTGGGCCTTGGACATGAATGCAACGCACTTCTTGCACTCCTTTACGTCAATGACCCTAACTATGTACCAATCCCATCTTCGTATCGTGCAGGGAGCGGCTATGAACACCGAACACAAACACATGATGTGACAATCATCAACCAACACTGGGGAGAAATCCATCGATTCTATCCAGCGGAAATCAAGGCTGCTGCTTCGCTTCGCGATCGGCAACGTTACAAAGCGCTCATTGTGCGCGGCAAGATGCATTTAACAGTTCCGGGCAAGTATGATCCCTTGAACACTACTGATGCGTTTGCCCGCTGCTACGAGGGATCTGCGTCAATGCAGGATCAGCGTATTGTCGGTCATGCGACTTCGACCATTCGTGATCTTTTGGCACTCTATCAAAAAGGTGACTGTCCAGATGAGTTCAAAACAATTCGAACACAGACCAAATTTCACAAAAGCGATGTTGTGGCTCAAAAATACAAGGAGCTTTCTTCGGAACAGCGATCAGCGTAATTATGATATAATATCCTTACCGCAGGGATATATGACTCACTCACACGACATACCGTATGACTCCTCAGATCAATCACCCGACTACAATCAAAAACTAGCCGATCTCTTGGAACATGAGTTCCCGAACCTGATTTTGCCCAAACGTTCATTCGATGCCATGGTCGCCGGCCTCGACATCTCTCGTCAAAATAACGGTGGCGACCCCGAAAGTGAAAACTACAAAGATTATCATAATGACGAGCATCCTTTTGGAATGGTCCAACGCGCATACAGCCTGCTGGGTCTGCTAAAAGAGGCTGGAGTCGATGTCCAGACATGCCACTACGAGGTCGTCGGCATCGCAACGACATTTCACGACGGTATCGTGCGTAAACCTGTAGATTTGGATCCGGAAGATGCTGACAAATCAGTCGAACAACTAAGCGCAGATCTCGCCTTGCAGCACATGCCACTGCAAAGATATCCCGGTGATCCGAACGGCTTTATTCACGAAGAAAGATCGTTCGTTTATAGCGGAATCGAGGTGACTGAAGTCGAGCATCAGGACGGACAAGTACTGCGTCCAAAAGTATTCGAACCAGGTAGACACTGGACGGGATGGGTGATCACAACAGCAGATACGGGCAACGCATTCTTTGAGGATCTTGATGTTAATATACGTGACCTTAGTCGATTATCGACAGAATATTCCGATCAGGGATCAAAGAACGTCACGCTCGTAAAAGATTCAGTAAAGAAGTTATTGCAATCGGAAAAGCCTTTCCTGGAAAGACTCGATATCGATCTGCATCGTGGTATTTTGAAATTCTTTCCAGAAAAGGCAGACCGAGTTACTGAAGTTCTCGATGCCCACTTTGAACATCGTTTTTCGCAAATGCTAAAAGCGGCTGATGTCATCGATAATCACTTAGCGGTTATCCTTACTGCTGTCGAAGAAATGCTGCACGAGTCAAAAGATTCCCTCATCCGGAGGACTGATAAGATTCACGAAACGATAATGCGGGTACTGCGAAACCTCCCCCCATCTTCATCCGAATAGGTTGCCAAAAGTCACTATCTAATGTATAGTAATAGCATGAAAACAGCTTCGGATACCATCGGTTGTGTCGACAGTGCCACTGCAATACTTGGCAACAAATGGACGCCGCAATTACTGCGGTATTTTATCAACGAAGAATCAGTGCATTTTTGCCAGATTCAAGAATTGGTCGGTGGTATTAATCCACGAACACTTTGTGCTCGATTAGACCAATTGGAAGCGGCTGGCGTTATTGTTAAACAGCCCGCAACCGAAGGTAGCCGTAGCGCCTACAAGCTGACCGGCAAAGGCCACGACTTGATGCCCGTACTTCAGTCAATGGAGTCTTGGAGCACCAAATACCCATCCCTGCAAACTACCTGAGGATAAGTTGACTATCAGAAAAGGGGAGTATAATAGATAGTATGAGAATATTAGTTGTGGAAGATGAGCACAAGATTGCCCGTGCGGTCGGGAAGGCTTTGGAACAGGAAAGTTACGCTGTTGATGTTGCATATGACGGGGACGAAGGCTATGCGATGGCCACGACCGAACCCTACGATCTTGCGATTATTGACCGTATGATTCCCGGCGATCACGACGGTATTGGCATCGTTACCGCCATGCGCGAAGCCAAGATCCACACCCCCGTCCTTTTGTTGACCGCACTCGGTACGACTGCCGACAAAACCAAAGGCCTGGATAGCGGTGCTGACGACTATTTAGTCAAACCCTTCGCACTCGAAGAATTATTAGCACGCGTCCGTGCACTTTTGCGGCGCCCAGCCGAACAAAAAGGCGTTGTTTTAACGGCCGATGGCCTCGAACTCGACACGACAACCTTTACGGTCACGCGCGACGATACAGAAATCCGTCTGACCAGTAAAGAATTTGCGTTGCTTGAATTCCTTTTGCGCAATCAAGGCCGACCGTCCAGCAAAGAAACAATTGTGTCTCATGTATGGGATTACGACGCCGACATCCTACTGAACACCGTCGAAGTCTACATCAAATACCTGCGTGCAAAAGTCGATGAACCATTCGGCAAGCCACTCATCAAAACCGTCCGTGGATTCGGTTATAAAATCGAAGCATAATGTTTCATTCCGCCACATTGAAACTGACTGGCTGGTATTTGCTCATCTTGATGAGTATTAGTCTTATATTCAGTGTTACTATCTACAGCGCGGCAACTGGCGAAATCGGCAACCGACTGACTGATTTTCAAAGCCAATTCGAACAACCTGGCAATGGAGCTTATTCTGCTCCAAACAATCGACTATTTTCAGCCCTTCGCGATAACCAGCGCGACACCGCCAATCGCAATCTATTGTCGACGCTCGTCTATGTTAATCTGCTGATCTTTTTTGGTGGTGGAGTCCTCAGCTATTTGCTGGCACGACGCACTCTGCGCCAAATTGAACACACGCACGAAGCACAATCACGATTCACAAGTGATGCCAGCCACGAACTCCGTACGCCATTGGCGGCGATGAAAACCGAATTAGAAGTTGCCATGCGCGACAAACAATTATCAAAACAGGATATGCGCGAACTACTGGCAAGCAACCTCGAAGAAGTCAACAAATTAACGGCGTTATCAAAGACTTTATTGCAATTATCCAAACTAGATTACGCCAGCCTGGATATCGAATCGGTCAATCTGGGCGATATCGCCAACGAAGTCGTCCAACGTTATGACAAAAATGCCAAACGCATTAAACTGTCACTTCCTTCTCAGTCCGTGGTCGTGAAAGCTAACCCGGCGAGCATCGAAGAACTTCTCACAATTCTGATCGATAACGCCCTCAAATACAGTCCTGCAAATTCAAAAATCACTGCGTCACTGTCACGGATGGGCAGACAAGCCCAGTTTGTCATCACGAACACCGGCAAGGGCATTGCGAGTGAGAATTTACCCCATGTTTTTGACCGTTTTTACCGCATCGATGACGCGCGTTCTGATACTGGAACAGGTCTGGGACTGGCACTCGCCAAAGACATCGTTGCCCTTCATAAAGGCGAGTTATCCGTCAGTAGTGCAGCCAACCAAGATACTACCTTTCGATTTTTGCTGCCAATCAGTAAAAAGGGCTAAGGCAAATATCAGTTTGCACGTTTATAGTATCCTCCGTACTCAGTAATAAACGATAGACGGAGAATAATAAACTATGAACGTTATAACTCGCGGCATCCGCGGTGCAGTGCGAAGTCCATTGCGCTCGGGCGCGATTGTCATCATGCTGGCAATCAGCATTGGGCTTATTGTTGCTATGTTAGCGGCAAGGGCAGGTGTCGAAAATAAGATTAGCGAGGTCAAATCAACCGCGGCTACTGGTATCACGGTTCGGCCAGCCGGTATTTCTGGCTTTGGTGGGGGTGGTGATCCCCTCACGGCAGCCCAGGTAGCAACAGTGACCAAAACAGCCCATGTTGCAAGCAGCGTCAGCAGCCTGACTGATCAGTTGGGAACAGACGACACGAATCTGACGCCATCACTTGAACTCGGCTCTTTCGGCCAACGTCAGATGCGTTTCGAAAGTTCAAGCGGATCGACGTCTAATATGCCTCCACCAGGAGAAGGCGGCGCAGATGTCGTTCGCGCAGCACCGACACCGCGTACCAGTGTCACCGGAACGACTGATCCGGATAGCGTCGCGACGAACGGCGGTAGCCTGACGATTACGAGCGGATCGACGATCGACGGAACAGGGAGTGCGTTAGAAGCACTTGTCGGCACTGATCTGGCAACCAAAAACAATCTCAAAGTCGGCAGTACTTTTACTGCATACACCAAAACATTCACTGTCAAAGGCATTTTCAAGACGGACAACAAATTCCAAGACAGTGGATTGATCGTCCCGCTCGCAACCTTGCAGACAGCGACCAGCCAAGCCGGTGCCGTTACGTCATTAGCCGTTACGGCCGACAGCAGCGACAATGTTGCGGCTGTCGTCAGCAGTCTCAAATCGTCCCTCGGTGACAAAGCCGACATCACCAGCGCCCAGGAACAGGCACAATCCAGTGTGACGTCACTCGGAAGTATCAGTAGTCTTGCAACCACTGGCGTCGTAGCGGCGACCGTCGCTGCAGCCGTCATCGTCCTGCTAACCATGACGATGATCGTCCGTGAACGCCGGCGCGAAATCGGTGTCATCAAAGCCATCGGCGGCACCAATTTCAAAGTCATCACACAGTTCATGACCGAAGCCCTGACGCTGACTATCATTGGGGGCATCATCGGCCTGGCACTTGGTATCGCCGTCAGCGGCGGTATCACCCAAGGCCTTGTCGACGCACAATCCTCTTCTAACCAGCAAGCACCTCGTATGATGGGTGGTGCCGGCGGCGGTATCACCCGTGCCTTTGGACCTGGCGGCACCGCAGACCGTGGCCTCCAAGCAATCACTAGTTCGGTCAACCCGGCAACGATTGGTTACGGCATCGGTCTCACGTTGCTCATAGCGATTGTCGGCAGCGCACTCCCAGCCTGGCTCATTGCTCGCATCCGTCCAGCAGAAGTACTAAGGTCAGAATAGAAAGGAAAACTATGTCTATACAAGTAACTAACCTCACAAAAACGTTCCACGCGCCCGGCGGTGACGTCCACGCATTGAACGATATCAACTTCACCGTCAAAACGGGTCAATTCGTCAGCATTATCGGCAAATCGGGTAGCGGCAAATCAACTCTGCTCAGCCAGCTAGGCGCACTTGACCAACCGACCAAAGGCGAGATCATGGTCGACAAACAAGATATCACGCGCCTGTCGGGTAGCAAACAAACCGCCTATCGATCACGCAAAATCGGTTTTGTCTTTCAGCAATACAACCTCATTCCTAATCTGACGGCACTTGAAAACGTTATGTTGGCATTGGAATTCGGCGGCGCTCCATCAGGCGAGCGCAAGGAGCGTGCATTGGATCTATTGGAATCAGTAGGCATTGATGACGATCAGGCACGCCGACGGCCAGGCAAGCTGTCTGGTGGCCAGCAGCAGCGTGTCAGCATTGCCCGCGCCCTTGCAAACCAACCGGCACTGATCCTGGCTGACGAACCGACCGGTAATTTGGACAGTGACACAGGACAGGCAATATTTGACCTATTGCACGATTTGTCACGTAGCCACAACACGACAATCATTGTCGTCACGCACGATTTGGATATTGCCGGACGCACCGATCACACCTATCAACTCAGTGATGGCAAACTAATTACATACAAAAGATAGAACTCGTCACAGAACCCCCTTTCTGCTGCAATCTATGCCTGCCGCGCCAGTGTCCAGTTTCGCTTCGCGACGTATTCACATACGTCTTGTCACGAGAACTGCCCACTGGCATCGACAGAACATAGTTTTCGCAAATGAAAAGGGTTCTGAGACGAATTCTGGCAGAAAGTGAGAATTCTCACTGTTTTCTCAGGCAAAGGTAGCATACTGGAAACCATGACCGGCATAAGTCGGTAAAAAGAGAAAGAAGGAGGGATCATATTGTGAACACCACCGAAACAATTTATTTGAGCAAAAAAGGTATGAAAGAGTTAAAGAAGTCGATTAGCTTACTTGAACGTGATCGGCGCAAAACTATTTTCGAATTACACGAACAGGATAAAAGCGACGGCCACGACGAACGACTAGCACGTGTTGAAAAGCTAGCACAACTCGAATTGATCGAGTCTGAACTAGCCGACAAGCAGACACTGATGGACAGCGCCCAGCTGTTCCCACGCAAACGCGATGCACTGCGAGTGGCTATCGGTTCGGTAGTCGAACTCATCGATAAAAACGGTCGCCGGTTTGTATACACGGTGGTGGACACCATCGAAGCCGATCCTAGCGACGGTCGCATCAGCATCAAAAGCCCATTAGGGCAGAACCTGATTGGCAAAACGATCACCGATACGATCAACTGGGGTAACGATCTTCGCAGAACCCAGTTGCAACTCGTACGCATTTCATAGCACACTGACCGCTCTCACTCACAGGTAAAACGCTTCTTACGCAGAAGCGTTTTATTATTGACAATACTACACAAGATGGAATAAGATTGGCACAACAAGTGAGCCCGTGGAGTAATACCTTAGAGGTTCCTTGCAAATTCACATCACAGACAACCCGAGAGGATGTGGCGAGATGTCACTTTACAATCTAGGCAGTAACCTCGCTATCGTCGCGATGCGAGCAGTACGAAGGAACTTGCACGATGACTATGATGTTGCTGATTGCTTTTGGCGCATCAAACAGTACCCTGACAAGCAAATGATCCAGGAACAGCGGCAAAAGCTCGAAGCGGACATTGCGTGCCTCAACGACCGTTGCAAACAGTTGGGCGAACTGCTGAAGAGCGGCGAGGAAAGCGATGTCGCACTACTTGAAAACCTCCAGGCGGATCGCAACAAGGCAAAGCAAAAGCTCGCTAGCGTTAACGAACAGGCTAAACAGCAAGTGGAAGATCGGAAGATGGCAATACAGGAGCTGGAGGATATCCTCTGCCTCCCGCAGGTCATCGCAGTGAGAGCGGAAACACCTGACGTTATAGCCTTTACGGTCGTTGCAACGACAGAACACAAAGACGTGACCTATCATTTGGGTACATGGGACATTTTCTTCGGAAACGTAGAGAGTGCTCGACACCTGACGAAAGGAAGCGGCGATAGGGATTCTTACAGAGTTAAACGTGTCGTCAGTGGCCTAACCAGGGCATCCAGCGTCACCGAGTTTCATAATTGGGACGATGACAGTTTCTGCTTCGGAACCAACTATGGCACAGTGAACAACTACGCCAAATCTCGAGATTTCCTGCACGGAATCCAGGCCATGATCATGTACCTGTCGACGATCAAGCTCGGAAAACGTCAAGAGATACCCAAAGCGTTCAAGATCCATAAGAAAGAAGGTGAGTCATGACGCACATTTTCGACCCGTCTCGATGGGTCCGGGAAGTGCACGTCGTAGGTTGTGGAGGTATTGGTTCTTGGTTGGCATTCTTTCTGATGAAGAACGACCTCCCCAAGATCCACTTCTACGACGATGATGTCGTGGAAGAACACAACATCCATACCCAACTGTTCCGCCGCAGCGATGTAGGCACATCAAAGGTAGAGGCACTGGCCGCCTTTGCAGAGCGTGAAGAACTGGACACCATTGTCGTTCCCCACGTCATGCGCGTCGAAGAGACCAGCCAACTGGAACTCAGCGGCGTCGTGATCAGTGGAGTCGACTCGATGGATAGCCGCAAGGCGATCTGGGAGCTGGTGAAGTTCAATACCTTCGTAGATTTGTACATGGATGGACGGATTGGTGGTGACGTACTTCATCTATACACCCTCAATCCGTCCAGCCCATCGCAAATCAGTTTATACGAGGACTGGATGTACCCCAGTAATGAGGCTGCTGAAGCACCGTGCACTGTCCGCAGTGATTTTCATACGGCGCTGACGCTCGACGGTCTCATTCTCAAGAACCTCACCTCGTTCGCACGAGGGAGGCGACCGGCAGAAATCCTCCACGGAGATCTGTCGATCGTAGCACCACCCGGCGGGGCAACTCCCGTCGTTCAAATCCCCTAAAAGGAGATGTTCATGAGTACAGCACTCGCACCCGCACCAAGCAAGATCCGATTTGGCCTCCCCGGTCGACCGGAGACGCTGGACTACAAGGTCGGCGCCACGGTCGGCGGCTACCTCAAGGAACTGGGCGCCACGATCCCGGCCGGTCACGTACCTGTCGGCGGCGGCCGTCCGGCCACCGAGGACACCATCGTGCCGGAGGGTGCGGCGGTCACCGTGGCGTACAAGCCCGAGAACGGCTAACCGGCCGGAGCGGTAGGGCGTCCAGCGTCGGGCTGTCTGTGACAATGAGGCGGTGAACGAAGTGGACCGGGCAACGGCGCCCTCCACTCTCGTTCACCGCCTCCCGCACAACTTTTTTGCTCCACTATGTGGAGTTTTATTTATGCCAAAATTTTAGTGAAAAATTATTCACTGATTTTGTTTCGCATCCCAGGCATAGTAGGGATATGAATAAAGGAAGAAAAGATTTCGATTTACCAACCAGACACTTGCAAGAGGGTGTCGACTACGTGCCACCACGTACACGGGACGCAGCAGAAGCAGAACGGAGGCGTCAATTGCCAGCTGGAACACTCGTGCTCGAACAGCAGGCAACTGGGCTCGATGTAGCCTCGGCCATTTATAATTATCCGGTCGATAATGCAGAAGACCAAAACTTCATCAACCGACGCACCGCGAGTGCACTGATGAACGCCGCCTGGTATATCTATGCCCATGACAGTCCCGAAGTCATGCGACGACGGCTGAAATTACCCGAACTTGCCGATGACGAAGCAGAGTGGCGCGAGACTCGTTCTGGCTTGATGATAAAAGTCCGCAACGGGCTCAATCGTGCAGCATCACTTGGCCACCGATTGGCAATGGCACACCAAAAAGAACTCAATACAGCGCGCATAGAGCGTCAATTAGGAAGACAAATGGGGACAACCGCTCTTGCAATCGCAGCCCTACCGCTCGGCAATGCTCCGAAGGGCATGAGTGAAAGAGAAATTCAAGATATTGTTATGTGGACATCTATGGATCTTCTGGAATCATCAAGGTTCAGCCACGAAATAAACGGCGTCCACGCTTCGGTGGCTCAGCTGGCTGATCCACAAAGTCCACTATCCATTGCGTGGAAACATAACGCGCCGTCAACCAATCAAGCTCATGATGCGCTCGTACAGGCACAATCTGACTTTGGCAACCCCAGTTAAAGTTAGTGAAAAACTGTTCACTGTTTCGTTAAGCAACTCGGATCATACTAGATTTAGAAGTTAACCATATAGGAGGCTATCATGCACACAACCACCAAACGACCAATTAAATATCAAACGTTTTCTCAACAAAGGTTCCCGCGCGAGCTTGCAACATTTTGTGAAGTATTTGCATGTTCGGTAGCATATCCGGTGCCTGCCAATCGGGATCCGTATCCCAGTAGTATTCCGCTAGTTCACTGTTTTGATGCAACTCTCCCTGAATTTCGTTGCACGTCAGGAGAGTAAAATGGATAAAGCTTTCCAATTCTCCAGCCCGAGTGATACGGAAATACCCGTGACCATGGACTACGAACGCGCCGGAAAGTCCCGTTTGCTCCCGGCATACTTTCGCGGCTGTTTGCACAATGTCCTCAGTAGCTATCGGCTGCGCGTTCATAAATCCCGTCAACCCAAGTAGCGGTTGAGCCTTGCGCTTCACTAATAACCACGTTCCGTCTTCCGGCCTCCGGATTGCGAGAAGGAGGGTGGAGTAGGCGCGGTCAATCAGCCGGCTTTGTTTTTTCAGCGCCCCTTTGCCAACCCGCTTGCCCTCGGCAGTCAGACTATACGTTCCATTGTCGTTTTTGATCACATATCCAGCCAGGATTACCTTTTTCAGATGATAATCAAATGCCTTGTTTTCCAACATGTCCGGTTTTAACTCGCTGAACCGCATCCCTTTGCTAAAAGCGAGAGCGTAGACAATTTCGCGTTGGATGTGATGATCTAACATAATCCTAGTATAACAACTATTGACAGTTCATCTATTCAGCCTTAAAGTAATTGCCAACATGCACATTAGAAGGATGGAAGTTGCACATGATCAATATGTACTACCGTCTGAAGATGAAGTAGGCTTTGCTCAGATTGCGAAAAAATCGAATCTCGAGCGCAAAATGGTCATAAAAACCCTCGACAATTTCTACTACACACAACTTATTCGCAACAATAACCTTACTATGCACAAAATGGAAATATCAGGGATTACAATTGACGTAATTGATAAATCAAATGACTTTTTAGCCGAAGCAGTCGAAGCGTGCGCTGATCGGGTGATAAAATCACCAGATCATGACATGGACGATCAATTGGCACTTGTATCAGATCTATTCATTAGCGGGACAGCCTCTCAAAAAGATATTTTTGAAAGTGCAGGATTCGACAATGGTACGTATTCACCAGAGAGATTATGGCTAGCATTGGGCGAGAAATACCTTGAGGATAAGGGCAAGTTCCCCAAAACGGTTGCAGCGCTATTCCGTGATGATTTTTCGAATGATCTGGCCGTACTGCTAGGTGAACCTATTCATACAGACATAGAAAGCTTCGAAGATAGCGTAAAAGACCTAGAAGATAGTGAACTCACCACACTGATGAATAAACTCAATAACCGTTTAGGGAATCAGCGAAAATGGCTCGAACAGCTAGCGCAGGGTACCGCCGGTAAAAGCAAGCCAATAGTTCTGGAGCGGCTTGATCAGACACAGGCAGCAATAACTGCAACCGCGGCAAATTGTATCAACCAGATTAACAACGATCAATCTCTGGATGAAGATCAAAGAATTGATGCGATTGTAGGATTGTTTAAATTGGTAGAATCAAACCAGTTGGATCTCACCAATGCTATCCTTGAGCGCGAAGACGCAAGCCGCCTTCCTGAAGAATTGCGCGAACAAATCACCGAGCACTACTATCGCAAACCACCGCGTCGATTCGCCAAAAAAGTTATCGACATCTTCGCAAATAACTTTGACGATGAAATAAAGCAAGTACAGAAATACTACGAGATTGATGAGTCGGATACTCCGCTTTACGGCGATCCTATTCAAGTGTTAGGTCAGGCAATGGGTGACTTTACAGAGGAGCTTCAGTACCATCTAGGACTTTTTCACAGGATCGATAACTCCCTTGATGATGCAGAGACGTACAAACTAGTCGAGGAATTGGATGAAAGAAGCGTGAGTATGAATACTGTCTTTGGTAATGCGGTTGATTCCATATTAGCGTACACAGAGGATGATTCCGAAAGGGTTGAGTTACTGAGTGAATTATTCTTAGCACTTGATAACTGTCATACCCCGGCTGTTGCGACTATGATGGAGAAAAAGCCCATCCCATCCTATAGCCCAGAGGAACTCCGCGCTCAAGTAGAGGAAGCTTATGCGAAAATAAAAAACGCAAATTATAGAAAAGAAATTACTGGAATGTTCAGAGACCAAATATACAAAAATACAGACGAAATTATAGAAAAGTACGGACGAGAAGATAGCGATTCTTTCTAGAGATAGCTGTCAAAATCATGATATAATAACACGTGCTATTGGGGCGTCGCCAAGTGGTAAGGCATCGGCTTTTGGTGCCGACATTCGGGGGTTCGAATCCCTCCGCCCCAGCCATGAAAAAAGTCGTAGGTCTTTAGATCTAGGGCTTTTTTCATAGTCTTGAGTCGGCCGGGATTCGAACGGGACTGCCAGCCAGGTAAGTTTGCTATTCATAAACAATAAGCTTATGCTTAGCCTACCAACAATAGTCGAGGAATCCTTATGAAAATGAACACTTTAGACAAAGTAGCCATGCTTTTACTTATTATCGGAGGATTTAACTGGGGTCTCGTTGGCTGGGTTGATTACAACCTTGTTGATTCACTTTTTGGGACAGGATCAATTGTATCGCGCGTAATATACGCCGTTGTCGGTATGGCGTCTCTTTACTGCATATACAGTATGGTTAAGATGCTCGGCAGTTCTTCTAAAAAATCGTAGTAATTTCGTGATTTTACTATGAGTAACAAAATAACAACCAAAAGTTTAGTAAGGTTCAACCTGATTATGGCGGGGCTGCATGCGTTGCAGGCCCTGGCTGTTTTCATTTTGAGTGATCCGAGTCGCGGTATATGGGCCGTAACAGTCAACCATCTGACACTTGACGCATCGTCAACATTAGATAAGCCCGTTTTAGTATCGGCAAGCCACAATATATTCGATATTAACCTAGCGTATATTGTCATTGTCTTTTTCCTGCTTAGCGCTATCGCGCATTTGTTTGTGGCTACCATATACCGTCGACGTTATGAAGCTAATTTAAAACACGGTATCAATAAAGTGCGGTGGATCGAGTATGCGTTAAGTGCCAGTACTATGATGATCGGTATCGCACTGCTATCAGGGATTTACGATCTTGGTTCGCTGGTAATGATATTTGGCTTGACGGCTATCATGAACCTCATGGGTCTGGCGATGGAAATCTATAACCAGGGACGCGCAAAGGTTAGTTGGCTTGCATATAATGTCGGCGCGATGGCTGGTATTTTGCCATGGGTAGTTATCGGTATCTACTTCTGGGCGGGCGAATCTTATGGATCCGGCGATATCCCAACTTTCGTTTACTATATTTATGCCAGTATCTTCCTCTTTTTTAATTGCTTTGCGGTCAATATGATCTTGCAGTACAAAAAGGTTGGCAAATGGCGTGATTATCTCTACGGTGAAAAGGTTTACGTCATTCTAAGCCTGGTGGCCAAGAGCGCTTTAGCCTGGCAAGTCTTTGCTGGCGCATTAAGGCCATAAGCAGTGAGGTAAATGCGCTACTAGACCTGCATGTTCAGCCAGGAAGCATGTAGCGAATTCCTCCGCCCTTAAAGATATTTCTTCTTCATTTGCTCATATGACTTGTCAATAAGCTTTTCTAATACGCCCCGATCGACATCCGACAGCTTATTAATATATAGACATCCGACACTCGTTTTGTGCTTGCCAAGGTCAGCTAGCAGGTCAGAGTAATCATCGAATCCCAACATAATATAAAGTGTGAGGTTTTGCTTGCGCGGTGAAAATGCCGTCAACGGCCAATCGCCCTCTTGTGTGCTTCTATCAGATTTGTAGTGGTATTGACCGAATCCGATAATGCTTGATCCCCACATTTTTGGTTGTTCGCCAGTTATCCGCGTAAACATTTCTAGCAGCGCATAACTATCTTTCCTTTTTGTCTCACCCGAAACGGCGTCTATAAAATCAGTGACGCTCGCATCATTCTTCTGTGTCTTTAGTGTGCTCATACTACCATTATATTCCTACAGAGCCTTTAGAGCTATAAAAAGAGCGGGGCAGAACCCGCTCTTTACTTATGCTGCTACTTTTTCTTTTTTCTTCTTTTTAGTTTCTTTACGGCCTTTATCTTTTGACATAATTTCCACCTTTGTTAGTTACTGATACCAGTATACCAAAAGCGTTTCGTTGTTTACTATTGATATTTTTTGATATAAGTGGTCTAATTAATACATCTGACAATCTGTACTCGTCAGTCCAGAAGTGTCCGCTCCTTTCGAAAGGGAATTGCAATGCCCGAAACCACGAAGTCCCATCGGCGACTCCTAATAGGCACCGTTGCCACCACCTTCATCGGTGGCAACGTAGGCGGCGCAGCCATTCTGTGGAACGCATCGCCTACCTGGGGATTTGGCATCATCTTCGCAGGGTGGGTCAGTCTACTGATCCCGATGGGATCGAAGATGCCACCCGTCCAAGCTCCGTGACATCAACACCGCTAGCCCAGAAAGCTCCGCGACTGATGTCACGGAGCTTTCTGCATTTTTTTGCAATTTCTTATACTAGAGTGTATAGTTACCTTAATAAATTTATATGAGGTTACCCTATGGCGTTCAATACAGAAAGAAATGCTCCCTTTACTCCCTCATCAAAGGTAATACACGGGATGCCAATTATCCCTCAAGAAAACTTTCCAAGCGTCGATCTTTTGGAAGGCAACGCGGATTTACTCAGGACGATGCTATCGATGGATGCTGGCGTCGATGCTCAAGGAAAATTCCTCGAAGATAACCAAAGGCAGCTACACCTTATGGCTCATCATGCGCTGAAACTATTAGACATACCCGTCAAATATACGGAGGACGAATTTAGCTCATTCAAAGAAGGATTCGCCGCGCTTGAACTTATAACCGCATCAGTCCGAGCAAACCCGCAAATCGGCAAAAAAGCAGTTGTTGCTCCGGCGTATGATATCGTCACTGCAACCCGCCAGGTAAACGAAGTGTTGATCGGTGATTTTGCAGCCTCGACCTATAGCGGGCTGAACCAAGTCGTTGCCTTGCCTGACGGTGGCTTCACAACAAGTGGAGAGATTCACGAGTTAGAGGAAACGGCCAGACAACAAGGGAGTCCAACTGTCACATTTGATCTGGCGGCTATGTATGAAACATGGGGTGATACGCTACCGAATACGTATGGTGTCATCTACGACACGATCCCGCCTCAGCGCGCTGCATCCACTCAGGTTTTTGCGCGAATTATGGGTGCCCGAGTCGCATATCAGCTTCAGTTAGCTGCATAAAAATGAAAAGCCCCGTTGCCGGGGCCTTTTCATAGGCACTGCAACGGGATTAGGCGGACAGGAAGGGTAGGGGAAGCTCTTTGCACTTTTCGTACAAGCTGTCCAGCAGATCACCCAGCATGTCGTGGGCATCCGCATATTGCCCATCGGACACTCTGGCATCGACGTTCTTCAGAATCACTTTAATAGCGATGGTATACACCACAATGTCCTCATCCTTGCGAATGACACGCTGGTAACTCGACGCTGCCTTAAATGCGGTAAACAATCGTTCTGCTTCACTGCGCTGGTCTGCGACCTGCTCGGCGAGAGATTGCATTTCACTCCTTCCATAGACGAAATGTGCTCCTTGGTGGAGGTTAATTATTATTATATCATATATTTGATTGCTGATCAACTGCCATAACACCTGTGCTTGCCAATAGTGATGTTCTGTACTATTACTAACATATGCCATTAGGTCCGTTCAGATACGAAAAGGCGGTTGCTGATACCGAAAAAGCCGTCCGTGCAATGCGGGACGATTATCTTGATCTGGATTCACCGTCACCACATGCATATATCAGTCATTTACGTGACCAGTACGAGGGGTCGCAAGCACATATGACGGCAGGCTTTACTATCGGCCATCATAAACGAGTGCTCATGTCCCCGCATTTCGGACAATCAATGGTTGCAATGGGTATATCTGTTGATATAGCACCGGCTGAACTTTTTTGGAATGCCGGTCCATTCCAAGACGGCCTCATTTTTGGCCTGGCCGCCAGTCACAAATCAATGCCGGATGATTTCGACGACAGAATGGTTGTCCATGTTGCGGACACGCTGGCAGTGAATTGTTCATACCCTCAGGTATTCGCCCAAAAGGTGACTGAACTTGGGTTACGTACATACGAACATGGTATGGATTGTCCGCCAGTTCCTGACACGCTGGACGAAGATTTGCCGCCGAATAGGCTCAAACGCCTAGCCGACGAGTTACTAGCCGACCTTTACGATGACGAAACCAAGCCAAAGTATTTCAAAGTCGGTGCGGGCATTGCTCGTCACGCGTACAACAGCTGTGTTATGTTGGCCGATAATGAATTCGCAAATGTCATGTCAGGCGTCGAACTTAATATCGAAGGTTTTAATTAGATTGTCCATAAATGAAATATCCTCCTGCCAGGACATTCCATATATCTATATAGATGGTGCCTGACAGGAGGTGTGCGTAGGGGTAGAAGGGTTAGCGCCAGTAGGCAGAGACGCAGTTCATGGGGTCGCCATTCTGCATGCCGACATTGACCGCCGTAATTCGCTCTTGGACGGTGCCATGATCATTGTCTGTGATCTCGGCATCTCCCATCAAGTTGAGCGCAGCAGCGATCTCGTCGAGGTCGCCTTGCTCCAATTGACCTCGTTGGTTGATAGACCATGTCCACACGCCGGAATAGCAATCGGCGATCAGCTCCTTGTTTTTCCCTTTCGGTGCTGCCCAGCCTAGTTGCTGGGACATTTCGTCCTGCACGCTGTGGCCGAACTCATGCGCCACGATCGCACCGGCGGCAAAATCGCCCATGACACCGCTGTTCTTGCCGAAGATGTCACCAAACCACATCTTGTAAAAGGTAGTCACCGGCAAGATGACAGTTCCGGCGTAGACATGGCCATTGGCCCCCGTTGTGTCGTCGACCGGACAGTAAAACGCGTTGGGGTAGTCCGGCGTCACATAGAGTGTCGAGCCATCGGGCATCTTGCAGTTCGACGTCCACGATGACATGGTGGTGCCGACGAGTGCGTAGCCGACCTCCGGCTCGCACATGCCATTGCGCTTGAACCAGTCCGTCCACACGCGGTCTGCGTCCTGGACGACCCATTCGAGGTACTGGGGCACCGTGTCGATCACATTGCCCGCATTGACACCACTGGCCTGCATCGAACCCGGGGCGACACTGCCACTACTTGCTGGAGGTGGCGGACAGACCTGGGCACTTGCTGCAGGCGCAGGAAGCACCAGCATACCGAGCACAATCGCGATGGCAAATACTATTGCCCTCAGTGCTTTCATTGTTAACTCCTATACCGTACGAGACAATCCGGTTGGATTGCCTGCATCTATTATAACTCTTAAAGTCCCCTGAGTTCGTATGTCTAAGATTTGTCTAATGCAATGCGGGCAAAGGTCAATTCACCAAGCGAGAGCGCCCGCGGCCAGCGGCTTGCAGCCTCTAGCTCAAACGAGTGTACTATTTTGCCGAATTCATACATATCGTCCACTCTAGTCGCTATTTGATCCACGCCTTCCATATATCTATCGACAGGGTCGGAATCACCGCCCATATTTAGTCTGGTTATTTGATACGTATCCGGTCTTTCATTATCAATATCGTGCTTACGGATCATCAGAGTATGAAGAGAGTGGGTCAAATCATCATCGTCGCCGGTTGTCGCTCTTAGCCATAAACCATCTTTGAATAGTGCCGTACGTGCGTATCCCGCCTTATGTTTGCTCGGGACAAGTATAGTATCCAGATCGAACTCATCACTATTGCCCCTGATCTGCGGCAATCCACGAGGACCGGTTGCCACTTTCAGCATCTTCCCAAAGATCTTGCCCAGCTGAAGCACGCGTTTTACATCCTCTTCTTGTGCGGTTTCGTATGTTTTTGTTTCTTGAGGTAGTGGGTGGTTTTGCCACATACCTGACTCGGTGGTCATGCGGTAATCATACAACTTTCATTACATAAGCGCAATGATGAAATATATATAAAATCAGATGAGGCCTTGATGAAAATATTTTCGCTGGTATAACGGGGGTGAATAGGGTGTATATTGACTTATAATAGTACTTATGTTATAATTTATAATACAAGGCGTCTTGGATCGTCCAGGAGCCCGCACCTTGGAAAGGGTGAATGAAATGTCCACTGGGACAAAAGCATTCTTGACCGTTGTCCTGTCAGTCGTCTGCACGTTCGTCGCATTCACGGATCCGTTCGGGCACAACGTGAGCGACGGCATCGCGCTTGTCGGATTCGCCTTCGGGCTGCTCGGCATCTGGCTGACTCGCTAGCGCTAGTCAAGACAACACCCGCCACGACCTCGTCTGCCACCATACAGACGAGGTCGTTCTCTTTTATGAAGCAAAGGATACCAAAACAGAGGCGAAAAGGGTATAATTTAATACAGCTTAATACTCATAATTATACGAGAGGCGATGAATGTCTGATAACTCATTACGAAAAGGCCGATACACAAAATACAGCAACAAAATTGGGCTGTATAGTAATGGTGGTTTTATCAAAAATGATACTGGAGTAGTGCTAAACTTTCCTTTCAAGGACACTATTCTTGAAGCTGGCATGAGCAAGGAAGATGTCGGACGTGAAGAACGCTTCCTACACCTAGAGGTTGATAGCAAGGATATAGACACCCTAGAAGAACCGAAGGTACTGACAGACTTTAGTTACGTTGATAAAGAGGGTGAGAGGTCGCTGACTGCGAGCAATGATGTTCAGTTCTTTGATGGCGAAGGCAACCTCAGCCAGAACCTGCTCATCAAAGGCAATAACCTACTGGCGCTTTATACTTTGCGAGAGCGTCTGGCTGGTCAGGTAAAGCTTATCTACATTGACCCACCTTATAATACGGGTAACGATGGTTTTCGCTACAATGACAGCTTCAATCACTCGGCGTGGTTAGCGTTCATGAAGAACCGCTTAGAAGTTGCTCGTGAGTTACTGACTGAGGATGGCGTTATTTTTGTTAGTTGCGATGATAATGAACAGGCATACCTCAAGGTACTTATGGACGAGGTTTTTCAGCCTTCAAACTTTGTCTCTACTGTAACTGTTGCAACCGACGCTCGTACCAGAAGTTATGAAGCCTTATCAAAAACACACGAGTTTATCTTGATGTACTCTAAGACTGCAGAATATGAACTACACCAAGCAGTTGATGACGATAAGCAGTTCAAGCACAGCGATAGCGAGGGTGGTTTTGACCTTTATGAACTTCGCAATAGGAACGCCAGTTTCAACGTCGATAATCGTCCCAACTTGTTTTACCCCTTTTACTTGAACCCAAATAACAAAGACGAAAATGGTCTTTATGAGTTGAGCCTTGAACCGCAACATGGCTGGATTGAGGTGATTCCGCAAAAGTCTGGCGACATACAGACAGTCTGGCGACAAAGCAAAGAAACAGCTGGCCCAAAACTCAATAAGATAATATTCGGTAAGGAAGCAAAGAATGGCTACCAAATCGTCAAGAAGTATCGTGAAAAAACAAGTTCACGCTCAAGTATTTGGAACAACAAGGAAGTGCTATCGGACAGAGGAACGCTTGAGATAAAAGCACTTTTTAGCAACAAGAAGATATTTGATTTTCCAAAGCCAGAGGGCTTACTAGAAACGATAATCTCCCTGGGCTCTAGCGAAGGTGATATTGTACTAGACTATCATCTTGGCTCTGGCACTACCTCAGCAGTAGCTCACAAGATGAATCGCCGTTGGGTTGGCATTGAGCAGATGGACTATATTGAGGAAGTGGCGAAGGAACGCTTGAAAAAAGTTGTTGCTGGCGAACAGGGCGGTATAAGCACCCACGTTGGCTGGAACGGCGGCGGTTCGTTCGTATACTTTGAACTCAAGAAGTACAACCAAGAATACGTTGAACGCATTATGGAAGCCACAAGCCTGAGCGAGCTAGAAGACCTGTATGTAGATATGCGTAACAACGCCTTCTTGAAGTTCTGGTTTGACCGTCACGCCTTTGAAAAGGACGAGGACTTCCGCAAATTAGACCTAGATGGTCGCAAAGAGGCTCTGGCAGATGTACTGGACGAAAACCAATTGTACCTCAATTACGCAGATATGAGCGACGCACGACACAAGGTATCAGAAGATGAAAAAGCTTTAACGGACAAGTTCTATGGCGCGACAGAAAACTAAAATTAGCGAAACCCTTGCTGACTTCCTGTTCAACAAGATAGAGAACAACCCTGACTATCAAGCGTGGGCGAAGTCCTACACTGTGCCAGAGTACATCACAGACAACCTACACCCGACCAAGCAACTACGTGAATATCAGCAGACGGCCCTAAAGCACTTCATATGGTTGTATAACCATGACAGGGCTAGTGCCAAACACCTGCTGTTCAATATGGCAACTGGTACGGGTAAAACCCTCGTGATGGCTGCTGTGGTGTTGTATCTGTACGAAAAGGGTTATCGCAACTTCTTGTTCCTAGTACACCAAATACAGATAAAAGACCAAGCCGTAAGGAACTTCACGGACTACAAGTTTGAAAAGTACCTGTTCAATCCGAAGGGTATCAAGATAAACGGGCAGAATGTGGACGTAAAATCTGTTGGTAGCGTGGCTGACGCTGGACGCAATAGTATCAACTTCATGTTCTTTAGTACCTCACTGCTATATAACCGCCTCAGAGAAGACCGCGAGAACGGACTGACAGCTGAGGACTTTGTGAACAATAACATGGTTATTATAGCTGATGAAGCCCATAGGCTGAACGTAGACACCCGTAGTAAGAACAAAAAAGACCAAGAGGAGATACTGAACTGGGAAACAGCCGTAATGTCGGCTATCAAAGCACGAGAGGAAAATATACTCCTTGAGTTCACAGCCACAGTAGACCTAGCAAACGAGGCTATTCACACTAAGTACACCGACAAGTTGGTTCATCGCTACGACTTCCTAGAGTTCAATAAAGACGGGTACAGCAAGGACGTGAAATTCCTGTTTAACCAAGAGGTGCACACAGAAGACCAGAAACGTCTACTGATAGTGAATGCTGTTGCCCTCAGCGAGTATCGCCGTCTGCTGGCAGAACATGAGATGAACGTTTCTATAAGCCCTATCGTGCTAATAAAGTCGGTTAAAATTGCTCAGAGTGAAGAAGACCGCAAGTTCTTCGATAGTGTGATCGGCTCACTACGACCAGAGGACTTGAGCCGTCTGCACGAACTGAGCCGCGAGAACAAAAACCGTGAACACGAGATACTGGCAGATATGTTTGCGTGGCTCAGAACGCCCAAAGCTGGGCTGGTATCACAGGGCGACCTAGACGGACTAAGGGCGTTTACGGCAGAGATACGAACTAGTTTTGCCCACGATAATACGCTGATATACAACAGTCAGAAAAAAGAAAAAGCCGAACTGCTCACACAACTAGACACGCCACGAAATTCAATCCGTGCAATCTTTTCGGTTAATGCGTTGAACGAGGGTTGGGACGTACTTGGGCTGTACGACATTATTCACTTCGACATATCTGAAGCCAAAAAAGTATCGTTGCAAGACATACAGCTGATTGGTCGTGGAGCAAGGTACAACCCATACGAGTTGCCACGCTCATACAAACGAGATGAAGATAGTTCAACCATTGACCTCTTTGGTGGTCGTGGGCTTGAGTTTGATAAGTACAAGCGGAAGTTTGATAACGACCCGTATGACAGGGGGCGAGTGCTAGAAACCTTTGTCTACCACTTTGTGAAGACGGGTACGTTCCTAGAGAACCTTCAACGTGATTTGCTGGGCGAAGGTATCATCAGCGAAGGTATTGAAAAGAAGACCATCACGATGAAGCAGAAATTCCTTGAAAGCGATACTTACAAAAAAGGCTTCGTACTAGTGAACCATACCACCAAACGAACCAAAACTACCGACGACGAAGTTAACACAACCTTCAATCAGATAATCAAGGCTGGTCTATATAACCTTCGTGCTGCCGGCTTGTCTGACTTTGAGCAGAACCAGACTACTGGCGGCTATAAGGTAGACGAAATAAGCGTCACCGAAGAATACTTCCCAATGCCTGTCATACGAAAAGCATTAGTATCGGCTGAAGGTAACTTCTTCCGCTTCAATAACCTACGTGAGCACATCAAGGGTATAAGCACAGTTGATGAACTGATTGAAAAGTATCTGCCTCTATACAAAATCAAATATACGTACGAAGAAGGTAAAAGCATAAGTCAGCTGAACCCTACAGAGAAGTTACAATTACTTGTTGGTGTAATATTACCTGAGGTACGGAAGACGATTGACCTAAATATGCCACTAATTACAGGTAGTAATAAATTCCGACCAGTGTCATTATCTGCCGTTTTTGGCAAGGAAAAGAATATCTACCTGATGTCGTTCCCGGTTGAAAACCCTGCTACTGGCGAAAAGGTGTTTATGAGCAACGATGAACGCGCCAAAGCACAAAGCGACCATGACAACCCTGAACTTCAGTACGATGTTGAAACAGCTGACTGGTACGCTTACAGTGAAAACTACGGCACAAGTGAAGAAAAGCGGTTCGTGAAGTACATCGCGAGCCAGATTGACGACTTAAAGGCTAAGTATGAAGGTTCTGAGATTTACCTAATACGTAACGAATTAGACTATTGGCTGTTTAGCCCGCAAGACGGACGCAGGTTTAGCCCTGATTATATGCTTATAATCAATGACGTAAAGAATGGCGAAATGTACTACCAGTGCTTAATAGAACCCAAGGGCGGTCATTTGCTTGAACACGACGCCTGGAAGGAAGAAGCTCTCATAAGCCTTGCTGAGAATAGCGAAATAGTATTTGATACCGAAGAAGGTGATAAACGCAACTATAAAGAGTATTTACAAGAAATCAGCAAACACGGCTACAAAGAGATCAAGCCACTAGGTTTGAAATTCTACAACTCCGACCCACGCGGCCAGGAAGATTTTGCTCTAGATTTTCAATCAAAATTACTAGCTCAACTAGGGGATTAGAGATTAATGTTAAGTATAAGCATATTAAAAAATGTTTATGATATCAATCGACGAATCAACTCAAATATGATTTTCAGCTTCTGTGATATTGATATGCATGTTGCTCATTCTAGTTAAATCAAGTAAATCTTTCCTTTATCTATATATCTGTAACACGACAGAAGAACAATAGGTCTATTCTATTTTGGTTCTTACACTTAATATTTAAAGAGTTGTAGCTTTTTAATAACTAGATCCTTGACAATATAATGAAATACTCATTTTTTAATGTGTAGATATTATATAGTTTTTTTATCTGTAAAATGAAAACTTGCTAATATTTTAATATTAAATAATTGGCATACATCATATATGTCAAGATTTTAGGTGCATAAATCATAAGCATAGTGCGGAAAATACCTCGCTAAGAAATTCTTGGCAGATAAAATCAGAAAATACTTGACAGTATTTGATATCATCATTACACTTAAGTTAACCAGAAGGAGGAAAATATTATGGGGACATCAGCTACCGATCCACTACAGAATCTCATAGCAGAGAGCACCGAGGAAATTGACCGTGGTCGTCTAACGAATCTCCTGAAAACATACGTCGTCTTCTCAAAAGAGGGAACGGTGACGTTCCGGCCAGAATTCTATAAATTAGGAAATTCTGCGAAAATTCTTGTTGTGCTTGTGGCACAAAAGGCGCGCCACTTACTGTTCGATAATATTCCAGAGGCTATGTCGCCATCAGAAATTATTGCATTAGATATTATGGCCGCGGGCAGCGCCAAAACAAGCCTTAAACGACTACTGGAAAAAACGCGCGATATTAAAAAAGATAGTGGCAAGAAGTATTACGTTCCCAACTACCTATTAGATGGCCTGGATGAAAAGATTAAGGTTGGAGAATAACAATGGATAACGACATCATAACTCGCCTTGACGCAATCGACGTGCGGCTCGAAACAATTGAAAAATTACTAACTGGTAGCAACAATATGAATCAGCCCTCCGCTATTCCTCAAGCACCACCACGTTCGCTTTCAATTACAGAATACGTTCTGGAGAAAAAACCATCTGACGATAATCAGCGAACACTTGTTCTCGCCAACTACCTAGAGGTTTACCGGTCGCAAGCAGATTTTACCTCTGACGAATTACGACAGGTATTCATTGATAGCCGGTTAAAAGTGCCATCAAATATTAGCGATAAAATTGGAAAATGCGTCCAAAAGGGTCAGATAATGCCTGTCGGCGAGCGTGACGGCAAGAAAACATGGTGCTTAACAATGACCGGTCAAGCAGTGGTTAAGGAAGGATTTGGTAAATAATGAACACTGATATCGAAACACGCTTACTGCGGCTTGAAGCTGCCGTGTTCGGAAGTGGTACTACCCCGAAACCAGTAACTTCGCGCAAACCAATTGCACTGTCACAACTTTCACATAGCCGTCTCCTCACCAGTGGACAAAAAAAGGTTGCGCTCATTATTGGCTATAATGAAGTTATTCTAGGACAGCCACCAATAAATTTTCCGCGAATCAAAGAACAGTGGATAAGCGCGAAATTCTCTAGGAAATGTGATCCGAAGCAACTAGAACGTGCCATTACAGAGGGCTTGGTGCGTGACCCTGAATCTAGTAACTTATACGATCTGACGCGCGATGGCGAAGACTTTTTAAAAGAGGTATTAAAGGAGTATGAAGATGGCAAGTGATGAATATATCGCGCTAGAAAAACGAGTTGCGACTCTCGAAGTAATGTTGCTAAATGATGTGCCCAAAACACCGCCTACTGATGGCCCTGCGACTGGCCAACTAGACTGGAGCCTCAATGAACGAGCATTCGTAAGCCGCTACGCACAAGGTAAATCACCCGAGAAGAAGTTTGTGCTCATTGTTGCATACCTAGCAAAAGGCAACCTCGATACGAATATCTCTCTCGCAGAGATCCGACAGATGTGGGACAAAATGACAGCTAGCTCCCTTCTCGGTTCTAAGTTTAATGGGAAGTATCCGACCACATCCAAGACAAAGGGCTGGGTCAATAGCCCTAAAACAGGTGAATACCAGCTTGCATATGGTTGGCATGAAGTATACGAACCGCCAGTTAAATCGGAGGCGAAATAATCATGGCGAGGATTACGATCGATTTATCGAAAGGTGTCTTTGAAGTCGAGGGCAGTGAAGAATTTGTAGAAAAGCACTTCACGGAATTCCAGCCACAACTCTCTATACCCTTAAAGTCGGGAACTGCTCTGACACCAGGTATTACCGTGCCTCCAATCAAGCAGACTCAAAAGAAAGCAGTAGCTAAACGTTCAAAAAAAATAGAAGTCCCCGACGCATTAAAAACCATCGATCTACCGAGTAAACTTACTGATGGTATCGCATATGTAAAGCTTAAAAGCCCACAAGATAAACTGCTATGGACATTAGCGCTCGCAAAAGAACTAAGAATGGATGGCCTAGTTGGCAGTGATATCGTGTGGATTACAGACACGCTTGGATCAGGCATAGCCAATAATCACGTGTCCGTACATTATCAAAGACTGCGCGATAAAGAGTTCGCAAATCAATCAACATTAACTGGTAAAATGCGTATTACTGACGAGGGTCTGCAGTACCTTAGTGCTCTACCTTCTAAACAGAAACCGACCCACCAAAATGGCTAGTGTCGCATCCGTTACTGAGTTTGTCGCGAGGATTCCTGAGTTTTACGACCTTGCCGACAAAGAGCAAATAACATATATTGCATACTACCTTACCGAAAATGGCATTAGCCCTTTTTCAACGAGCGAGCTTGAAGGGGTTTTTGCTAAAGACTTAAAGCGTAGCACACCGCGAATTTCTCCCTTTCTCGCCGAAGAATCAAAAATACGTGGAGGCAAGGGCCGATTTGTTAAAGCAAAGGGGCGGGGTTACGAGCTTAACGGCAAAATGCATGGTCAAATTAAAAAGGAATTGGAGAAAATTCCAGAACTTAAACAATTTGACGACGACCTGGCAGTATTAATTGCTCAAGTTACTGACAATAACGAGAAAGTACTCCTAGAAGAAGCGATGCGATGCTACCAATCTGGATCAAACCGAGCAATGATTATTTTGATATGGATCGTTGCTCTCTATCATCTTGAAAACTATACCCTAACACATTACTTAGGCGACTTTAATGCAGCTATTGGTAGACACCCCGATCGTCGAGTTAATACACTTACCATTCGGCACATTGACGACTTCACGGATCTAAAAGAATCAATACTCATTGAATTGCTCCGTTCCGCTAGTGTGGTATCTAACAGTATCAGAAAAATGTTAGACACGCGTCTAGGTGAACGTAACACAGCGGCTCACCCGTCATCTGTTACAATTTCATCACCACATGCAATTGCCTTCGGCCATGATATGGTTGCAAATGTAATTTTAAAATACTGACAAATAAATGCACTTATCCTCTAATTAAACAAGGTCGCGCCGAAGCGGCGACCTTTTGTTCGTTCCGCAGGGATTACAGGGTTGGTTACAGGGGTTACAGGGTTAAACCCCGGGATATATGAAGCACAACGCACGCACCGGTAGCTTGATACCCATAACCGTTCTCTGTCAGTGAGATTTGTAACGATGATAAGATAAAGCTATGAAAAAAGCTGAACTTGCTCGCCGAAAGATTGACGAACTCAGAAATAATGAAGGTTTGTTTGTCAGCATAAAATACACATCGACATGGAATAAGGATGGAGAAAAAACGACTTTTACATCAATACCGTCGCGAGAGGCGATAAAATCAGCAGCGCTTGACATTCGTCACTTTATCGCTCCAGGCTCTCCGTTAATCATGCGCGCATTAGTAAACGAGCTGCGCGAAAAACCCGATGTAGATATCGACAAATTAAATGAATTCTACGATGCATGGAGACGAGCAGTCGGGGATAAAAAGACCAAATCTGCACCCCACGGTGTAGCGCTCAACATGGACGGGAAGGACTTGTCTCTACGCGAGCAGATCGATCTATGGAATAATGGTGAATTATTTCATGTTGGAAATGAGAAAACAGATAAACTTTCACAAATGTATTTCGACTCATTTCGCGACATGTCCTGGATGATATTTGTAAGCACACTGCAAGATCTAGCAAAACTGTTATTTTACTTCGACAAGAACTTCCTGAAGCAGTCGAAACCAGCAGAGAAGTAAAACCGACTGGACAAACTATCAAAAGATAGGGTTTACACGCCCGTCACCCGACGCGCTAGTTTGAGCGCGATCGGCGCGACAACTAACGCAACCGGGAAGCCGACTATAAATCCTAATAACCAGCTGGCGGGCCATACCAACAGTGAATGCCAGCTAAAACCAAGCCGAAAAATTGTCAGAACTAATGACATAATACAGCTCATGGCCAGCGCCATAAAAAACGCCATGACATAGGTAGTGTGTTTGGGTTTTAGATATCGCTTCATATACGGCTAATTACTTTTTAAACAGCTCGTCCGTTTTCAATTTGCCAGTAACAATCAAATAGATAATCTCTAGTATGCCGGCTGTATTGATCACTAACAGAATGATGAACCAGAACGTACTGCCGCGACGGGCGGCATGCCATAGTGCCAAACCTTTCCAAAACAGCGTCCAGATGAGTAGAGGGATCAGGACAAAGGGTAACCATTCGGGATAGTTAATCATGCTTTAATTATAGCACTACGCCATCCGCAAAAACGAAAAATGCCCCCTCCTGAGACATCTTCCGTATAAGGAAGAGCTTGGGTGGGGGCGGGCAGCCCGGACTGGTCAGTGTGCGGGAAATGGCTCGACGATCAGGTGATCTTCGCTGAACACATCCTGGAGCATCCGACGCATCTGGTTGAGGTTCACATCACGCATTGCGGCCAGATGGGTGACGGCCGCCTCTGGCTTGAGCGTCGAGCTCTTTGCCTCCAGAGTGATGACCTCGCGGTGCAGGGCTTGCATCGCAGAGCCAACGCGGTACATGATATAGTGCGCTCGGATTTGCGCCAACGCTCGCTCCTTCATGTCGTCGGACACGTCGGGCGGGCTGCTCTCGATGTAGCGCTTGGCCACCTCAATGGCGGAGGTTTCCCACCTGTACTCGGCGTCCAGCGTCAGTTCGTGCGACACCTTCTGGTACGCGGCGTTCGCGGCTTCCAACTTCTTGCCGTAGAACCGCTTGCG